>NZ_JACVAO010000089.1:0-315 GCF_014851885.1 Ensifer sp. ENS02 | reverse complement strand
AGTATTCCCTTGAGAACCGTGGAAGACGACCACGTTGATAGGCTGGGTGTGGAAGTGCGGCAACGCATGAAGCTTACCAGTACTAATCGTTCGATTGGCTTGATCGTTCCCATTGCTCATGCTCATCTTCAGATGAGCGACGTGTTCAAAACAAAACGAGTTGGCTCGACCAACTCACCAGCTTCTCAATCCGGTTTGCGTCCGCTAGACGCAAATCTTGCGCTTTGCCGACCTGGTGGTTCTGGCGGGGTGGCTGCACCCGTTCCCATTCCGAACACGGCCGTGAAACGCCCCAGCGCCGATGGTACTTCGTCT
>NZ_JACVAO010000088.1:0-315 GCF_014851885.1 Ensifer sp. ENS02 | reverse complement strand
CCCGTCATTTCATGCGCGAGCTCAACCGGCTCGGCGTCACCAGCGTCATCGACGCCGGCGGCGGCTTCCAGAACTACCCGGATGACTATGCCGTCATCCAGAAGCTCTCGGACGAGGGCCAGATGACAGTCCGCCTTGCCTACAACCTCTTCACCCAGAAGCCGAAGCAGGAGAAGGACGACTTCCTGAAATGGACGTCGTCGGTCAAGTACAAGCAGGGTAACGACTATTTCCGCCACAACGGTGCCGGCGAGATGCTGGTGTTTTCCGCCGCCGACTTCGAGGACTTCCGCGAGCCGCGCCCGGACATGCCGC
>NZ_JACVAO010000087.1:0-317 GCF_014851885.1 Ensifer sp. ENS02 | reverse complement strand
GGAACCGAAGTTCCCCACGAGCTCCGCCGCCCACGTTTCTCTTTCTCTATATTCAATTGTCAAAAAACCGACGAACGCACCGTCCGTCAAACCGTTCCCACAAAGCCCAGAACTCTCGTCCCGAACCTCTCAATCAGCACCAAGCCAACCAGGAAACTCTAGAGCGAAGGTCGTCGTCGCCAGCAGCGCCGCCGCCCTCGTCAGTGATCGGGCTTATAGACCCCACACATCCGACACGTCAACAGCCACGTTCAAAAAAACTTCAAAAATCGACAACTCACTGAATTTACACAATAATTCCAGCTGTTGATAAACTA
>NZ_JACVAO010000086.1:0-323 GCF_014851885.1 Ensifer sp. ENS02 | reverse complement strand
TCTCCAATGAAAGAACGCAAGGGGCAGAACGCCTTGAGTTGGCGGCTTTCCTTGGGTTCGGTTTTGTTCTGACCGGCCTTTTTTGCCGATCGGCTCAATGGTCTTCGTTCCGCTGGACAGGGCCGTCCTTCGGTTCTGAACCATTCTCCAATGCGTGACCTGATGGCTTGGCTTCGGTCACAGAGTGGCGTTCGGCTCCCGGCTTCCCATTCTCCTTGAGGAGCGCAGCCCGGCACTGCTAGGCTCGCTAGAAAGTCATCAGGACAGTCGGGATTTCATTGACGCGCCTTCCGTGATGATGCTTTCGCCGCGCGGCTCGTAAG
>NZ_JACVAO010000085.1:0-325 GCF_014851885.1 Ensifer sp. ENS02 | reverse complement strand
TCCCGGCTTCCCATTCTCCTTGAGGAGCGCAGCCCGGCACTGCTAGGCTCGCTAGAAAGTCATCAGGACAGTCGGGATTTCATTGACGCGCCTTCCGTGATGATGCTTTCGCCGCGCGGCTCGTAAGCGCGCTGGTCGCGCAGGATCTGGAAGGCGATCGTCAAAAGCTTGCGCGCCATCGCCACACGCGCCTTGTTGGTTCCTCTGATCTTCAGGTGCTCATATTGGGCGCGAAGCTGTGGATCGCTGGCGATCGCCGGGGTGACCGCTTCGACAAAAGCCCAGCGCAGCCACTTGTTGCCCTGCTTGATGATCTTGCCGTGAT
>NZ_JACVAO010000084.1:0-337 GCF_014851885.1 Ensifer sp. ENS02 | reverse complement strand
TCGGCCGCATCGGTCATGGCGGGATGGAATCATATTCGCTCCCGCCGTGCCAGCGGTTTTGCTCATCCCGCCGACGTCGGACGCCAGGTTTTTTGCGGCATTCGCCAGTCGATGCCTTCGAGCAAATCGCCGAGCTGCGCGGGCGTGATCACCACCGTGCCGTCGGCCGCGGATGGCCAGATGAACCGCCCGCGCTCGAGCTTCTTCGTAAACAGGCAGGCACCTTGGCCGTCGTGCCAGATCACCTTGATCAGGCCGCCGCTCCGGCCCCGGAAGACGAAGAGATGGCCGCTCATCGGATCGCGCTTCAACGTCTCCTGCACCATCAGCGACAGGC
>NZ_JACVAO010000083.1:0-348 GCF_014851885.1 Ensifer sp. ENS02 | reverse complement strand
CTCGAGACGAGGCAGGACGAAGGTCGGCAAGCCGTCGGGAATGTTGCCGACGACCGTCATGCCGCGCCCTTCGAAGTCGAAGAGATATGACAACAACACCGCGACGAAGACGACGATAACAGGACCTGGAACGGGTGAGCGATAGAAGCGGGCGACCTGCAGCAGCGCAAAACACGCCAAGGCAAACACCAGAGTGGGCCAGTGGATGGAGCCGGCCTGCCTCAGAAGTTCGAGAATAGGGCTGATCAGCCCGTCCGACTCGATCTGGACGCCGGTGACGCGCTTGATCTGTCCAACCAGAATCGAGAGGGAAATTCCAGCAAAGAAGCCTGTGAGGATCGGGCGCGA
>NZ_JACVAO010000082.1:0-375 GCF_014851885.1 Ensifer sp. ENS02 | reverse complement strand
CCGAGACGGGCCTTTATGCGAGCATCACGCCGCTTGTCGCCTACGCCCTTTTCGGTCCGTCGCGGCAACTGATCGTCGGACCGGATGCGGCGACGATGACGGTGCTGGCGGCCGTGCTGACGACGGTATTCGCCTCCTCTGCCGGTGGCGCTGACCGCGTAACGGCGGCGGCCCTGCTGGCCCTCATCGTCGGCATCCTCTGCCTGATTGCACGCCTCGTCCGTCTCGGCGTGCTCGCGACCTTTCTTTCGCGCCCGATCCTCACAGGCTTCTTTGCTGGAATTTCCCTCTCGATTCTGGTTGGACAGATCAAGCGCGTCACCGGCGTCCAGATCGAGTCGGACGGGCTGATCAGCCCTATTCTCGAACTTCTGA
>NZ_JACVAO010000081.1:0-401 GCF_014851885.1 Ensifer sp. ENS02 | reverse complement strand
AACCGAAATCAATCACCCGTAACAGCAACCAGGCAACCGGAATTCGATCGCACCCGTTGTCCGCGACTTAGCGAAACGCTTGTCCGCGACTTGCTGAAATGAATGTCCCGATTTACCGAAATCCGCACTTTGGTGGCGGCTACGTAAGCGCCTGGCGAAAGCTCGCTCACCGCGTTACGGCATCATGCCCTCGGACTTGGCTGGCGTGATCGGTTTTTTTGCCCGCGCCTGAGCTTGCGACTTGCGCCTGTTGGCGTCCTTTCCCTGTCCCCGGAACGTCAAAAAGCCCGCTGGATTTCTCCATGCGGGCTTTTTTTGATTTGGTTGCGGGGGCAGGATTTGAACCTGCGGCCTTCAGGTTATGAGCCTGACGAGCTACCGGGCTGCTCCACCCCGCGTCC
>NZ_JACVAO010000080.1:0-439 GCF_014851885.1 Ensifer sp. ENS02 | reverse complement strand
AGGCCACATATGCAATGAACATGATGGTGAGCAGCGGCACCACCTCGTCGCCAACGATCCCGTAGGCTCGCGAGGAGAAATTCGCACCGGTCTCTTCAATTCTGTCGAGCAGCGCCCCAAGGAAATCTTGCATCGTCGCAATCGTCCTATTCAGCCGTCATTGCGTCGATCGCCTCAAAGGCGGCTGCTGCGTCGCCGTTGATGCTCATCATCGGGCCACATTCGGGACGCGGATCCGGCGCGTAGGAGGTCAGGTTCGCAGGTCTCTTGCAAGGCGCGGTCTTTTCCTTCGCAGCTGTACCGCAGCCGGCGAGGCCGGCCGCGATCAGCAGAGGAAAAAGCACCTTCGCTGGTATGGTGATTTTACTGGTCACTGTAGCTGAGGGCCTTCTTGGAGTTGGAGATGTCGGTCAAGCGCCTTTGGTTGTCGGCCTGGAGA
>NZ_JACVAO010000007.1:0-417040 GCF_014851885.1 Ensifer sp. ENS02 | reverse complement strand
TGTTGAGATCTCCAAAACCCCAACAGGATAAGCCGAAAGGCCGGAAGCGTGGCTGTCCCTCAATCATCACCTGCATCTCAGTGATCCGTTCTCTCAGCGGACGCGGTCTCTTTCATGCCACCTCCTTTTGCGAAAACACTGCTCGATAAGAGAGGGCGCTGCCCGCCAAAAGGCAAGGGAGCCGCAAAAAGAATCAATCGCCTCCAGGCCGGCCCCTGAGCTTCTTGATCTCCCCGCGACCCGACTTCTCCTTGAGACGCCGCTCGACGGAGCCGCGCGTCGGCTTGGTCTTCTTGCGCGGCGGCGGCGGGGGTTCGGCAGCCTTCAGGATCAACTCCTTCAGCCGCTCGCGCGCATCCTCGCGGTTGCGCTCCTGGCTGCGAAAGCGGCTCGCCTCGATCATCAGCACGCCCTCTTTCGAGGCGCGCTTGCCGGCGATCTTCAGGGCGTTGGCCTTGATGCGATCGGAAAGCGCCGGAGACGCCTGGACGTTGAAGAACAGCTGAACGGCGGTCGACACCTTGTTGACGTTCTGCCCGCCCGGGCCACCGGCCAGCACGAATTGCTCCGTCAGCTCCCAGCCGGCAAGGACGATATTGTCGTTTATGTAGAGCGGGTCGCTGGCCATGGTTCACCTCGGCCCGATCTATGGCACAGAGCGAACCCGTTGAAAACACTGCGGCGCCGCGCGTCTCATCAGAGGCGCAAAGGTCGCCGTAGCACTCTGGCTCGCCTTAGATCGAAGAGGATTTAAAGGGACATAGAGCAGACGCGAAAGCGAAAAACCCGGCCACAAGGACCGGGTTTCACGTGAATCATAGCCGACAATGTTTATTCGGCGGCGATCTTCGTACCGGGAGCCGCGTCGCGAACGCTGCCGTCCACATGGCTCTCGAACTTGGCGAAGTTCGTGATGAACATGTCGACCAGGCGGCGGGCCTGTGCGTCATAGGCTGCACCATCGGCCCAGGTCGAGCGTGGGTCGAGGATGCCGTCGTCGACGCCCGGGACCGAGACCGGAACGGCAAAGCCGAAGTTGGCATCGGTGCGCAGTTCCGCAGCGTTCAGCGAGCCGTCAAGCGCGGCCGCGAGCAGAGCGCGCGTTACCTTGATCGGCATGCGGCTGCCGGTGCCGTAGGCGCCGCCGGTCCAGCCCGTGTTCACCAGCCAGCAGGTGACGCCGTTCTTGGCGATCAGGTCCTTCAGCAGGTTGCCGTATTCCGACGGGTGACGCGGCATGAACGGTGCGCCGAAGCAGGTCGAGAAGGTGGCTTCCGGCTCGGTAACGCCCTTTTCCGTGCCGGCGACCTTGGCGGTGTAGCCGGAAAGGAAGTGGTACATCGCCTGTTCCGGCGTCAGCTTGGCAATAGGCGGCATCACGCCGAACGCATCGGCGGTCAGCATGATGATGGTGCGCGGCTGCGGTGCGGTGCCGGTGGCGCTGGCATTCGGGATGAAGTCGAGCGGATAGGCGCAACGGGTGTTTTCCGTCAGCGAACCGTCGTCGAAATCAGGAACGCGGCGCTCGTCAAGCACGACGTTTTCCATGACGGTGCCGAAGCGGCGGGTCGTGGCGTAGATTTCCGGCTCGGCGGCTTCCGACAGGCGGATCGCCTTGGCGTAGCAGCCGCCTTCGAAGTTGAAGACGCCCTGCTCGCCCCAGCCGTGCTCGTCGTCGCCGATCAGCGTGCGGGTCGGGTCGGCCGAAAGCGTCGTCTTGCCGGTGCCGGAGAGGCCGAAGAAGATCGCGGTGTCGCCGGCCGGGCCAACGTTTGCCGAGCAGTGCATCGGCATGACGCCCTTCTTCGGCAGCAGGTAGTTGAGAACGGTGAAGACCGACTTCTTCATTTCGCCGGCATAGGACGTGCCGCCGATCAGGATCAGGCCGTTGGTGAAGTCGCAGGCGATGACCGTCTCGGTGCGGCAGCCGTAGCGCTCCGGATCTGCTTTGAAGCTCGGCAGATCGATGATCGTCAGCTTCGGCAGGAAGGAGCCGAGCGCTTCGCGGGCTGGGCGAATCAGCAGATTGCGGATGAACAGCGAATGCCAGGCGTACTCGGTAACGACGCGCGTCGGCAGGGCGTTGTCGGCATCGGCGCCGCCAACCAGGTCCTGCACGTAGAGCGACATGCCTTTGGCGTGCTCAAGCATATCCTTGCGCAGCAGGGCAAAATGCTCCGGAGACATCGGCTTGTTGTTGTCCCACCAGATCTGGTCGTCGGTGTTCGCATCGCGAACGACGAACTTGTCCTTCGGCGAGCGACCGGTGTGCTGGCCGGTACGGGCGACGAGCGCACCGTGTGCCGTCAGCTCAGCCTCGCCGCGGCGAAGAGCTTCCTCATAAAGCTCTGCGGCTTCGAGGTTGTACCGAACCGTTTCCAGGTCGATAAAGCCGAGTTTTTCCAAGCCGTTCGCGAGATTGCGAGTGCCGAGTTGCTCCATGGTCAAGCTTCCTTCGTGTTTGGCCATTGGCGTTGAATTTCGCCGGACCTTACTTGCATGCTCGCTCAAAAACAAGGCGACGTCAAAAAAAAGAATAATGATTTCAGTATATTAATCGATTTAAAGAAAATTATCGTTTTTTTAATCGGTTGAAATCGGCCTGTCGAACACCGATCTGACGGGACCTATCCTATCGTCACGACAGGTGCTTTTTGGGCTTCGCCACAATTTGTTCCACCTTTATACTCACTAACGCACCCGTGACTCGCGAATGCCGGAGTTTTCGGGGACGGGACCGGCACCTCAAAAGACGGAGTTGAACACGATGCAGACCATCGCGCTTGTCGATGATGACCGGAATATTCTGACGTCCGTATCCATCGCCCTGGAGGCAGAAGGCTACAAAGTCGAGACCTATACCGACGGCGCTTCCGCGCTCGAAGGCCTGCTCGCCCGGCCGCCGCAGCTTGCGATCTTCGACATCAAGATGCCGCGTATGGACGGCATGGAACTGCTGCGCCGCCTGAGGCAGAAGTCGGACCTGCCGGTGATCTTCCTCACCTCCAAGGATGAAGAGATCGACGAACTCTTCGGCCTGAAGATGGGCGCCGACGACTTCATCACCAAGCCGTTTTCGCAGCGCCTTCTGGTCGAACGCGTCAAGGCGATCCTGCGCCGCGCCGCCAACCGCGAAGCCGCGGCCGCCAATCCGAACAATACCGTCAAGGCAACCGACGCGCCGTCGCGCTCGCTCGAGCGTGGGCAGTTGGTGATGGATCAGGAGCGCCACACCTGTACCTGGAAGAGCGAGCCGGTGACCCTGACGGTGACGGAATTCCTCATTCTTCATTCGCTGGCGCAGCGCCCGGGCGTGGTGAAGAGCCGCGACGCACTGATGGACGCTGCCTATGACGAACAGGTCTATGTCGACGACCGCACCATCGACAGCCACATCAAGCGGCTGCGCAAGAAGTTCAAGATGGTCGACAACGACTTCGACATGATCGAGACGCTTTACGGTGTCGGCTATCGTTTCCGGGAGAGTGCCTGAGCCTCGGGGCTTGCCATCGAGCCCAGAGTGGCGCATTTGAAGCGGCGCGATGGTGATGGCCTCATCTGAGGCTCGACACGATCTCCGCCGTCTTCGGATCAAAACCATGGAAGGCGGCGCAACCGGCCGGCAGCGCCGCCGCTATCGAACGATTATGAAGGACAGTCCGCGCGGGAGCGGGACATTTGGTAGAAGTCTTGCACGGCGACATTGAAGACACTGACGGGCGTGCCCAGGCACTGAAGGGCCAGCGCCGCTGGGCGCATCCCTTCACGCTCATTCGTCGTCTCTTCGGCAATGCCGTCTTCTCGAGCCTCACCCGCCGTATCGTCTTCTTTAACCTGGTAGCGCTCGTCGTTCTGGTCGGCGGCATCATGTACCTCAACCAGTTCCGCGAGGGGCTGATCGACGCGCGCGTCGAAAGCCTTTTGACCCAGGGCGAAATCATCGCCGGCGCGATCTCCGCTTCCGCCTCGGTCGATACCAATTCGATCACCATCGATCCCGAAAAGCTGCTGGAACTGCAGGCCGGCCAGAGCATCACGCCGCTGCCGAGCGACGAGGATCTCGACTTCCCGATCATCCAGGAGCGTGTCGCGCCGGTTCTGCGCCGGCTGATCTCGCCGACGCGCACCCGCGCCCGCCTGTTCGACGCGGACGCCGACCTGCTGCTCGATTCGCGCCATCTCTATAGCGGCGGCCAGGTGCTGCGCTTCGACCTGCCGCCGATCGAGCCGGAGGCGACGGGCATCGGCGAAAAGCTCAACAGCTGGCTGAACAAGCTTTTGCAGCCGGGCAACCTGCCGCTCTATAAAGAACCGCCGGGTGGCAACGGCTCGATCTACCCTGAGGTGACCAATGCGCTGACGGGCGTGCGCGGCTATGTCGAGCGCGTTACCGAGAAGGGCGAGCTCATCGTTTCCGTGGCCGTGCCCGTCCAGCGCTTCCGCGCCGTTCTCGGCGTGCTCCTGCTTTCGACCCAGGCCGGCGACATCGACAAGATCGTCCAGGCCGAGCGCCTCGCCATCATCCGCGTCTTCGGCGTCGCGGCGCTCGTCAACATCATCCTGTCGCTGCTTCTGTCGTCGACGATCGCCAATCCGCTGCGCAGGCTTGCGGCAGCAGCGGTGCGCGTGCGCCGCGGCGGCGCCAAGGAGCGCGAGGAAATTCCCGACTTCTCCTCGCGCCAGGACGAGATCGGCAACCTCTCGGTCGCGCTGCGTGAGATGACGACCGCGCTCTATGACCGGATCGCCGCGATCGAAAACTTTGCCGCCGACGTCAGCCACGAGCTGAAAAACCCCCTCACCTCGCTGCGCAGCGCCGTCGAGACGCTGCCTTTGGCGCGCACCGACGAATCGAAAAAGCGGCTGATGGATGTCATCCAGCATGACGTCCGCCGCCTCGACCGCCTGATCAGCGATATCTCGGACGCTTCGCGTCTCGACGCGGAACTTGCCCGCAGCGACGCCAAGACGATCGATCTCGAAAAACTCCTCGGCGACCTCGTCGATATCTCGCGCCAGGTCCGCAGCAAGAAGAAGGCGGTACTGCTCGATTTCGTCATCGACCGCAAGGACAGCCCCAAGGCGCGCTTTGCCGTCAGCGGCTACGACCTGCGCATCGGCCAGATCATCACCAACCTGATCGAAAACGCCCGTTCCTTCGTTCCCGAGGACGGCGGGCGGATCGTCGTGCGCCTCACCCGCTCGCGCTCGCGCTGCCTCGTCTATGTCGAGGACAACGGCCCGGGCATCCAGGCCGAAGACATCGACCGCATTTTCGAGCGCTTCTATACCGACCGGCCGGAAGGCGAGGATTTTGGACAGAACTCCGGCCTCGGGCTGTCGATCTCCAGGCAGATCGCCGAAGCCCATGGCGGCACGCTCAAGGCCGAGAACATCGCCGGACCGGATGGCCATATCACCGGCGCGCGCTTCGTCCTGTCCCTGCCCGCCGAGCCGCACGCGTGACAACGGCCCGCGCCAATGTCCACGGCACCGCAATCGTGCTCGGGACACGCGGCTTCCTGCTTACCGGCCCGTCCGGCAGTGGCAAATCCAGACTGGCGCTCGCCTGCATCACGGCCGCCCGGCAGACCGGACATTTCGCGGCGCTCGTCGCCGACGACCGGGTGGATCTTGCGCTCGAACACGACCGGATCGTGGCGCGCTGCCCGCCCTCCATTCACGGCCTCATCGAAATCCGCGGCGCCGGCATCGGCACGATCGAAACCGTGCCTGCCGCCGTCATGGACTGGGCCATTCTGCCCGTCGCCGCCCCATTCGACCCGCGGCTACCGCCCGAAGACGAGACATTCCCCCTGCCACTCGGGCGCGTATTGCCGATTGTTCGCGTTCCCGTTGAAGAAGGCGCCCAGGTTCTCAATATTTTGCAGGCGCTCATCGCTGAAAAAATAGGTTTCTAGCCCGATTTACCGTCAGCGCGACCGGAATTTCGGCATTTTTGGCTTGCACTTCCCCTTTTCCTTGCCAAGATGCCCTCCCCAACAGGTGGACGAAATTGCTGCATTGCGATATCTGGCCATCAGTGAATTGCGTGTGCAGTTGGAGCGAAGATACCCATGATCGGACTTGTGCTTGTCACCCATGGCAAGCTGGCTGAGGAATTTCGACATGCGCTTGAGCATGTTGTCGGTCCGCAAAAAGCTATAGAGACCGTCTGCATCGGCCCCGAGGACGACATGGACCAGCGTCGGCAGGATATCCTCGACGCGGTCACCAATGTCGACGAAGGCAACGGCGTCATCATTCTCACCGACATGTTCGGCGGGACCCCCTCCAACCTCGCCATCTCGGTGATGCGCAGCGGCACCGTCGAAGTGATCGCCGGCGTCAACCTGCCGATGCTGATCAAGCTTGCCGGCGTGCGCGGCGAGAGCGACATGGACAAGGCACTTGTCGAGGCCTCCGAGGCCGGGCGGAAATACATCAACGTCGCCAGCCGCGTCCTGAGTGGAAAGTAATGGATCACCGCCCCGACATGTCGCTGACGCGCGAACTGCTGATCATCAACAAGCGAGGCCTGCATGCGCGGGCGTCAGCAAAGTTCGTGCAGACGGTTGAGGCCTATGACGCCGAGATCACCGTTTCGAAGGACGGCATGACCGTTGGCGGAACCTCAATCATGGGGCTGATGATGCTGGCCGCCAGCACCGGCTGCAGCGTTTGCGTGACCGCCAGCGGCGCGCAGGCCGAAGAAGCCCTGAACGCGCTCGACGCTCTGGTCGCCGACAAGTTCGGCGAAGAAATCTGACGGCAATATAAAGATATAAAGACTTCTTTATATCGAGGTTGCTCTCCACCCTGAATCCTGATAGATCGGTCGCACTCTCACCGCGTCGTATAGGCGTGGGAGGCATAATCGCGCCGCGGAGATGGCCAAGGCCGCGCGGCTTGAAGAGATCAGCCCGGAGAACTCCATGACCACCACTCAGGACTACATCGTCGCCGACGTCGGACTTGCCGATTTCGGGCGCAAGGAAATTGCGATCGCCGAAACGGAAATGCCGGGCCTGATGGCCTGCCGCGAAGAGTTCGGCGCTTCGAAGCCGCTGAAGGGCGCGCGCATCACCGGCTCGCTGCACATGACCATCCAGACCGCCGTCCTCATCGAGACGCTGGTCGCGCTCGGCGCCGACGTACGCTGGGCTTCGTGCAACATCTTCTCGACCCAGGACCACGCCGCAGCCGCGATCGCCGCCAGCGGCGTTCCGGTCTTCGCCGTCAAGGGTGAGACGCTCGAAGAATACTGGACCTACACGGACAAGATCTTCCAGTGGGCCGACGGTGGCGTCTCGAACATGATCCTCGACGATGGTGGCGACGCCACCATGTACATCCTGCTCGGCGCCCGCGCCGAAGCCGGCGAGGACGTGCTCTCCAACCCGGGCTCCGAGGAAGAAGAAATCCTCGTCGCGCAGATCAAGAAGCGCCTTGCCGCTTCGCCGGGCTGGTTCACCAAGCAGCGCGACGCGATCAAGGGCGTGACCGAGGAAACCACCACCGGCGTCAACCGCCTCTACCAGCTCCAGGCCAAGGGCCTGCTGCCCTTCCCGGCGATCAACGTCAACGACAGCGTCACCAAGTCGAAGTTCGACAACAAGTACGGCTGCAAGGAATCGCTGGTCGACGGCATCCGCCGCGGCACCGACGTGATGATGGCCGGCAAGGTCGCCGTCGTCTGCGGTTACGGCGACGTCGGCAAGGGTTCGGCCGCCTCGCTTTCCGGCGCCGGCGCCCGCGTCAAGGTCACTGAAATCGACCCGATCTGCGCGCTCCAGGCCGCCATGGACGGCTTCGAAGTCGTCCAGCTCGAAGACGTCGTCTCCTCGGCCGACATCTTCATCACGACGACCGGCAACAAGGACGTCATCCGCATGGACCACATGCGCGAGATGAAGGACATGGCGATCGTCGGCAACATCGGCCACTTCGACAACGAGATCCAGGTCTCGGCTCTGCGTAACCTGAAGTGGACGAACATCAAGCCGCAGGTCGACATGATCGAGTTCCCGAGGGGCAACCGCATGATCCTGCTTTCGGAAGGCCGCCTGCTCAACCTCGGCAACGCCACCGGTCACCCGTCCTTCGTGATGTCGGCCTCGTTCTCCAACCAGGTCCTGGCCCAGATCGAGCTCTTCACCAAGGGTGAGAAGTACAAGAACGAGGTCTACGTCCTGCCCAAAGCGCTCGACGAGAAGGTCGCTCGCCTGCACCTCAAGAAGCTCGGCGCCAAGCTTTCGGAACTTTCCGAAGAGCAGGCCGACTACATCGGCGTGAAGACGCAGGGTCCGTTCAAGGCCGAGCACTACCGGTACTAATCCTTACCCGGGCAATCCACAACATCTTGTGGCCGCGTTCTTGACAAGGGAGCGCGGCCGCTTTTTTGGGCCTCTCCCTTCCCGACGATTCGACTAGGAAGTATGCTCTAACCCATTGATTCGTGATGCCGGTGCGGACCTTGGGCATCGCGGATGGGATGTCTTGTCGAATTAGCGGCAAACAGACGGAGACAGACCGGGGATGCAATCGGAACTGACGCGGACCCTTGAACAGGGCCCCGGTGGAACTGTGCAAGGCGCAGCAAGGCCGGCAGCACCCTTCGGACAGACGGGGATGGCAGCGCCATGAACAAAGACCACACAGATTTTCCGGTCATCCGCCGCAAGGGTCCGAAATTCCTGCGCCGCCTTTTGGCCGGCACCGCCCTTTTCACCGCCACGGATGCTCTCGCCCAGGTTGTCCCGCAAAAGGCCGGCATCTTCGGCTCGTCGGAGGTCGTCACCTTTTCCGTGCTGATCGGCGTCATTTCCGCTGCGATGATCTCGGCGATCTGGCTGATCCGCCAGCGCGGCAACATCGAGGCGGAAAACCGCGAGCTTAGGTCCGACCTTTCCGACGCCAACCAGCGCCTCTCGCGCTACCAAGCGCTGGTCGCCGACAAGAACCGCCGGATCGTCATCTGGGACGGGCTTCTCGAACGCGCCGAACTGCTCGGCCAGCTGCCGGCGGAAACCGGCGCGCCTTCCGACGACCGCGACTTCCTGGCCTTCGGCCGCTGGGTCAAGGCGCAGTCTGCAGGCGAGCTCGAAAAATCGATCGAGGCGCTTCGCACCCAGGCGCGCAGCTTCGATCTCGTCATCGAAACGCAGCGCAATGAAGTGCTGGAAGCCCAGGGACGCGTTTCCGGCGGCCGCGCCTTTGTGCGCTTCATCGCGCTCAACAACATGCGGGCGGAGCTCGCCGAACTGAAGCTCGAACACGACCGGCTCAATATCGCGCTTCGCTCCTTCCATACACTCCTCGACGCAATCGACCTGCCCGTCTGGCAGCGCGGCACCGACGGCGCGCTCGTCTGGGTCAACGAAGCCTATGCCGACGCCGTCGAGGCACCCGATGTCGCCACCGCCGTCGCGGAAAAGCGCGAGTTGCTTGCGACCGTTGCGCGTGAAAAGATCCGGTCGGTCTCGACGTTCGATACGCCTTTCCACGACAAGGTCTCGACCGTCGTGCGCGGCAACCGCACCTTCTTCGACGTCGTCGACGCCCGCAGCGCCGCCGGTTCGGCCGGTATCGCAGTCGATATTTCGGGGATCGAGGCCGTGCGCGAAGAGCTCAACCGCACGCTCAAGAGCCATGCGGAAACGCTCGACCATCTGGCGACGCCCGTCGCGATCTTCGACGGCAACCAGCGTCTGCAGTTCTACAACCAGGCCTTCCAGCGCCTGTGGAACCTCGATATCGGCTTCCTGGAGCGCAAGCCGGACAATGGCGAAGTGCTCGATCGGCTGCGCGCCGGCGGCCAGCTGCCGGAACAGCTCAACTGGAAACAGTGGAAGGCGAACGCACTATCGGTCTACCAGGCGCTCGATACACAGAGCGACCTTTGGCACCTGCCGAACGGACAGACATTGCGCGTCTTTGCCACCGCCCGCCCGCAGGGCGGCGTTACCTGGGTGTTCGAGAACCTGACCGAGAAGGTCGACCTCGAAACGCGCTACAACACCCTCGTCCAGGTCCAGGGCGAAACCATCGATCACCTGGCCGAAGGCGTAGCGGTGTTCGGCCCGGACGGCCGCATCCGCCTGTCGAACCCGGCGTTTCGCGCGATCTGGGGCATCAGCGAGGCTGAAGCCAAACCCGGTACGCATATCAAGGCGATCGAGCAGGCCTGCCTGATCTCCTACGACCAGCCCGACGGCTGGAAGCGTTTCACCCACATCATCACCAGCTTCGACGACGAGCGGCCCTCCAGCCGCGGCATTCTCGAACTCAGGACCGGGCTGATTCTCGACTACGCGGTCATCCCGCTGCCGAACGCCCAGACGATGCTGACCTTCGTCAACATTACCGACAGCGTCCGGGTCGAGCGCGCGCTCACCGAAAAGAATGAGGCGCTGCGCAAGGCCGATGCGTTGAAGAACGACTTCGTCCACCACGTCTCCTACGAGCTGCGCTCGCCGCTCACCAACATTATCGGTTTTGCCGATCTCTTGAAAACGCCGGCTTTCGGCGACCTCAACGAGCGCCAGGCAGAGTATGTCGACCATATCGCCACGTCGTCGTCGCTGCTTCTGACGATCGTCAACGACATCCTCGATCTTGCGACCGTCGACGCCGGCATCGTCCAGCTCGACCTTGCCGACATCAGCCTCACCGATTTCCTCGATGACATCGCGTATCAGATGGCCGACCGTCTGACCGAAAGCGGCGTGACGCTCCGGATCGCCGCACCCGATAATCTCGGCCGGATGGTCGCCGATCAGCAGCGCCTGAAGCAGATCTTCGTCAAGCTGCTCACCAATGCCGCGAACTTCGCCCCCGATGGCAGCGTCATCGAACTGGCGTGCCGCCGCGAGGGCAGCGACTTCATCTTCTCGGTCTCCGACAGCGGCCCCGGCATTCCGCAGGACGTGCTCGACACGGTCTTCAACCGCTTTGAAAGCCACGGTCAGCGCGGCGGCGCCGGCCTCGGGCTTTCCATCGTCGAGAGCTTCGTCAGCCTGCATCACGGCACGGTCTCGATCCGCAGCAAGGAAGGCGAAGGCACGGAAGTGACCTGCCGCATCCCTTCGGCCGACGTGCCGTCCACCGTCGCGGCCGAATGATGCCGGCGATCGAGCGCCATCTTGCAAACGAGGCGGCAACGATCGAGCTCGGCGAGGACCTGGCGCTCGCCCTGAAGCCTGGCGACTGCGTCGCTCTTTCGGGCGATCTCGGCGCCGGCAAATCCACACTGGCGCGCGCCTTTCTGAGGGCCGTCGCCGATGACGACGGCCTGGAAGTGCCGAGCCCGACCTTCACGCTGGTCCAGAGCTACGACTTGCGCATACCCGTCGCGCATTTCGACCTTTACCGGCTGGCCGATTCCAGCGAGCTTGACGAACTGGGCTTCGATGAAGCCCTGTCGCAGGGCATCTGCCTGGTCGAATGGCCGGAACGGGCGGACGACGCCCTCCCTTCACGTCGCATCACGCTTGCGATCACCCACGAGAAGGACGGGCGACGCGTCGAAATTTCGGCGCCTGATGACACGCTGCAGCGCATCGCCCGAACGCTTTCGATCCGCGAGTTTCTCGATACGAACGGGCATTCCAAGGCGCGGCGCCGGCACCTGAGCGGCGACGCCTCGATCCGGGCCTATGAGCGCATTTACCCGGCGGACGGTTCCGTTAGCCGGATTCTGATGGATTCGCCGCGGCACAAGCCGGGCCCGATCCTTCAGGACGGAAAGTACTATCAGCAGCTGGCGCATATCGCCGAAGATGTCGTTCCCTTCGTCGCCGTCGACCAGATGCTCATTGCCCGCGGCTTTGCGGCGCCTGAAATCTACGCCCGCGACATCGACCAGGGCATCCTCTTGATCGAAGATCTGGGCTCGGACGGCGTTCTCGATGCGGACGGAGAGCCGATCGACGAACGCTACATCGAGAGCGCGCGGCTGCTTGCCCGCCTGCACTCGGAACCGGCCGCGGCCGAGATCAAGGTCGAGCCGACTGTGATCCACCGCATTCCGGATTTCGACCGGACGGCGATGAAGATCGAGACGCGGCTTTTGACCGACTGGTATCTGCCCTGGAAACGCGGCGCGCCGGCAAGCGACGACGAGAAGCGCGAATATGGAGAGATCTGGGACGGCCTGATCGACCTCCTGCAGACATCCGAAACGAACCTGCTGCTGCGCGATTTTCACTCGCCGAACATCATCTGGCGCGGGGAACGCGAAGGTCTGAACCGGATCGGCCTCATCGATTTCCAGGACGCAATGATCGGTCCGACCGCCTATGACGTCGCGTCCTTGGTTCAAGATGCCCGCGTCACCATCCCGCCTTCGCTCGCAAGCCGGATGATGGACGCCTATCTCGCCGAACGGCGCGCGGGTGGTAGCTTCGACGAGGCAATGTTCCTTCGCGACTGGCACCTGATGTCGGCCCAGCGCAACTGCAAGCTCGTCGGCATCTGGGTGCGGCTGATGCAGCGCGACGGCAAGCCCGGCTACATGAAGCACATGCCGCGCACTTTCGCCTATCTTCAGGCGGCGCTTTCACATGAATCGCTGAAACCCTTGCACGACTGGTGTATGAAGACCGGAATCCTCGTTTCCGAATCAGCGAACTGACAGAGAATCAATGTCGATCAGCAATGCGATGGTGCTCGCCGCGGGCCTCGGCACCCGTCTTCGTCCGATCACCAACACCATACCAAAGCCGCTCGTCGAGATCGCCGGCAAGCCGATGATCGACTACGTGCTGGACCTCCTGGTGGAGGCCGGCGTCAGCACGGCCGCGGTCAACGTGCATCATTTCGCCGACCTGATGGAAGGCCATCTCAGCCAACGCAGCGCCCCGGAGATCGTGATTTCGGACGAGCGCGAGGCGCTGATGAATTCCGGCGGCGGTCTCGCCAAGGGGCTGAAACTGCTGCCGGAGGGGCCGGTTCTTGTGATGAATGCCGATCTCTTCTGGGTCGGCGAGCCCAAGGGCAAGCCCAGCAACCTGACGCGCCTGGCCGCCGCCTTCGACGCGGAGCGCATGGACATGCTGCTCCTTTGCGTGCGCGACGAGGATACGACCGGCCACAACGGCAAGCGGGATTTCTCGCTGGGTGACGACGGCAAGCTCACGCGCTACGCCGAAGGCCTGCCGAACCCGGTGGTCTATGCCGGCGCGATCGCGCTTCACTCCCGGCTTTTTGCCGACGCGCCCGACGACGCCTTCAATCTCAACATCTACTTCGATCGCGCCGCCGAGGAAGGCCGTCTTCACGGCCTGCTGCTCGAAGGTCACTGGATGACGGTCGGAACGCCCGAGGCGATCGGCGAAGCGGAGGCGGCGATCCGCCGCCACCAGCCGGAGGGATGAGCGTGCGTGGCCGCCGGTCCAACGTCTTCACGATCCCGCCCGGCCTCCCCTTCCTGAAGACGCTCGCCGAAAAGCTTTGCGACGGTAGCCTGACGCCGGACTTCCGCTACGACCCGGCCGATCCCCTGCCGCTTGCCGGCGTGACGATCTTCGTGCCGACGCGGCGCTCGGCCCGTGTGCTCCGGTCCGAGTTCGTCGACCTGCTCGGCGGCCGCTCCACCATCCTGCCCACCATCAAGGCGCTCGGCGAGACCGATGACGACAGCGGCTTCTTCGATGCCGAGGTGCCGGCGATCCTCGATCTCGCCCCGCCCCTGCCCGGGACCGCACGCCTGATCGAGCTTGGCCGGCTTATCCTCGCCTGGCGCAACCGGCTGCCGAAGGTGGTGCTCGACATCCATGCGGAGAGCCCGCTGATTGCGCCGGCAAGCCCTGCCGATGCGATCTGGCTCGCGCGCAATCTTGCCGACCTCATCGACGCGATGGAGACGGAAGAGCTCGACTGGGACAAGCTCGACAAGCTCGATGCCGGCGAGCACGCCCTCTGGTGGCAGCTGACGCTCGAATTCCTGAAGATTGCCCGCAGCTACTGGCCGGAACGGCTGGAGGAACTGAAACAATCCTCGCCCGCGCGCCACCGCAACGCGATCCTGCAGGCCGAGACGCAGCGCATCGCCGCCGGCAAGATCGAGGGCCCGATCATCATTGCCGGTTCGACCGGCTCCATTCCCGCAACGGCCACGCTGATTGCCGCCGTGCAGAAGCTGCCCAACGGTACGATCGTGCTGCCTGGCCTCGACCGGACGATGAGCGAGGCCGAATGGGACATGATCGTCGCCGACGCCGCCCTTGACGGCAGGCCGGACCCGGCAAGCCGCAGCCACCCGCAATACGGCTTTTACAGGCTGCTGAAACGCATGGGCGTACTGCGGCCCGACGTGACCGCCCTGGCTGTCGCCGAGGTCGACCTCGACGTCCGTGCCGAGATCCTGTCGCACGCTCTTCTGCCGGCCAAGGCGACCAATGCATGGACCGCGATGCGCAGCGAGCTGGATCCGGCGTTGCTGCAGCAAGCCTTCCAGGATGCAGCCCTCATCGAAACCGCCAACGAACGCGAGGAAGCGGCCGCGATCGCGGTCGCCTTGCGGCTCGCGCTCGAAGGCAGCGACGAGAGCCAGGCAGCGCTGATCACGCCGGACCGCAATCTCGCACGGCGGGTCGGCGCCGAGCTTGCCCGCTTCGGCATCGAGGCCGACGATTCCGCCGGTACGCCTCTCATCGCGACGCCGCAGGGCAGCCTGCTGCGGCTGCTGCTAGAAGCATGCCTGCGCCCCGGCGATCCCGTGCCGTTCGTCGCGCTGCTCAAGCATCCGCTGGCGCGCTTCGGGCTTTCCCGCGACAGGATGCGCGAAGGGGCCGACGCGCTGGAACGCATGGCACTGCGTGGCAGCACCGCGACGGTCGATCTGCTGGCCCTCGGATCCGTGCTCGACGCGGCGATCGTCCGGCACAAGACCGATCGCCATCCACCGGAATGGCGCATCGGCATCGGGGATGACGCGCTTGAGGCGGCCCGCGACGTGGCGGCGAAGATCGGTCTCGCGGTGGCACCGCTCGCCTCCGCGCTGACGCGCAGCCGGGACGGCAGCCGCGTGTTCTCGGACGAATTTACCTTTGCCGACTGGGCGATGCGCACCGGCGAGGCCCTGGAAGCGGCCTCAGCCGACGAGCGTGGCGACCTCGGTGGGCTTTGGTCCGGCGAGGCCGCCGATACGCTCGCAACTCTCCTTCGCGGCATCATCGAGACCGACGGCCAGATGACCGCGGACGGGCCGCAATGGTGCGATGTCGTCGAAGCCCTGTCGGCCAGCGCCGCGGTCAAGCCTCGCTCCATGCGCCATCCGCGGGTGTTCATCTTCGGCGCGCTGGAATCGCGCCTGCAGAGCATGGACCTGGTGGTTCTCGGCGGCCTGAACGAAGGCAATTGGCCGGGCCAGACGGCCAACGATCCGTTCCTTTCGCGCACCATGAAGACGGGGATCGGTCTTGAGCCGCCTGAACGACGCATCGGCCAGCTTGCGCACGACTTCCAGATGGCCTGCGGCACAAGGCGGCTGATCTTCACCCGCTCGATGCGCCAGGGCGCAGCACCCACCGTCGCCTCGCGCTGGCTGCAGCGGCTGCTGGCGCTCGGCGGCGAACGGCTGACGCGAGCGCTGCACGCCAATGGCGCCGACTATCTCGCCTGGGCCCGCATGCTTGACGACGGCGGCCGCCAGCCGCTGGCCGAGCGCCCCGCCCCCAAGCCACCGGCGGACCTGCAGCCGCGCAAGTACTCTTTCAGCGAAGTGTCGCGGCTACGGCGCGACCCCTACGCGATCTATGCGCGACGCATCCTTCGGCTGGATCCGCTGCTGCCGTTCAACAGCGACCCCGGCCCGGCCGAGCGCGGCACGCTTTACCACCAGATCGTCGAGCGTTTCGTACGCGCCGGCGTCGATCTGATGTTGCCGGCGGCGGAAGAGGTCATGCACCGGCTGCTGAACGAGGCTTTCGACGAGGCGCGACTGCCCACCCATATCGACACGATCTGGCGGCCGCGCTTTGCCGCCGTCGGCTTGGCCTTCATCAAATGGGAACGGGACCGCGCCCGCTTCATCCGCCGGTCGCGCACCGAAGTGGCGGCATCGATGGAGCTCGGCGTCGCCGACATGCGGCTGACCGGCATTGCCGACCGGCTCGATACGCTGACCGACGGCAGCGTCGAGATCGTCGACTACAAGACCGGCTCCAGCCCATCGACCAAGGAAGCGCGCGTGCTGCTCGACCCGCAGCTCGCGCTGGAAGCCGCGGCCCTCAAGGCCGGCGCCTTTAAGGACGTGCCGCCCAGCCACCCACAGTCGCTGCTCTATGTCCGGCTCAAACCGGGCGCGCGCTTCAAACCGGAAGCGGTCAACAACGAAGGCAGCAAGTCGAAGGAGACGAAGTCGGCCGATCAGCTTGCGGACGAGTCGCTTGCCGAACTCAGGAAGCTGCTAAGCGCGCTGCTTTCGGGCAAGCATGGCTTTGCCTCGCGCGTGATTGTTCAGAAAGAGCGCGATTATGGCGGCGAATACGACCATCTGGCACGCGTAGCCGAATGGTCGACGGCCGACAGCGAAGAGGAGGATGGCGATGAGGGATGACGACCTCGGCCCCGAACAGGCGACGCCTCAAAGCTGGCTCGACTGGACCTCGCGCCGGCAGTCGCTGGCTTCGGACCCGGACCGCTCCGCCTGGGTGTCGGCCAATGCCGGCTCCGGCAAGACCCACGTGCTGACCCAGCGGGTGATCCGGCTGCTGCTTGCCGGCTGCCGCCCCTCGGCGATCCTCTGCCTCACCTATACTAAGGCGGCGGCCTCCGAAATGTCGAATCGCGTCTTCGAACGGCTGGCCGAATGGGTAACGCTCGACGACGCGACGCTCGAAAAGCGGATCGAGGCGATTGAGGGCGAGCGGCCCGGGCGCTTGAAGCTGCAGGAGGCGCGGCGCCTGTTCGCCCGCGCGCTGGAGACCCCGGGCGGCCTGAAGATCCAGACGATCCATGCCTTTTGCGAGGCGCTGCTGCACCAGTTTCCGCTGGAGGCCAATGTTGCCGGCCATTTCTCGGTTCTCGATGATCGCGCGGCTGCAGTTCTGCTTGCCGATGCGCGCCGGCTGCTGCTGACCGCGACCGCGGCCAAGGACGATCCGGCTCTTGCCCACGCCTTTGCCACCGTGCTCGACATCGCCGACGATACCGGCCTGGAAAAGCTGCTGGCCGCAATCGTCGAAAACCGAACCGCGATCCAGGTCTTCCTCGAACATGCCGACGGGCTCGGCGGCACCGAGGCCGAGCTGCGCCGGGCGCTGAAGCTTTCGCCGGGGGAAAGCGTCGACGGCGCCATGGCGACGATCTGGCCCTTGGCGGGCTTGAACGGCGCGGCGCTCGAACGGTACTTCTCGCTCGCCACCAGCGTCGGCGGCACGAAGGTGCTCGACTTTGCGGAGGGGCTGAGGACCGTTTCGAAGATGACGGATCTCAGCGCGCGCTATGACGGGCTCAGGCATCTGTTCTTCACCGGCACGGGCAAGCCGCGGGCGCAATCCGCCTTCCTCAACAAGGCGATGCAGCAGGCTGCCCCCGATCTCATTGACCTCGTGGACGAGGCCTATCGCCATGTCATCGCCTGCATCGATCACATCAGCATCCTCAGGATGTTCGAGGCGACGCTGGCGGCGCTGACGCTCGCCGAGCGGCTGAATGCCGACTACGAGGAACTGAAGCGACGCCGCAGCCAGCTCGACTTCGAGGACCTGATCAACCGCACGGCGGCGCTCTTTGCCCGCGGCGACGTCAGCGCCTGGGTACACTACAAGCTCGACCAGGGCATCGACCATATCCTCGTCGACGAGGCGCAGGACACCAGCCCGGCCCAATGGACGATCATCCAGGCGCTCGCTTCCGACTTCTTCTCGGGCGAGAGCGCACGCGGTGCCGCCCGCACGATGTTTGCCGTCGGTGACGAGAAACAGTCGATCTACTCCTTCCAGGGCGCACGTCCGGAGCGGTTTTCGCGCGAGAGCCAGGAGACCGAACGGCGGGTGCGCGACGGCGGCAAGGCTTTCGAGCCCATCCGCCTGCAGCTCTCCTTCCGCTCGACCGTCGACGTGCTTTCGGCCGTTGACGCCGTCTTTGCCAATCCGGCGCATGCGCGGGGCCTCAGCGCCCGCAACGAGCCCGTGGTGCATGCTTCGAACCGCATCGGCCATCCCGGCGCCGTCGACATCTGGGACGTGATTGCCGCCGAACCGGTGGATACGGACGAGGAATGGACTGCCGCCTTCGACGCGACGCCGGAGAGCGCACCAGTCAACATCCTCGCCCGCCGGATCGCAGCCACGCTGGAAAGCTGGATCGGCAAGGAGACGATCGTCGAGAAGGGCGTTCGCCGGCCGATGCGCCCGGGCGACGTGATCGTACTGGTCCGCAAACGCGACGCCTTCGTCAATGCTCTGACGAGAGCACTCAAGCGCCGCAACAACATTCCGGTCGCCGGCGCCGACCGGTTGGTGCTCACCAAGCATATTGCCGTCCAGGACCTGCTCGCCCTCGGGCGGTTCGTGCTGTTGCCGCAGGACGACCTGTCGCTGGCCGCGCTGATGAAAAGCCCGCTGTTTAACCTCGGCGAGGACGCGCTGTTCGAACTCGCGGCGCGGCGCGGCGAAGGCGAAAGCCTCTGGGAGAGGCTGCAGCATGAAGCCGATGACGGCATCCTGTTTCACCAGACGGCGCGAACGCTGAAATCCTACATGGCGCTCGCAAGTCAGCTGGCGCCGCATGACTTCTATGCCCGCGTCCTCGGCGTGCATGGCGGCCGCGCCGCCTTTCTCGCGCGCCTCGGCACCGAGGTCAGCGACATTCTCGACGAGTTCCTGACCTTTGCGCTCGACCAGGAAAGAAGCGGCCTGCCCGGCCTGCAGGCCTTCGTCTCGACGCTGGAAATGGAAGCGCCGACGGTCAAGCGCGAGCAGGACAAGGAACGCGACGAAGTTCGGATCATGACCGTGCACGCGGCCAAGGGCCTGGAAGCGCCAGTCGTCTTCCTCGCCGATGGCGGCGGGGCGGCGTTCAGCAACCAGCATGTGCCCTCTCTTCGCTTCCTGGAGCTTGCCCAGAGAGACGGCACCGTCCTGCCGCTTCCGGTGTGGCGCGCGCCGGGCGCGGAATCGAACTCGCTCATCACCGCCGACGGCGAGAGGCTGAAGACGCTGGCTGAGGAAGAATATCGTCGCCTGCTCTATGTCGGCATGACCCGCGCCGCCGACCGCCTGATCGTCTGCGGTTATCGCGGCCAGCGGGCCGCTGCCGATACATGGCACGCTATGGTTCAGGCGAGCCTTGCCGGAGACGAGAGCGGCCGCGGCCACCCGACCAGTTTTCACGCCGGCGGCGAGGAATGGTCCGGCCATGCCTGGCGCGAGAAGCAGTTCGAACGCGATCTGCCCTCCGGCGATGCGCGCCCGGCCGATTCTGGCCGTCCCGCCACCGCCCTGCCAAAGGCGCTTTCGACGCCGCTGCCTCCGCAAAAACGGCTGCCGCGGCCGCTCAGTCCTTCCGGCGTCGGCATCGCGGTTGACGAGGACGATGGCGATGCGCTCGTCGGCTCGGCTCTTTTCTCGGAAAGGGCCCCGGCAAACCTCTCGATGCTGCGCGGCGCCATCTTGCACCGCCTGCTGCAGGTTCTGCCCTCGATGGCGGGAGACGATCGCCGGGCCGCGGCCGAACGCTATCTCGAGCGATCCGTGCCCAGTTGGCCTTCAGAACAACGCGCTGCACTGATCGCCAGCATCGAAACCGTGCTCGACCATCCGGACCTCGGCGCAGTTTTCTCGGTGAGCAGCCGGGCCGAGGTTTCGGTCATGGGTACGCTGACGCTCGGCAAGCGCGAGCACGCGGTTTCAGGCCGGATCGACCGGCTGGCCGTCCGCGATGGCGTCGTGACGATTGCGGACTTCAAGACCAACAGGCAGGTGCCGGCATCGCCTAACGACATTCCCTTCGCCTACACGGCGCAGCTTGCCATCTACCGCGCGCTCCTGCAGCCGCTTTATCCGGCACATGCGTTTCGATGTGTACTGATCTTCACCGAGGGGCCGGCAATCCACGTCGTTCCCGACCAGGCGCTCGACAGGAGCCTTGAAGACCTCGCGACAAAGTGAGATACCCGATATTGAAAATCCAGCGGTGCCTTCTCACATGAGACACAACATCTGGATACTGTCATTCCGAACGCAAGGAGCAGCCTATGGCTACTGTAAAGGTCGATACGTCCAATTTTCAGCAGGAAGTGCTGAACTCCGCCGAGCCGGTGGTTGTCGATTTCTGGGCTGAATGGTGCGGCCCGTGCAAGATGATCGCCCCGAGCCTCGAGGAAATCTCGAACGAACTCGCCGGCAAGGTCAAGGTTGCCAAGCTCAACATCGACGAAAACCCGGAACTGGCCGCCCAGTACGGCGTTCGCTCGATCCCGACGCTCGCCATGTTCAAGGCCGGCGAAGTAGCTGACATCAAGGTTGGCGCCGCCCCGAAGACGGCCCTGTCCTCGTGGATCTCCACGGCGGTCGCTTAAAGCAAGTTCACTGCTGAAAACGTTGAAAGCCCGGCATGCCGGGCTTTTTTCTTGTCTTAGATCTGGAAGCTGGATGACGGTCCCAGCTGCCGATCACTTCGGCGGCGTGCCGTTGTCGGCAAGCACATCGCCCACCAGATAGAGCGAGCCACCGATCAGGATGCGCGGCGGCGCCGGATCTTCGTCGACCAGATTGGCGATGACCGTCAGCGCCTCGGCAACGGACGAGACCGCCGAAGCCTCGAAGCCGACCGATGCGGCATCACTGGCCAGCGCCACAGGATCAAGCCCAGCATCGGAACCGCGGATCGGAACGGTGAAGACCTGTTCGGCGAGATCGAGGAAGGCGCGGAAGTAGCCGATCGGCTCCTTCGTGTTGATCATGCCGATGATCAGGAACAGGGGGCGCGATTCGCGCTCCTCGAAGGTCGCCATTGCCTCGGCGATCACCTGACCGGCGCCGGGATTGTGGCCGCCGTCGACCCAGATCTCCGCGCCATTGGGCCCGTAATGCGTGAGCTTACCGCTGGTTAGGCGCTGCAGGCGTCCGGGCCATTCGACGCCCGCGAGGCCCCTCTCGATCGCCGCTTCGGAAACATCGAAACCGGCGGCCCGCACCGCGCGGATGGCGGCCGCGGCATTGGCATACTGGTGGCGCCCCGGCAGCTTCGGCAGCGGCAGATCGGCGAGCCCGCCTTCGTCCTGATAGACGAGGCGACCGAACTCCTCATGCGCCATGAAATCCTGGCCATAGACAAACATCGGGCAACCGAGGCGTTCCGCCGTCGAGACGAGCACGTCACGGGCGGCCTCTTCCTCCTGCTGGCCGATTACCACGGGGCAGCCACGCTTCATGATGCCGGCCTTTTCGGCGGCTATCAGCTCCACCCGATCACCGAGATAGGCCTGATGGTCGAGCGAGATCGGCATGACGACCGAGACGGCCGGCCGCGCAATAACGTTAGTCGCGTCGAAGCGGCCGCCGAGACCAACCTCGATGATCGCCACGTCGGCCGGGTGCTCGGCAAAGAGCAGGAAGGTGACGGCGGTCAGGATCTCGAAGACGGTGATCTTCTCGCCGCCATTGGCTTCGGCGACGCGGCGCACGGCATCGGCGAGAACGGGATCGCTGACGAGCCTGCCCTTGCCACCCTTGACGCCCAGGCGATAGCGCTCGTGCCAGTTGACGAGATGCGGCGACGTGTGGACGTGAACGCTGAGGCCGGCTGCTTCGAGGATCGCCCGCGAAAACGCGGTCGCCGAGCCCTTGCCGTTGGTACCGGCGACATGGATCACCGGCGGAAGACGATCCTGGGGATTGCCGAGAGCGGCGAGAAGCCGGGTGATCCTGTCCAGCGACAGGTCGAAGCCCTTGGGGTGAAGGGCGAGAAGTTTTTCGATCTCGTAGCCCGCTTCGCTGGCTTCCACCGCTGCCATCTCTTAACCCCACCCCGACACGCTCGGCTGCTACAGCGCGCGCCTTATAGGCCGTCTACCGATCGCTGTAACGCCTTGAGTTGCAGCATCCCCACACACAAGAAATTGCGGAGATGCATCATTTTGTTCTACGCAGTTCGACCAGCCCAGCGCTTATTCAAGCGCTGGCAGCGACCGGCAAGGCGGCCGGCTGCGTGCCGCCGTTGAGCTTCGAGGCTTCCGCCGGCTTCTTCATCAGGATTTTCAGGACCCGGGCGAGCGTCGACGGCAGATCATGGCGCTTGACGACCATGTCGACCATGCCGTGTTCCAGCAGGTATTCCGACGTCTGGAAACCTTCCGGCAGTTTCTCGCGCAGCGTCTGCTCGATCACGCGCTTCCCGGCAAAGCCGATTTCCGCGCCGGGCTCGGCCATGTGAATGTCGCCGAGCATCGCGTAGGATGCGGTGACGCCACCGGTGGTCGGGTTGGTGAGTACGACGATATAGGGGAGGCCGGCTTCCTTCAGCATGTTGACGGCAACCGTGGTGCGCGGCAGCTGCATCAGCGACAGGATGCCTTCCTGCATGCGTGCGCCACCCGAAGCCGGGAAGATGACCAGCGGGCACTTCTCGGCGATCGCCCGTTCGAAGGCCTTGATGATCGCCTCGCCGGCAGCCATGCCGAGCGAGCCGCCAATGAAGTTGAACTCGTGCACGACGGCGACGAGCTTGACGCCCTGGACGCGGCCGAGACCGGCGACGATCGTGTCTTCGAGTTCAGTCTTGGCGCGGCTGTCGCGCAGACGATCGACGTATTTCTTGGAATCGCGGAACTTCAGCGGGTCCTGAGCGACCTTCGGCTGCGGAAACGCTTCAAAGATGCCGCCGTCGAACAGGTCCTTCAACCGCGCCTTGGCCGGCATCTTCATGTGGAAGCCGGACTGCGGGATGACCCACTTGTTCTCCTCGAGATCGCGGTGGAACACCATCTCGCCGGTTTCCGGGCACTTGATCCAGAGATTTTCCGGAACTTCCCGGCGGCCCAGCATCGAGTTGATCTTCGGCCGAACGTAGTTTGTGATCCAGTTCACTTAGTAACTCCTGAAGATTTCCTTCGGGTTGTGCGCGCTAATATAGGCAATTATTCGGCTGCTGCGAGACGTGCGGACCGCACGCCTGCCGAGAGCCCTCTCACCAGCGCTTCGACACCCGGAACCGTCGCATCGGTCGCCTTGCCCTCTTCGGTCAGGCTCGACGCGATCTGGTTGACGATCGCCGTACCGACGACCACGCCATCGGCAGATGCTCCGATGGCCCTTGCATGTTCCGCCGTCTTGACGCCGAAACCGACGCAAACGGGCAGATTGGTGTGTGACTTGATACGCCCGACGGCGCCGGCGATCAACGACGGATCGGGCAGAGCCGAACCGGTGATGCCGTTCATCGACACGTAATAGACGAAACCGGAGGTGTTTTCGAGGACCTTCGGCAGGCGACGGTCGTCCGTGGTCGGCGTCGCCAGGCGAATGAAGTTGATGCCCTTCTCCAGCGCCGGGATGCAGAGTTCGTCGTCCATCTCCGGCGGCAGGTCGACGACGATCAGGCCGTCAATGCCGGCGGCCAGCGCATCCGTCAGGAAGCGGTCGACGCCGTAGATATAGATCGGGTTGTAATAGCCCATCAGCACGATCGGCGTGCGCTGGTCGTCCTCACGGAAACGGCGGGCGATCTCAAGCGTCTTTGCGAGCGTCTGGCCGCTTTTCAGCGAGCGTTGACCGGCCAGCTGGATCGCCGGGCCATCGGCCATCGGGTCCGAGAAAGGCATGCCGAGTTCGATGACGTCGGCGCCGGCCTTCGGCAGCGCCTTCATGATCGAGACCGACGTCTCGAAATCCGGATCGCCGCCCATGAAATAGGTGACGAGGACCGGACGTCCTTCGGCCGCGACATCGGCAAATCGCTTGTCCATGCGTGCGGTCATGATCTTACTGCCCCATTCCCAGTAACTTGCCGACGGTGAAGATGTCCTTGTCGCCGCGGCCGGAGAGGTTCATCAGGATGATCTCGTCCTTGCGCATTTTTGGCGCGCGCTTGATGACTTCGGCAAGCGCATGCGACGGCTCGAGCGCCGGAATGATGCCTTCGAGACGGGTCAACGTCTGGAACGCCTCAAGCGCTTCGTGGTCCATGATCGGCACGTATTCGACGCGGCCGACATCGTTCAGCCAGGCGTGCTCCGGGCCGATGCCGGGATAGTCGAGACCGGCCGAAATCGAATGGCCTTCCTTGATCTGGCCGTCGCCATCCTGCAGCAGATAGGTGCGGTTGCCATGCAGCACGCCGGGCGAACCGGCTGTGATCGAGGCGCAATGCTCGTCGCCTTCGATGCCCTTGCCGCCAGCTTCAACGCCGACGATCTTGACGCTCTCGTCATCGAGGAACGGATGGAAGATGCCGATTGCGTTGGAGCCACCGCCAACGGCGGCAATGACGAGATCCGGCAGCCGGCCTTCGGCGGCGAGCATCTGCTCCTTGGCTTCCTGGCCGATCACCGCTTGGAAATCGCGGACCATTTCCGGATAGGGATGCGGGCCGGCAGCCGTGCCGATCAGGTAGTAGGTGTTGTCGACATTGGTGACCCAGTCACGCAGCGCCTCGTTCATGGCGTCCTTGAGCGTGCCGCTGCCGGCCGTCACCGGCTTTACCTCGGCACCCAAGAGCTTCATGCGGAAGACGTTCGGCGCCTGGCGCTCGACGTCGGTCGCGCCCATGTAGACGACGCAGGGCAGGCCGAAGCGGGCAGCGACGGTTGCCGAAGCCACGCCATGCTGGCCGGCACCGGTCTCAGCGATGATGCGCGTCTTGCCCATGCGCTTGGCAAGCAGGATCTGGCCAATGCAGTTGTTGATCTTGTGCGAGCCGGTGTGGTTCAGCTCTTCGCGCTTGAAGTAGATCTTGGCGCCGCCAAGCTCCGCCGTCAGCCGTTCAGCAAAATAGAGCGGGCTCGGGCGGCCGATATAATGCGCGCCGAGATGCTCCAGCTCCGCCTTGAAGGCCGGATCGTTCTTCGCGTTGTCCCACTCGTTCTGGAGATCGAGGATCAGCGGCATGAGGGTTTCGGCCACGAAGCGGCCACCGAAGATACCGAAACGGCCGTCCTCGTCCGGGCCACCCCGGAAGGAATTCAACTTTGGCGCCTGGTTCACGTCCTGCTCCCTGACCGTGGCATGCCCGCCTCCGCCTGGCGAACGGCATTGAAAAACGATTCCATGAGCTTCAGATCCTTGACGCCCGGCGCGCTCTCGACGCCGGAGGAGATATCGATGGCACGCGCGTTGGTCTGCGCCATGGCCTCGCCAATGTTGTCGGCGTTAAGACCACCGGAAAGCATGTAATCGACGCTTCCGTCAAGCGCATCGAGCAGCTTCCAGTCAAAGGAAACGCCGTTGCCACCGGGCAAATCGGACCCTTTTGGCGGCTTGGCATCGAAGAGGAAGCGATCAGCAATGCCGATATAGGCATCGATCTTTTCAAGGTCAGATGCTTCGCGCACCGAAAGGGCCTTCATGACAGGAAGGCCATACATCGCCTTGACCGTCAGCAGTCGCTCCGCGTCCTCGCTGCCGTGAAGCTGCAGGATATCCGGATTGAGGGCCGAGACGATCTCGTCAAGCTCGTCATTGTCGGCATTCACCGTGACGGCGACGATCTTCGCCTGGCCACGAATCCTGTCGGCGATGCGGCCGGCATCGTCGGGCTCGATGTTCCTGGGGCTCTTCGGGAAAAAGATGAAGCCGACATGGGATGCGCCGAGCGCGACAGCACGCTCGGCCGCTTCCGCGGTCTTCAGCCCGCATATCTTCACTTGGGTTTTCATGAGAAGCGACCTTGCATGAAATGCCGCGCGAGTCGAGCCAAAAACCGACGCGAAAGCGGTCACTCAGCGCCCCTGCACCCGTCCTTTGGCGGGTGCACGCCCCTTGCGCGGCAGGCGCGCTTTCACCATATGCATTTTACCACAACGGAGAGACTGATGCGCCTGTTGCTCGCGCTTATCCTGCCCTGGCTGCAGTTTTTTACCATCGGCCGCCCCTTTGCTGGCCTCATTTGCCTGATCCTGCAGTTGACCCTGATCGGCTGGGTTCCGGCGGCGATCTGGTCGGTCTATGCGCTCAGCCAATACAAGACCGACGAGAAGATCCGTGAAGCGCTGCGCCATCGCGCATAACGCGCCGCTCATCGCCCTCCAAGATTCAATCGAAGTCGATCGCGTGAAGCATCGTGCCGTTGCGGCGGAGCCATCGCTTGGCATCGTCCGTATCCGGACACAGCCTCCCACACAGCGCCCAGAAGTCGGGCCCGTGGTTCATTTCCTGCAGATGTGCCACTTCATGCGCAGCGAGATAGGCGATGACCTTTGGCGGCGCCATGACGATGCGCCAGGAAAAACTCAGCGCCCCGTCGGCTGAGCATGATCCCCAGCGGCTGCGCGTGTCCTTGAGCGAAAGCGACTTTGCCCTCCGGCCGATACGGCCGGTATAGATCGCCACCAACCGGTCGAGATCCTGGCGCGCTTCCTTCTTCAGGAAATCGACGATGCGCCGGGTGAGATGTTCCTCGCCACCGCTGACGCGCAGCACCGGTTCGTCATCGGTCACGATCGCTTCCGTGAGCCCACGGATCTTGCCGGTGCGCTCGATGCGGTGGGCAACGCCGCGGATGAGGATGGAACCGCCCTCCTCGATCTGGCTTTCGCCGGAGAAGCGGGCGAGCTTGGTCATCAGCCAGCCCTGGTGTCGTGTCAGGAAGGCATTCACCTCGCGCTCGGGGAGGCCCTGCGGCACCGTCATCTTCAGGGCCCGCCCGCCTGGCTCGATGCGCAGCGTCATGCGCGTCGCGCGCGCGTTTTGCTTGATCGTCAGCGGCAGGGACTTGCCGGCGACCTCGATCTGCCGCGTTGTTGCGGGTGGTGCAGGTTGAATGCGCCGCTTGAAGGAAGGGAACATGCAGGCTTTCTAACCGATTCGCGGGGCTTTCGCCTACTGTTCGCTGGTTGGATGCGTGCCGAGAGTGATCCGGCGTTTCATGTGAAACGCCGGAAGCGGTTTCGTCAGGTTAATGGGCTTCGACAATCGGACCCGAGCCACCATTCTTGCGATCGCGCATGAAGCGGTCGAACTCTTCCTGGTCCTTGGCGCGGCGAAGCTCGCGCACATAGGTGTCGAATTCTTCGCGCATCTCGTCGAGCTTGCGGCGCTCCTCTTCGAGGCGAGCCAGTTCAGCTTCGCGCCAGTCGTCGAAAGCGACGTTGCCGGTACGATGCGTCCAGTTGGAACGGCGGCCGCCGCGCTTGAAAGCCGAGCACATGCCATCCACCGTATCGTTTGCGTCTTTCTTGAACGTCTTGAGCTTTTCGCCAAAGAGAATGTACGCGAGCATGGCCAGGCCGAGCGGCCAGAAGACCACAAAGCCAAGCACCATCAGGGCGATGGTCGCGGGCGTCCAATCCGGACGGATCATTGCAGATTGGTTCATCTTCAGGATTCCTCGCAATCATCCGGGCCGCCCATGCGACCCGATGAAAACGATGTGGGAAGGCGCCCTTGGCTCTGCAAGACGCCTCCCTCCGGAATCCGACAAACCCTTGACTCTACGCGGTCAAAACGACCCAAGAGCCGGGATCAGGCCGACTTTCCGCCCTTGATCAGCTGCTTTACCGGTTTTGCGTGGCGCGCATGCTCGCGGTGGAACGCGACGATGCGCGGCGCGATTTCGCGGCGGAAGCGAGAGCCGTTGAAGACGCCGTAGTGACCGACATCCGGCTGCATGTAGTGCATACGCATATGGTCCGGGATGTTGGTGCAGATGGTCTGCGCCGCCTTCGTCTGGCCAACGCCCGAGATATCGTCGTTCTCGCCTTCGACCGTCAAGAGCGCGACCTTCTTGATCGCGGTCGTGTCGACGCGCTTGCCGCGATGCATCATCTCGCCCTTCGGCAGCGCGTGCTGCATGAACACCACCTGCACGGTCTGCAGGTAGAATTCGGCCGTCAGGTCCATGACCGCGAGATATTCATCATAGAAGTCGCGGTGCTTCTCGGCGGCATCGCCGTCGTTTTTCACCAAATGGGCGAAGAACTCCTTGTGGGCGATCAGGTGCCGGTCGAGGTTCATCGACATGAAGCCGGAAAGCTGCAGGAAGCCCGGATAGACCATGCGCATGAAGCCTGGCTGCGGCCACGGCACCGGCATGATGACATTGTCACGGAACCATTCGATCGAACGTTCTTCGGCCAGTTGGTTGACGCCGGTCGGGTTGATGCGGGTGTCGATCGGGCCGCCCATCAGCGTCATCGTCGCCGGCGACAGCGGATCGTCGGCAGCTTCCATCAGCGCGACGGCGGCGAGCACCGGCACCGCGGGCTGACAGACGCCGATCACATGCGTGTCGGGCCCGAGGAAATGCAGCATCTGGATGACGTAGTCGATGTAATCATCGAGATCGAAGGTGCCTTCGCTGAGCGGCACCATGCGGGCATCGATCCAGTCGGTGATGTAGATATCGGAATGCGGAAGCAGCGCCTCGACCGTGCCGCGCAACAGCGTCGCATAGTGGCCGGACATCGGCGCGACGATGAGCACCTTCGGATCGGGCGCGCGGCCCTTGGGAAGCGCACGCTCGAAATGGATGAGGTTGCAGAATGGCGCCCGCCAGACGATGCGTTCGTAGATCGAAACCGATTGACCATCGACCACAGTCTCGCGAAGACCGAACTCCGGCTTGCCATAACGGCGGGTGGAGCGCTCGAACACTTCGAGACCGGCGGCGGCGGCGCGACCGAAATAAGTGTGCGAGACGGGGTTCATCGGATTGCTGAACGCGAGCCGCATGGCGTCGGCTGCCGTGCGCCACGGCGCCATCATTGCGTGGTTCAGTTCATAGAGCTGGTAGAACATGGGAAGCGTACCCCTTGGTTCAATCAACGACAACGCCGCTCCCGGTCGGACGCAAGCTTGCGATTGTTTGTCTTGGTGTCCGCAATCGCTGCCAGACTACCATTTTTCTTGTGCAGTGCAACAAATATACCCGTCTCGCCTCGATACAAGGCCTGAAGCCAGAATGAATCTGGATTCCTGACGATTTGCAAACGAGCTTGCTCGAAACTGGCCGTTTTCCGCTGTTTTCGTGCATTGAGGCACGCTGCCTGACGTTTTCAGAAAAATCTGGAGCCTCGCCGCAGGAAAATATGGGTACGCTCCCCTGTGGCGATGCAGCAAAGCCGCCATCACTCAGGTGGCCGCCACTTGGATGACTGCCTTCACCAGACCCGTCTTTTCCTCCGCCCATCGCGGCAGATCGGCAACCGCGCCATCGAGCGTGGTGCGGTGGGTGATCAGCGCGTCGATAGGCACAAGGCCGGACGCGATCGACGCGACGACGTGGTCGAAATCCTGCCGGGTCGCGTTGCGGCTGCCGATCAAGGTCATCTCGCGCTTGTGGAACTCCGGATCGGAGAAGCGGATCTCGTCCTTGACGACACTGACGAAGACCAGGGTACCGCCATGGGCGACGTGGGCGAAGGCCGCCTGCATGGAACCACCGTGCCCGGTGGCGTCGAAGACGACATCGAAACCGTCGCCATCCGTCGCAGCGGCAATGCGCGCCGCCGCATCAACATCCACGACGATGCCCTTGGCAAAGCCGAGCTTGCGAACAGCAAAGTCCAGCCGCTCGGTACTGGTGTCGGCGAGCACCACGTCATGGCCGGCGATGCGCGAGAAGATCGCCGTGCCAAGTCCGATTGGCCCGGCACCGATAACCAGCGCCCGTGACCCGGCATCCGTCGATGCCCGGCGGACCGCATGGGCACCGATCGCCAGGAACTCAACGGTGGCGGCCGCCTCCGGCGACAGACCCTCCGCCGGATAAAGATTACCCTCCGGCACGACGATCTCCTCGCAGAACGCACCGTCGGTATGGACGCCGAGAACCTTGATGGCCGTGCAGCAGTTCGGTTTGCCCTTTCGGCAGGCGATACAAGCGCCACAGGAGAGATAGGGGTTGACCACGACCGGCGTGCCGGGCGCTATCGTCGTCCCTCGCCCGCCAGAAATCACCGTCGCCGAGATCTCGTGGCCCATGACCCGCGGATATTCGAGGAACGGATGTTTGCCGGCGAAGATATGGTAGTCCGTGCCGCAGATGCCGACATGGCTGACGGCAAGGCGGACCCAACCGTCCGGCACGGTTTCGATTGGCGTGCGATCGACGACCTCCAGCCGACCGGGTTGTGGGCAGAGCACGGCTTTCATGGCAATTCTCTCGAGTACGGCAGCGCCTAGCGGGCGCTGCGGCGACGCAATTGGTCGAAATAGACGATGACGATGATCAGCGCGCCGGTGATGATGCGCTGCCAGAACGAGTTGACGTTCAACAGGTTGGCGCCGTTGTTGATCGTTGCGAGGATGAAGGCGCCGAGCAGCGGCCCGTGCACCGAGCCGACGGCCCCAAAGAGGCTGGTGCCGCCGATGACCGACGAAGCGATCGCCTGCAGTTCCCAACCCTCGGCCTGGGTGGCGTTGCCGATGCCGATGCGCGAGGCAAGCAGCAGGCCAACGAAGGCAGCGCAGGTCGACGACAGGATGTAGGCCAGATAGATCGTGCGGTGGACGTTGACGCCGGAGAGACGGGCGGCCTCACTGTTGGAGCCGACGGCGAAGAGATAGCGGCCGAAGCGGCTCAAATGCAGGAAGACATAGGCCGGGATCGCCACCACGATCACCATCCAGAACAGGCTGGGAACGCCCAGGAAATCCGCCCGCGAAAAATTGGTGAAGGCCTCATTGGTGATCGAAATGGTCGAGCCATTGGTGATCAAGAGGCCGATACCGCGGAGCGAGGTCAGGGTCGCCAGCGTGATGATGAAGGGCGGTAGGCCCATGCGCACGATGCCGAAGGCGTGGAACGCGCCGATCAGGACACCGAAGGCGAGCGTGAGGATGATGGCGATCCAGAGCGGCACGCCGGCGGCCAGCAGCCAGGCGACGATAACGCTGGTGAAGCCGACCACGGCACCGACCGAAAGGTCGATGCCGGCGGTGATGATGACGAAGGTCTGGCCAACCGCAAGGATCGCCGTCATCGCCCCCTGGCGCAGCAGGTTGCTGATGTTGTTGGGCGTCCAGAAACTGTTGGTCGCGAAGCCCAACAGCAGCCAGAGGAACAGAAGCAACCCCAGGAGGGTAAGGCCGAACAGAATGCTCACGCCCTTGCGTGGTGCCGCGCTGGCGCCGCTCTCCACCGTTTCCGCACTCATCGTCTACCTCCCTGCATCCTCAAGTTTGTTTTTATCGGTTCAAACGCCAATTGCCTGCGTCAGCACTTCCTCATGGCTCGCGGCGCGATAGTCGTGGCTGGCGACCAACCGCCCGCGCCGGAACACGTGCAGCCGGTCCGCCAGTTCGTAGACCTCGGGCAGATAGGACGAGATCAGGATGATGCCCGCCCCGTTCTCCAGAAGCCGCGCGAACAGGCGATAGATTTCCGCCTTGGTTCCGACATCGACGCCGACCGTCGGCTCGTCGAAGATGAAAAGCTTGGCGCCGTGGCTCAGCCACTTGCCGATGACGATCTTCTGCTGGTTGCCGCCGGACATGGCGGAGGCCAGCACCCGGCGTGACGGCGTCTTGATCTTCAGGTCGCGAATCTGGCGGTCGGCGTTTTCCCGTTCCTGCTGGCCATTGATCGTCAGACCGCGTGTCAGCCGGTTGAAAACCGGCAGATTGATGTTGAGGCCGATCGGCAGGTTGAGGCAGAGGCCCTGGTCGCGCCGGCTTTCCGGCGCAAGCGCAATACCGAGGTCCATGGCCTTACGCTCGCTGGCGATCTCAACCTTGCGGCCCTGCCAGTAGATCTCTCCAGCCGTTGGTCGGTGCCGGCCATAGAGGCCGAGCGCAAACTCGCTGCGTCCCGCGCCGATCAGCCCGTAGAGGCCGACGATCTCGCCGGCGCGCACCGTCAGCGATACATCCTGGAAACCGGGACCGCTCAGGTTCCGCGTCTCGACGATCATCTCGCCGGGCGGAAAATGCTCCTTGTGATAGATCTGCTCGATCGTGCGGTTGATCATCAGCGCGATCAGTTCCGCCTCATTGGTCTCGCCGATCTTGCGGGTGCCGACATGGGTGCCGTCACGCAGCACCGAGACACGGTCGGCAAGCTCGAACACTTCCTCCATGCGATGGCTGATATAGACGATCGTCACGCCTTCGGCCTGCAGCCTTCGGATCAACCGGAAGAGCTGTGCCGATTCCTGGCGGGTGAGATAGGCGGTCGGCTCATCGAAGATCAGAAACTGCGTGCCGCGCATGGCCGCGCGTGCCGTGGCGACAAGCTGCTGCTGGCCGATCGTCAGGCTACCAAGCACGGCACCGGCCGGCAGGTTAAAGCCGAGATCATCCAGCACGCTTTGTGCCGCATCGGTCATGGCGCGCTTGCGCATCAGGCCGTTGCGATTGATCTCGTCGCCGAGAAACATATTGGCCGCGACCGACAGGTGCGCGCAAAGTACGACCTCCTGGTGCACGGCATTGATACCGCGCTCAATCGCCTCCTGCGGCGTGCCAAGCTGAACGGGTTTTCCGCACCAGAAGATTTCACCGGACGTGCGCTTGATGACGCCGGTCAGAAGCTTGATCAGCGTCGACTTGCCGGCCCCGTTCTCACCGACGATCGCGTGAACTTCACCGGAAAGAAAGGTCAGCGACGCCGGCTTCAAGGCTTCGACGGCGCCATACTTCTTCTGCAGGGCGCGCAGCTCCAGGATAGGCTCGCCTTTCGGAACCGGATGGCGTGTCGCCACATGCAGTCCTTCGGTCCTCCCGTCGCGTGCCTCTTGCAAATCGGTCATCTGCGCATTCCTCCCATCGCAGAGATCGCTTGCGGCCGGTCCTCGTTCCGGCCGCAAGCGGGTGCGGCGGGCTCAACGCCCACCGCAGCCGTCGTCACTTGACCTTCGGGTTCAAGAGAGCGTCGATCTTCGGCTCGGCCATGTTGGCCTTGGTCACCAGATTGGCGCCGGTATCGACATTCGCCTCGACCTTCTCCTTCTTCGAGACCGCGAGCGCCGTCTTCACGCCATCATAACCCATGCGATAGGGATCCTGAACGACGAGACCGGCCAGAACGCCTTCCTTGAGGAAGCCGACCGTCTTGTCGTCGCTGTCGAAGCCGATCACCTTGATCTTGTCGCCGAGCTTGTTTTCGGCAATTGCCTGGCCGACACCCTGCGCCATGATCAGGTTGGACGCGAAGACGCCGACAAGGTTGGGATTGGCGGTGATCAGGTCGGTCATGATGTTGAGGCCGGTGGTCGCCTGGCCGTCGGCATATTTGTCGACGACGACCTTGAAGCCCGGATACTTGGTCTTGACCTGATCGAGGAAGCCTTCGCGGCGCTGGTCGAGCGAGCCGACGCCCGGAAGGCTGGTGATGATGGCGATCTCACCCTCTTCCTTGCCGCTCATTTCCTTGACCGCCGCAGCGAGACCATCGGCAGCGATGCGGCCGCCCTGGACGTTGTCGGTGGTGAGGAACGACGAGAAGGCCTTGGAGTCGGCACCGGAGTCGATGCCGATGATCGGAACGGCCTTTGCCGCCTCGTCGATCGGCTTGCCGAGCGCCTTGAATTCCGTCGGCGAAATGACGACGGCAGCCGGCGCGCCCGCAACCGCGTTCTCGAGAATGCTGATCTGGCCGTTGATATCGGATTCGGATTGAGCGCCGAGTTCCGGTACGTTGACGCCGAGATCCTTGCCGGCGGCGCGGGCGCCAGCGAGCACGATCTGCCAGTAGAAGGACGTGGTATCCTTGACGATGATCGGGATCGTCACGTCCTGTGCGAACGAGGCGACCGGCGACATGCCGGCGATCATCGCGGCGCCGGCCAAGGCGGTAAAGGCGCGACGGGTAAGGCTGCTTTTCAGAATGCTCATCCCAGGTTTCTCCTCTTGGTGCACCATGTTCCACTTCTTGGAGATCGATCGCAGGTGCTGGCTTATCGACCTTTTATCGATAAAAAACATATTGGAATGCTAATACGACAATCCCGGCTTGGCAAGCTGCCGGAACAGCATTTCAGACGGCGCTTTAATGCCGTCCGTTAAACCCGAACCGGCTCGTCCCCGAGCTCCGGTGCGACCAGTGTGAACGGCTCGAAGGCGGCGAAATCGGCGGCGGAAAACCGGTGCTCGACGAGCGCCATGTTGCGCGCCAGGCTCTGCGGCTTGGCGGTGCCGAGCAGCACCGAGGCGACCTGCGGACCGGCGAGCGGAAACTGCATGGCGGGTGCGGCAAGCGGCACGTTCATGCCGCGGGCGACCGCGTCCATGGCACCGACCTTTTGCCGGATATCTTCCGTTGCCGGCATGTAGTCGAAATGCGCGCCTTCGACCGGTCCCGTCGCCAGGATGCCCGAATTGAAGACCCCGCCGACGACGAGCGAAGTCTGCTTCTTCTCGCAGAGCGGCAGCAGCTCGGCGACAGCCGACCGGTCGAGCAAGGTGTAACGCCCGGCGAGCAGGATGCAGTCGAGATCGGCCTGGCGCAGGACGTCGAGACAGACCGGCACTTCGTTGACGCCAAGACCATAGGCCGCAATCGTTCCCGAGGATTTCAGCTCCTCCAACGCCTTGAGGCCGCCCTCCAGCAACTGCCGCAGATAGATCGCATTGCGGGCGGCGCCATGGGTATAGACGCCGATATCATGCACATAGAGGATATCGATGCGGTTGAGCCCGAGCCTGGCGTAGCTGAACTCGACCGAGCGCATGATGCCGCCATAGCTGTAGTCGTAGGTGACGTCGAAATTGAGCGGCTTCACATAGGAATAGTCCGGCACCTTGTCTTGCGGCACCGGATGCAGGAGACGGCCGACCTTGGTGGAGAGCACGAACTGGTCGCGCGGCTTATCGCGCAGGAAGTCGCCGACGCGGCGCTCGGCAAGGCCGAGGCCGTAGAAGGGCGCAACGTCGAAGTAGCGCATGCCCGACTGCCAGGCAGCGTCGAGGGTCGCCATCGCCGACTCGCGGGTGCATTCGCGGTAGAGGCCGCCAAGACCGGCGGCGCCGAAGCTAAACTCGGTCACCGATAGGTCGGTTCGACCGATCCGTCTCGTCTGCATTTCCCCGTTTCCTCCTCCAAGGATGCCTACGTACTTAGAGCGTTGCGCCCAGATGCCAGGGCACGAACTCATTATCGCCGTAGCCGAAAAGCTCGCTCTTGGTCTTGCGGCCCGAAGCGGTCTCGATGATCAGGTCGAAGATCTCGCGGCCAAGCCCGGCAATGTTCGCCTCCCCCGAAGCGATCACGCCGCAATCGATATCCATGTCCTCTTCCATCGCCCGGTAGAGCGCCGTGTTGCTGGTAAGCTTGATCGACGGCGCGGGCCGACAGCCGAAACAGCTGCCGCGACCGGTGGTAAAGGCAATGACATTGGCGCCGCCGGCGACCTGGCCAGTGGCCGATACCGGGTCGTAGCCAGGCGTATCCATGAAGACGAGCCCGTGCTCGGTGACGCGTTCGGCATAACGGTAGACCGCGTTCAGCGGCGAGCGGCCGCCCTTGGCGACGGCACCGAGCGATTTTTCGAGGATCGTGGTCAGGCCACCACGTTTGTTGCCCGGCGAAGGATTGTTGTCGAGCGAGGCGCCATGCATCGCCACATAGCTCTCCCACCAGGCAATCAGCCCATCAAGTTTCAGCGCCACTGCTTCGTTGACTGCACGGCTGCGCAACAGGTGCTCGGCGCCATAGATTTCCGAAGTCTCGGAGAGGATCGCCGTGCCGCCGGCCGCGGCAAGGATATCGACCGCAGCACCCAGCGCCGGATTTGCGGTGATGCCCGAAAGCCCATCCGAACCGCCACATTGCAAACCGACGATGATCTCGCTGACCGGGATCGCAATACGACGTTCCTTGCCGACTTCGGCCGCAATTTCCTCGAGAATGCCCAGCGCCTTTTCAACGGATCGACGCGAGCCGCCGGCTTCCTGGATGTTGAAATGACGTTTCTCCGCGCCGGCGCCGCTCTGACCATAGAGCGTCAACTGGTTGACCTCGCAGCCGAGGCCGACCATCAGAACGCCGCCGAAATTGACATGGCGGGCGTAGCCGGCGAGCGTGCGGTGCAGATTGGCCATGCCGTCGCCGGTCGAGGACATGCCACAGCCCTGATCGTGCACGATCGGCACGAAACCATCGATACCCTCATATCTCGGGAGAATGCGCCTGTTCGCCTCCTCGGCGATGGCGCGACAGACCGTGGTGGAACAGTTCACGCTGGCGACGACACCGATGTAGTTGCGCGTCGCTGCCCGGCCATCACCTCTTCGATAGCCCATGAAGGTGCGGGCCTTGTCGGCATCGCTTGCCGCTTCCGGCACCCCCTGTGGGCTGATCGCCAAGCGATCCGTGTCGAAGGCGAGGTTGTGGGAGTGCACGTGGTCGCCCGGCGCGATATCGGCGGTCGCCCGGCCGATCGCCTGGGCGTATTTCACGACCGGCTCGCCGGCGCGGATCGGGCGGATCGCGATCTTGTGGCCGGCATCGACTTTCGCTGCTGCATGAACATTGTTCGGCAGGGCGTCGCCAGCGGCAATCGCCAGCGTCGCCACGACGACATTGTCCTCCGGTGCGAGCAGGATGGTGGACGGCGCAGACACCCGGTTTCTCCCAAATGATTTTCGTTCTGTCTTTTATCTACAATAGACAGATAGCCGTCAATGGGTATTATAGCGAAAACATCGGCGGCAGGCCGAGACGCCCCGGAGCGACTTGGGAGGAACAGATGTGGATGACAGACGCAGACAAAACCGGAGCGACGGGATAGAGGAGCCTTCCGCGTAAGCGCAGAAAACTTCGAACGATCCGGACGTCGCCCATGGCAAAGCAGAACACCGTCTTCAAGGATGCCTATAACCGCTGCCTGAAGTTGCTGGCGGACACATCCTCGCTGCCCTCCGAGCCAGAACTCGGACAGATGCTCGGCGTCAGCCGGACGACGGTGCGCGCGATCCTCAGCCGCTTCGAGGAACTGCAGCTGATTGCCTGGGACAAGCGCAAAAAGAGCGTGCTGCGACAACCCCGGCCCGACGATTATTTTCCGACGGAAGAGACGGATTCACTCGCCGAGATCATCGAGCGCAGCTTCATGCGCCGGATTCTCGCCGGCGGCGCCGAGCCGGGCATGCAGATCAACGAGTTGGAACTGGCGCGCGACATTGGAACCGGCACGACCAGCGTGCGTGAATTCCTGATCCGCTTCAGCCGCTTCGGCCTGATCGAGAAGCGGCCGAACAGCCATTGGATCCTCAAGGGTTTCACTCGCGAATTCGCGCTGGAACTAACGGAAGTGCGCGAGATGTTCGAACTGCGCTCGGCCGCGCGCTTTGTCTCTTTGCCCGACAACCATCCGGCGTGGGATGAGCTTCGGGAGATCGAGGCTCTGCACCGGGACATCCTCGCCGACATCGACAATCGCTACCGGGAGTTCTCCGAGCTCGACGAGCAGTTTCACCTGCTGGTACACAAGGCATCGAGCAACCGGTTCATCGTCGATTTCTACGACATCATTGCGATCGTCTTCCACTATCACTACCAGTGGAACAAGACGAATGCCCGCCAGCGCAACGCCCGCGCGCTCGAAGAACACCTCGCCTATATCGAAGCACTGCGTTCGCACGACCCGGCCAAGGCGGAACAGGCCTGCCGGCGACACCTTCAGTCCGCTCGCGAAACCCTTCTCCAATCCATTCCATAGCCAGCTATCGGAGCCTATGCATGCCGACGCCGATCGTGCAATTCGGGACGAGCCGTTTCCTTCAGGCGCATGCCGACCTCTTCATCAGCGAAGCGTTGACGAAGGGGGAAGCGCCCGGTCCGATCACGATCGTGCAAACGACAGGGTCGAGCGAACGGTCTGGACGCCTTGCAGCCCTTGCCCGGCCGGAAGGCTTTCCTGTCATCATCCGTGGCATCCAGGAAGGCGAGACGATCAACGCGACGCAGCGAGTGACAAGCGTGGCGCGCGCGCTTTCGACCGCCCAAAACTGGAGCGAGATCCGGGCGATTGTCGCCGAGGAAGCCGAAATCCTGATCTCCAACACCGGCGACACGGGTTACCAGGTCGGCGACAACGACGTGATAACCGACATTCCGCTTTCCTTTCCGGGTAAGCTGCTCCTGCTCTTGAAGGCGCGTTTCGACGCGGCCCAACGCCCGCTGACGATTCTTCCTTGCGAGCTCGTGTCGCGCAACGGCGACGTGTTGAAGGCGCTGATGCTGCGGCTCGCGGTGGAGCGGATGGGAAACAGCGCCTTTATCGACTGGCTGGACAAGGATGTCGTCTGGGCCAACACGCTGGTCGACCGCATCGTCTCCGAGCCGCTCGAGCCTGCCGGTGCAATTGCCGAACCTTATGCGCTCTGGGCGATCGAAAACCAGTCCGGCCTGCGGCTCCCTTGCATCCATCCGTGCGTGAAGCTCGTGGCTGACCTGACGCCTTACGAGAAGCTGAAGCTTCACATTCTCAATCTCGGCCACACGGTGCTCGCCGAGCTCTGGCTTAGGCAAGGTCGCGACCAGAACGAGACCGTTCGGAAAATCCTGGCCGACCCCGGCATTGCCGCGCACTTGGACAAAATCTACCAATCCGAAGTGATCCCCGCCTTTGCCGCAAAAGGCCTGGAGAGCGAAGCGGCAGACTATGTGACCGCGACGCTGGAACGCTTCAGAAACCCGTTCCTCAACCACCGCCTAGGCGATATCGCCAATCATCATCGCGAAAAGATCGAACGGCGGATCGTCGATTTGCGGCGCTGGAGCCCCGGCGTAGCCATGCCTGAGCTCCAGGCAATTTGCGATCAGTAGCCGGATTCCTGCTTTTTCGGAACCGACGTCGCCTCGCCGAGAAACTCCTGGCGTAATGCCGTCGTCGCGCGCACGAGCGAGGTGACATCCGTGCCGATCGCCATGAAATCGGCGCCCATCTCGCGATAGTCTCGCGCCTGTTCGAGATCGAGCGTCATGATGCCCCGCGCCTTGCCGGCCTTCTTGATGCGCTCGAACGCGTCGGCGATCGCCGCGCGCACCTCCGGATGACCCGGCTTGCCGAGGTAACCCATGTCGGCCGCCAGATCGGAGGGACCAATGAACAGGCCGTCGACGCCATCGAGCGCGGCAATCTCGTCGATGGCGGCAAGACCTGCGCGGCTCTCGATCTGCAGGATCAGGCAGATTTCGTCGCCGGCGGTCTGAAGATAGTCGCCGATGCGGCCGAACTCCGAGGCCCGCCCGAGGGCGGCGCCGACGCCGCGAATACCATGGGGCGGATAGCGGGTGGCGCGCACCAACTGCTGCGCCTGCGCCAGGCTCTCGACCATCGGGATCAGGAGGGTCTGCACGCCGGTATCGAGGATCTGCTTGATCAGCACGGTATCGCCCACCGGCAAGCGAACCATCGGGTGGCTCGCCGATGCGGAGACGGCACGAAACTGTGCGGACAGCAGCGGGATATCGTTCGGCGCATGTTCGCCGTCGATGAGCAGCCAGTCATAGCCGCTGCCGGACACCACTTCGGCCGCATAGGGGCTGGCTAGCGCCACCCAGAGCCCAAGCTGGAAGCGGTTTTCGCGCAGGGCTGCTTTGAAAGGGTTCTTCGGTGCCGGCATGGGTCGTCTCCTCCTGCTATGCGACGGGACGAGCGATGCCTCAATCCCCCAATCACGAGATTTCTACCGGCAAAGAAAAAAACCGGCCAGAACTTTCCGGCCGGTTTTTCAGATTGGGCACCGTATCTTACGCAACGCCGCCGAGGCAGACGTATTTGATCTCGGTGAACTCCTCGATGCCGTAGCGCGAGCCCTCGCGGCCGAGGCCTGAAAGCTTGACGCCGCCGAACGGCGCTTCCGCCGTCGAGATCAGCCCGGTGTTGACGCCGACCATGCCGTATTCCAGCGCTTCGGCGACCCGGAACACCCGCGCCAGGTCCTTGGCGTAGAAATAGGAGGCAAGGCCGAATTCGGTGTCGTTTGCCTGCTCGACCACATCCGCCTCGTCGGTGAAGCGGAAGAGCGGCGCGACCGGCCCGAAGGTTTCCTCACGCGCAACCGCCATCTCCTGGGTGACGTCGGCCAGAACCGTCGCCTCATAGAAGGTGCCGCCGAGCGTGTGACGCTTGCCGCCCTGGATCACCCGCGCACCCTTCGACGTCGCATCGGCGATATGCTCCTCGACCTTTTCCAGCGCCGCCTTGTCGATCAGCGGGCCAAGGATCACGCCTTCGTCGAGACCGTTGCCGATCTTCAGCTTGGCGACCGCCTTGGCGAGCTTGTCGGAGAAGGCATCATAGACCTTGTCCTGCACATAGATGCGGTTGGCGCACACGCAGGTCTGGCCGTTGTTGCGGAACTTGGCGATCAGCGCGCCTTCGACCGCGGCATCGAGATCGGCATCGTCGAAGACGATGAACGGCGCATTGCCGCCGAGTTCCAGCCCGAGCTTCTTGATGGTGGCAGCACTCTGGCGATAGAGCTCGGCGCCCACCTCCGTCGAGCCGGTGAAGGTGAGCTTGCGCACGACCGGGTTCGAGGTCATCTCGGCGCCGATCTCACGGGCAGAACCGGTGATGACGCTGAAGAGGCCCTTCGGCAGGCCGGCACGCTCGGCCAGAATGGCAATGGCGATCGCCGAGAACGGCGTCTGGGCAGCCGGCTTCAACACCATGGCGCAGCCGGCGGCAAAGGCCGGGCCGGCCTTGCGGGTGATCATCGCATTGGGGAAGTTCCAGGGCGTGATCGCCGCAACGACGCCGATCGGCTGCTTCATGACCAGGATGCGCTTGTCGGGCTGATGGCCGGGGATCAGGTCGCCATAGATGCGGCGCGCCTCTTCGGCAAACCACTCGACGAAGCTTGCACCGTAGACAATCTCGCCGGTCGCCTCAGTGAGCGGCTTGCCCTGCTCCAGCGTCAGGATGCGGCCGAGATCGTCCTTGTTCTCGATCATCAGCTCGAACCACTTGCGCAGCACGCCGGCGCGGTCCTTGGCCGTGCGCGCTGCCCAGGTCTTCTGGGCGATGCGCGCGGCCTCGATCGCAGCCCTGGTTTCCTTGGCGCCGAGCTTCGGCACCCGGCCGATGATCTCGCCCGTCGCCGGGTTGTTCACCTCGATCGCGTTCGCCGCGTCCGCCTCGATCCACGCGCCGCCAACGAGGGCTGCCTGGCGAAACAATGATGGGTCTTTAAACGACATGATCCGTCCTCTCTCAAATCCTACAGAACTTATACAACTTTTTTCTTGGAAACGGCAATGACCTCAAATCGCCGTTTCTGCAATTTCCTGAAGCGCACAAGGCGCGCGGGCGCTCACGTTTCCATGCATCCAACCCGTTTCTTCGCCATCCGTCCTCATGTAGCGTTCGAAACGAATCAAACCATGGGCCGCCAGTCGGTCCAGCGGCGTTCCCAGGTTCACGCGACACCGAGAAGAGGCTTGTCCATGACGGCGACCGACAACAGAAAAGCTGACCATCCGATCGATGCCATGTTCATCGAGCGCTGGTCGCCCCGCGCCTTCACCAATGAGGAAATCGACGAAAAAACCCTGCTTTCCTTCTTCGAAGCGGCGCGTTGGGCGCCGTCTGCCAGCAACCGGCAACCCTGGCGCTTCGTCTATGCGCGCCGCGGCACAGATCGCTTCCCGGTGCTGCTCGACACGCTCGACGAGGGAAACCAGCGCTGGGCGAAGAACGCGGCAGCACTTCTGATCGTGATTTCAAGAACGCATAATGCAGCGCAGAACGGCGAGATGCGGCACGCCTATACCCACGCCTTCGACACTGGGGCGGCCTGGTACAGCCTCGCTTTGCAGGCCTCGCTCGCGGGCTGGCACACCCATGGCATGGCCGGTATCGATCGCGACAAGGCGATGCACGCCCTGAATGTTCCCGAGCACTACCGGGTCGAAGCCGCCGTTGCGATCGGCCGGCTTGCCGATTCCTCGACCTTGCCGGACGATCTGCGCGCACGCGAAATCCCGAGCCAACGCAAGCCGGTCGGCGAATTCGCCTTCGAGGGGCAGTTCAAGGGCGAATGAAGCACCAACAAAAAATCCCGGCTCTGAGGCCGGGATTTTCTTTATGTCTCCGCATGGGCCTCGATCAGATGTCGAGGTTTGCGACGCTCAGCGCATTTTCCTGAATGAACTCGCGACGCGGCTCGACCTCGTCTCCCATCAGACGCGAGAACAGGCCATCCGCGTCGGTGGCGTCGGTAACCCGGACCTGCAGCAGCGAGCGGACGTTCGGATCGAGCGTCGTTTCCCAGAGCTGCTCGGCGTTCATCTCACCCAGACCCTTGTAGCGCTGCATCGACAGGCCCTTGCGGCCAGCGGCAAAGATCGCGTCGAGAAGCGCACGCGGGCCGCTGACCTCCTGCGCGCCGTCACGGCGACGCAATACCGGCGGTGCCGAGTAGATCTCTTTCAACTTTGACGCCAGTTGGTCGATATAGCGGGCATCGGACGAACCGATAAGCGCCATGTCGAGTACGGCGAATTCTTTGACGCCGCGAACCATGCGTTCGAACCGCAACCCGCCTTCGCTGGTAACTGTGCCGGTCCAGCCGCGCTCGGTTTCCTCGGCGATCACGTCGAGACGACGTGCGATCTCCGCGGCGGTCTTTTCGTACTCGTCGCGCTGGCCGTTGAGCTCGACGTTCAGCGCGCCGGCGATGGCCGCCTGCTCGACAATCGCCCGATTATAGCGCGAGTGAAGCCCGTTCATGAGGTTACGCAAGCGCAGGGCATCGGTGATCACCTCGCGCAGGTCCTGCCCGGCGCGGACTTCGCCCGATTCAAGCTGCAGCGTCGCTTCCTCGAGACCCATCGAGATCAGGTAGTCTTCGAGCGCCTGCTCGTTCTTGAGATACTGCGCCGACTTGCCGCGCGTCACCTTATAGAGCGGCGGCTGGGCGATATAGATGTGGCCGCGCTCGATCAGTTCCGGCATCTGCCGGAAGAAGAAAGTGAGCAGCAGGGTGCGGATGTGGGCGCCGTCGACGTCGGCGTCCGTCATGATGATGATCTTGTGGTAACGCAGCTTGTCGGCGTTGAACTCGTCCTTGCCGATCGACGTGCCGAGCGCGGTGATCAGCGTACCGATTTCCTGGCTCGACAGCATCTTGTCGAAGCGCGCACGCTCGACGTTGAGGATCTTGCCGCGCAGCGGCAGGATCGCCTGGTTTTCGCGCGACCGGCCCTGCTTGGCCGAACCACCCGCCGAGTCCCCTTCCACCAGGAAGACTTCGGACTTTGCCGGGTCACGCTCGGAGCAGTCCGCCAGCTTGCCCGGCAGCGACGAGATGTCGAGCGCGCCCTTGCGGCGCGTCAGTTCGCGCGCCTTGCGGGCAGCTTCGCGGGCGGCAGCGGCTTCGACCACCTTGCCGACGAGGATCTTGGCTTCGGTCGGATGTTCTTCGAACCAGGTGCTGAGCGCCTCGTTGACGAGGCTTTCGACCACCGGTCGCACTTCCGACGACACCAGCTTGTCTTTGGTCTGCGACGAGAATTTCGGATCGGGAACCTTGACCGAAAGTACGGCCGTCAGGCCTTCGCGGCAGTCCTCGCCCTGGAGCGTGACCTTTTCTCTCTTTGTAATGCCGGACGTATCGGCATAGGACGTGACCTGCCGGGTCAACGCGCCACGGAAGCCCGCCATATGCGTGCCGCCGTCGCGCTGCGGGATGTTGTTGGTGAAGCAGAGCACGTTTTCGTGATAGCTGTCGTTCCACCACATCGCCACTTCGACGGTGATGCCGTCCTTCTCGCCGCGGATCGATACCGGCTTGTGCACCAGCGGCTTCTTCGCGCGGTCGAGATAGGCGACGTAGGCCTCAAGACCGCCCTCGTACATCATCTCGTCCTTGCGGATGTCCGAATGGCGCTTGTCGGTGAGGATGATATGAACGCCTGAATTCAGGAACGCGAGTTCGCGCAAGCGGTGCTCGAGCGTGTTGTAGTCGAACTCGGTCTTGGTGAAGGTCTCGCTGCTCGGCAGGAACGTCACCTCGGTCCCGGTCTCATCGCCGGCGTCGCCGGTAACGGCGAGAGAGCCGTCAGCGACACCGTGGGTGAAGCTCATCTCGTGAATCTTGCCTGCGCGCCGGATCTTCAGCTTGAGCGAAACCGAAAGCGCATTGACCACCGACACGCCGACGCCGTGCAGGCCGCCCGAAACCTTGTAGGAGTTCTGGTCGAACTTACCGCCGGCGTGCAGCTGGGTCATGATGACCTCGGCCGCCGAGACGCCCTCTTCCTTATGGATGTCAGTCGGGATGCCGCGACCGTTGTCGGTTACCGTCACCGAGCCGTCCGGATTGAGCGACACCGTCACGATGTCGGCATGGCCCGCAAGCGCTTCGTCGATCGCGTTGTCCACCACCTCGTACACCATGTGGTGCAGACCGGAGCCGTCGTCGGTGTCGCCGATATACATGCCCGGCCGCTTGCGTACGGCATCCAGGCCCTTCAGCACCTTGATGGAATCGGCACCATATTCGGCGCTGGCGCCGGTTTCGGTCTCAGGATTGTCGGTCATTCAGCTACGGGTCTTTCCAGGTTCTTCGGACATGGTGATTCGTTGCGAATCACGTCTCGGACGCCTCTTGGACTATAGAAAATTTGTCCAGGGTTCCAAATCCCGGACCGCCGCGCGGCGGCCGGAAACAAGCATTCATCCCCTGTCATTATCAGGAAATGTGGCTTTTTCCAAAACATCTTGCAGCTTGCGGATCGTCTCCGGAGACAAAGCGCGAATTTGTTCGCTCAATCGGTTGGCAAAGGCCGTGTGCTCCGGCGTCAGACCCGACGTGTCGAGCACCGTTTTTGGCGAGGAGACGTTGGCAATGCGGAACAGATCCTCCGCCTCGTCCCAGATCACGTTGAAGTAACCGGTGACGCGCTGGAGGAAGTCGAAGCTCGGCGCACCGCGCTTTCCATGCTCGAGCGCCGAGAGATAAGCGGCCGAGACGCCGATCGCCTTTGCCATCTCCTTCTGCGACACGCCCTTGCGGCGCCTGAGGGCGCGCAGAGCCTGGCCGAAGGGCGTCATAGCGCGCTGCCTCTCACCCGCGCCAGGCGGACGTAGAGCGCGCCGTCGCCGCCATGGTTACGGGCGGCCGGCTCATAGGACGAAATCAGCGGCCGGAATTCGGGAAGCGAGAACCAGAGTGGCACCGCCCGCTTCAAGGCGCCGTCGCTGCCGAACGAGGTGCCCTTGCCGGTAATGACGAGCACATGTCGCAGCCCCCGCTCGTGCGCCCGCAGCAGAAACTGCAGAAGAAGTCCGTGCGCTTCGCTCTGGATCATGCCGTGCAGGTCGATCCGGCCCTCAAGCACCAGGTGCCCCTTTGCCAGCTTACGCTTGACCGGCCGCTCCAGTGGATGATGCACTTTTTCGCCGAGCTTCTTCGTCAGCGCTATGCCCGGCTGCTCGAGAGCTGTTGCCGGCTGGTGCGGCCGCTGCTTGCCCTTCGCCTCTTCCGGAGGTTTTGCCTGTTCGTCTTCGGCCAGAATCTCCATCAGGTCGGCGAGTCGACCGGCCATCGGTCTCGCCGAACGGGCAACCTTGCCCCAGAGAATGCGATCCTCGGCCGAGAGTTTCTTGTCCTTAGCCATGGCCGTAACGGGCCGCGGCCGCCTTGGGAACGAAGACGTAAAAGTCGGCTGCGTTGCGAACCGCTCCGGCCCGCTCACCGGCCTCGAAACCGGATCCGGTAAAGATATCGCCGCGAGCCGGGCCAACGATCGCCGAGCCGGTATCGAGCGCCAGCATCAGACGCTGGAAAGGTTTTCCGTCATCGAGCCGCGTCAGGCTCTCGCTCGCGATAAAGAAAGGAACGCCAAAGGTGTGGATCAGCCGATCAACTGCCAATGACCGGTTCGGTTCGAGCGAGACCTTGGCGGCGGCAATCGGCCCCAGCCGCTCGTCCTCGACTTCTGCCTCGCGGAAGAAGATGAATGACCGGTTGTGCCAGAGAACCTCATCGACCTCTTCGGGATGCGCTTCCAGCCAGTCGCGAATACTCATCATCGAAACGGTGGCGGCATCGATCTTGCCGCGCTCGATCAGCAATTTGCCAACGGCTGAGAAATAGTGCCCGGTCTTGGCCGAATAAGTGACGCGGCGGCGCGAACCATCCGGGAAGCGGAGTCGTGCGGCACCCTGGACATGAACGAAGAAGACCTCGACCTTGGACTTCGCATAGGCGATCTCCAGGCCGCGGCCGGCCAGATGGCCCTGCTCTATCGCTTGCCTGTCCGGATACTCGCTGATCCGGCCACCCTCGGAGAGACCGAAGGCGAAATAGGGATCCATCCCCTCCGGCCGGTTGCCATCGTGAACATCGACCAGATCGTCCGGTCGGCGGTAGAGCGGATAACGATAGGTCTCGTCCGCTTCGGTGCGGACATCGATCTCGGGCTCGTAAAAGGCCGTGACAAAACCGGAACCCGTTTCGGGCACGATCCGGAAGGGGACGAAATGCGCTTCGAAAAACGCCCGTGCGTTCTCTCCGCTACCAACCTGCTGCCGCGAGGCGGAGAAGGCCGGCAAAAGATCGTCGACTGAAATCCCGAGAGAACCCGCGCGATAGGGTTTGACCGTCGAGACATGCTGGTGACAGCGACGCATCGCCTCGATCACCGCGATCGGATCATCATGTTGCCAGCCCGGAAGCTCGGCGAAACGGGCTGGCTCAAGTCGATAGGACATGGGTACCGCGTCCGCTCAGTTTTCGGATTCGGTGGCGATCAGCTTCCAGTTCGGATCCCGCGAACGAATGTCGCGCGCGAAGGTCCAGAGATCGTTGACCTCCGCAACCGACTCGGCGTCGCCGTCAATCAGGCCGCCCTGCTTGTCATAGGTCGCCGAAATCAGCTGGCTGACGATGCGAACGGTGATGTTCTCTTCGCTGTCCTTCACTTCGGCGTGAATGATATCTGCCTTGTCGATGCCGACGAAGGTGGACTTGACGACTTCGCCCTTGCGCTCGCGATCGGTGATCGCCGCGTCGAAGCCTTCATAGACCTCGCGGGACAGCAGATTCTTCAGCGTCTTTCGGTCGCCATCCGCGAAAGCCATGACGATCATCTCGTAGGCCATCTTGGCGCCGTTGACGAATTCCTTGGGATCGAAACCCTGATCCGCGTCGCTCAGCGCCCGCAGCTGGGTGTTGAGCGTCGTTCCGGTCTTGGCGAAAGCGTCGATCATTTCGTAGCGGTTTGCTTCTTCGTCCGCATTCTCGCGGCGCGGCAGCTGCACGACCTTGCCCTTGTCGCCGTTTTCCGGCCCCTGGCTCATGTCGCGTGGCGAATACGGATCGAACGGCGGCCGCTCGCTCCCGGTCCGGCGGCCCAAGACGCTGCGCAGTTGGAGGAAAATGACCACCGCGGCGATCAGGAAAAAAAACGTGATGAAGTCAAAAGAGCCCATTTCCACCCGGAACCGCTGTTAGAATTTCTCGTGGCTATTCCATATAGTCCGCAAGGATAGATCATTCAAATGGCGATGTCGCACCCTTAGACGGGGATGTGACACCAGGTTTCATTTTCGGGCAGCATCGATGCGTTCATTTCTTATCCCCCTTGCCATCCTAGGGCTTCCGCTGGCCGAGATCGCCGGTTTCGTTGTCGTTGGCCGAGAGATCGGCCTTCTGATGACGTTGCTTCTGGTTCTTGCCAGTGCATTTGTCGGCGTTATCCTGCTGAGAGTCCAGGGATTTACCGTCATTCGCCGGATGCAGGACGCCACGCGCAACGGTAGCGACCCGGGCCGGGAGGTGCTTGGCGGCGCATTGCTGTTCGTCGCCGCGATCCTGCTGGTGGTGCCGGGCTTCGTCAGCGACGTGATCGGCCTCCTGCTGTTTCTGCCTTTCGTGCGTAATGCGGTTGCCGGTTTCCTGCGCAAGCGAATGACGATCGTGACCGCGGCATCCGGTGCCGGCTGGACACGGCCGCACGAACCGCGCCCCTCGCCGCGCGTCATCGATCTCGATGAGGGCGAATTCTCGCGAACGGACGACGAGGATCCGCCACAGGTCGGCGATCGCCGCCAGCCCTAGCCAAGAGGCCACGGTGACAGAATGCGCGAACGGCACTCTATCGCCCATATTCCGGAGCATGCTTTCAGCTTTCCGCTTGGAGCAGAAACCCAGCGCCCGCTGGAAAGCGCCGGGCCCGCAGGGTTGTAAGCCCTAGGCCGAAATGCTAGATGGCCTCACCTATTTTTGTCGAGGAACCCTTATGACGACTGATACCGCATCCAACGGCAACGGCAGCGCGCAGCAGAGCCCGACGCTGAACATCCTCGCCCAGTATATCAAGGACCTTTCCTTCGAAAACCCGGGCGCGCCGCGTTCGCTGCAGGCCCGTGACAAGGCGCCGTCGATCAATATCAACGTCAACGTCAATGCCAACCCGCTCGCAGAGAACGATTTCGACGTCGTGCTCTCGCTGAACGCAGAAGCCAAGGACGGCGACCGCGTCCTGTTCAACGTCGAGCTCGCCTATGGCGGCGTCTTCCGCGTTGCCGGTTTCCCGCAGGAGCACATGCTGCCGCTGCTCTTCATCGAGTGCCCGCGCCTGCTGTTCCCGTTCGCCCGTCAGATCGTTGCCGACGCAACCCGCAACGGCGGCTTCCCGCCGCTGATGATCGACCCGATCGATTTCGCGCAGATGTTCGCTCAGCGCATGGCCGAAGAGAAGGTCCGCGCCCAGGTTTCGAACGAAACCGCAAACTGATCGAATTTCAGATTGCTGAAACGAAAAGCCCGGCCAATGTGCCGGGCTTTTTCGTATCTGCCTTAGTCCTGGGGGTCATATTTTGCCCAGATCGCCTTGGCGCCGATCTTCGCGATCAACGCCGCGTGGGCGGCGAGGTCCGCCTCCGAGAGCCGGTTCGGCAAGGGACGCGGCCGCTGGCCGATAAGGATCGGCGCGTCGTCGAGTTCGATTGCCTGATCGGTCGATCTGCTGGACACAAGGCCGAGTGCTGCCTGACGGCCGCCGATCATCTCGATGTAGACTTCCGCCAGCAGTTCGGAGTCGAGAAGCGCGCCGTGCTTGGCGCGGTGCGAGTTGTCGATACCGTAGCGACGGCAAAGCGCGTCCAGCGAGTTCGGCCCCATCGGGTGTTTGCGGCGGGCAAGCGCCAGCGTGTCGGTCACCCGCTCGATGGCGATCGGCGGCATGCCCAGACGCGCAAACTCGGCGTTGATGAAGCCCATGTCGAAGGTGGCGTTGTGCGCGACCCAGCGCGCGTCGCCGAAGAACTCGAGGATCTGGTCGACCACATCGGCAAATGGCGGCTTGTCCTTCAGGGATTCGTCGGTGATCCCGTGGATGGCGAGCGCATCCGGGTGAACCTTGCGGTTGCCGGGATTGATGTAGATGTGCAGCGTGCGGCCGGTCGGAAATTGGTTCTCGAGCTCGACACCGCCGATTTCGATCACTCGGTCCTCGCGATTGTCGAGGCCTGTCGTTTCCGTATCGAAGATGATCTCACGCATCCGCGTCTCCGTTGCTGGCTGCGAGTTGGTCGACGACGGCCTTCACCTGGCCCCGGGTGACGTCGAAACTGTCGCTGGTATCGATGATGTAGTCGGCGCGTTTACGCTTTTCGCTGTCCGGCACCTGACGCGCAAGGATCATCGCAAGTTTTTCCTCGGTCATTCCTGGGCGCTTCAGCGCCCTTTGGCGCTGCAGCTCGGCCGAACAGGTCACGACGACGACGCGATCGACCCGCTTGTCCGCACCCGTTTCAAACAGGAGAGGAATGTCGAGGACGACGAAGGGCGCGCTGGCGGCCTGGTTTTCCGCGAGGAACTCCTGCTCCTTGCCGCGCACCAGCGGATGGACGATCGCCTCAAGCTCGCGCAGCCGTTCCGGCGCCTGCATGAGCTGGCGCGAGAGTTCGGTGCGATCGACTTTTCCATCTTTCGTGCTTCCGGGAAACGCCCCTTCCACCGGCGCCACCGCCTCGCCGCTATAGAGCTGATGCACGACCTCGTCGGCATCGTTCACCGGCACGCCGAAGTCGCGAAACATCTGGGCGGTCGTCGACTTGCCCATGGCGATCGATCCGGTGAGCCCAAGGATAATCATTCAGTGCCTGTCCATGTCGTCGATAATCAATTGTCGAAGGTCGGCGTCCACCGTCGGCCGACAGCCGAACCAGAGTTCGAAGCCGGGCACCGCCTGGTGCAGAAGCATGCCCAAACCGTCGACGATCGCAAAGCCCTGCACCTCTGCCTGCGCCAGAATCGGCGTCTTCAACGGAACATAGACAATATCCGTGACGACTGCGCTCGAAGCCATAACGCCGAAGTCGATCGCCGGTGCTTTGCTGCCGTCCATGCCGAGCGAGGTGGTATTGATGAACAGGCCTGCGCCGGTCATCACGTCCTTGAGTGCGCCCATCGGATGGGCTTCCACCGCCGGACCGAACCGGTCGGCAAGTTCCTGCGCCCGTTCGACGGTGCGATTGACGACATGGATCGTCTTGATGCCGCGATCACGAACAGCCTGGATGATCGCCCGGCTTGCGCCGCCGGCGCCGAGAATGACTGCCGTCGACGTCCGGTCCCAGCCGGCCGCCCGCTCGTCGAGGTTGGCAACAAAGCCGCGGCCGTCGGTATTGGTGGCATGCACCTTTCCGTCCTGAACCGACAGCGTGTTGGCGGCGCCGAGTTCCTGGCTGAGCTCATCCGGCTGATCCACCAGCCGACAGGCCACTTCCTTGTGGGGGATGGTCACATTGCCACCGCAGAAACCGGATGTCCCGTCCTTGAGGCTGGCAATGAAGGCGGCGAATTCTTCCGGCTTGACCTCGTGCGCTCGATAGCTGCCGGGCAGACCGAGCTGTTTCAGCCAATAGCCATGGATCAACGGCGACCGGGAATGCTTGATCGGATAGCCGGTGACGAAGGCGTGGTTAACAAATGTTTCACGTGAATCACGCATCGATCGTTCCCAGTTCACGGAGTTTGGCAAGCAGCGGCAGCATCGGGAGACCGAGGATGGTGAAGTAGTCGCCCTCGATCTTTTCGAAGAGCTGGATGCCCTCGCCTTCCAGCTGGTAGGCGCCGACGCTCGAAAGCGCCTTTTCGCCGACACGCTCTAGATGACGCTCGACGAAATCTGCCGTCAGCGGGCGCACGGTCATGTGGGAAGTAGACACATGGCGCCAGATGACGTCTTCGCCACGCAAAAGGACGACAGCACTGTTCAGGCGGTGCGTCTGGCCGGAGAGCGAAAGCAGATGTGCGGCGGCTTCCGCCATGGTCTTCGGCTTGTGGTAGACCCGCGACCCCAATGACATTGTCTGATCGGAACCGATCACCAGCGCGTTTGCGAAATACCTGGCGACATCGCGTGCCTTTGCTTCCGCCAGTTCGAGCGCAACGGTTTCGGGCGCAGCGCCCTTATCCTCAAGCGGCTTTTCCAGCGCGCGCTCGTCGATCTCGGCTGCCTTCGCTTCAAAGACCAGGCCGGCATTCTCCAGGAGCGCCCGGCGAAACGGGCTGGCCGAAGCCAGGACGAGCGAAGATGTCATCATTCAAGTTCCCGAATTGTTCGAATCCGCTCTAACGCAGACGTGGACGCAGGGCAACGATTGCCGCTGCCGTTTCCTCTATCGAACGGCGGGTGACATCGATGACGGGCCAATTGTTGCGCGCACAGAGCGACCGGGCATATTTCAGTTCCTCGGTGATCGAGGCCTTGTCGGTGTACTCATCGCCGTGAAAGCCTTGCGTCGTTCCGAGCACCCGGTGCTGGCGCACTTGCGAGATACGGTCGGCCGTCGCGATCAACCCGACGACGAGCGGCTTCGTCGCTTCCATCAATCTTTCAGGCAACGGTACGCCGGGGACGATCGGGATGTTCGCTGTCTTGATGCCGCGGTTGGCGAGATAGATGCTGGTCGGCGTCTTCGACGTCCGGCTGATGCCAATGAGGACGACATCCGCGTCGTCGAAATCGGCCGGCAGCTGACCGTCGTCATGGTCCATGGTGAAATTGAGCGCGTCGATGCGCGCGAAATATTCCGCATCCATCACATGCTGAGCACCGGATCTCCGCCGCGACGGGGATCCCAGATAGGACTGAAAGAGGTCGATGATGGGATCCAGCACGGAGACGCAAGGGACGCCCATCTCGCGGCAACGGCGATCGATGATATCGGCGAGTTCGCGGTCGACGATTGTATAGAGAACGATGCCCGGTGCGCCGTCGATCGCGTCGAGAACCTGCAGCAGCTGTTTGCGGTTCCGGATCAGCGGATAGACGTGCTCGAGCGCATGCGAGCTTTGAAATTGGGCCGCGGCGGCGCGCCCGGCAGCAATCAGAGTCTCGCCCGTTGAGTCCGAAATCAGGTGAAGGTGGAAGTAGTTTTTCTTGTTCTCCACGCAATTCTCCTGGTGCTGTTGATAAGCCGGGATGAAACACAGCTAACGACGGGGCCTGGATCCAGGCAAGTGGAAAACAGCCGAGTTATTCACAATTGGGGCTGCGGCGGACATTGTTTCGCGGCGGATGTGGACAAGACTCACGGCGCGGACAAAGTGTCACGCATATCAACCGCTTTTCCACAGGCGCGTCAAAAATCGAACGCGACTTAAATGACTGATTCAAAATGCCTTTCTGAGATTGACCACGCTGTTTTTCCAGAGATCGAACTCATTCTCCCTTCGCTGGGCGTCGTGATCGCCGGTCGTGGACAAGTCAGTGCGTTGTTTTAATCCTTGATACCCACCGACTCTAAGAAATAGAAACCTTCTAAATATCTTTGATTTTAAATTGGGAGAGATGATCCGTGACCGAAACACGCAGAAAGGTTCTGGAGGTTTTGGCAGGGAAGACGGTGTCACCTCCTCCGATCTGGCTCATGCGCCAGGCGGGACGGTACCTGCCCGAGTACAGGGCAACGCGCGCCGTAGCCGGAAGCTTCCTCGATCTTTGCTACACGCCCGATCTCGCAGTCGAGGTCACGTTGCAGCCGATCCGTCGCTACGCTTTCGATGCCGCCATTCTCTTCTCCGACATCCTGGTCATTCCCGATGCGCTGAAACGCAACGTGCGCTTCGAGGAAGGCCATGGGCCACGGATGGATCCGATCAATGATGATGGTATCCGTCTCCTGAAGCCTGAGGGCATCGCTGAACACCTCCAGCCGGTCTTTGAGACGGTTTCGCGGTTGCGCGCAGAGCTTCCCTTGGAAACGACGCTGCTCGGCTTCTGTGGCGCTCCCTGGACGGTTGCGACCTATATGATCGCCGGCCAGGGGACGCCGGACCAGGCCCCTGCCCGTCTCTTCGCGTATCGCAATCCCGAAGCCTTTGATCATCTGCTCGGCTTTCTGGCGGATGTATCGGCTGAATATCTCGTGCGACAGATCGATGCCGGCGCCGATGCGGTGCAGATCTTCGATTCCTGGGCAGGTGTTCTCGGTGAGGAGGAATTCACCCGCTACGCCGTCAAACCGGTGCAGCGGATCATCGCCTCCGTTCGGGCGCAGCGGCCGCAGGCAAGGATCATCGCCTTTGCGAAGGGCGCAGGGCAGCTGTTGAACGGATATCGGCAGGCGACCGGTGCTGACGCGATCGGTCTCGACTGGACCGTTCCGCTTTCCTTTGCGAAGGATCTGCAGAAGGAAGGGCCGATACAGGGCAATCTCGATCCGATGCGGGTCGTTGCCGGCGGCGTGGCGCTTGAGGAAGGCATTGACCGCATTCTCGACGCACTCGGTCACGGCCCGCTGATCTTCAATCTCGGCCATGGCATAACGCCGCAGGCCGATCCCGATCATGTCTCGGCGCTGGTTGCCCGGGTTCGTGGAGCGCGATGATGGCGGAGAAGCAGACCGACCGGGCGCCGGGCAACAGGGCGCGGCTCAGGGCAGCGATCGCGCTTGGTGCGTTCGTGGCGCTTCTCGTCGGTCTGTTCGTCTGGCGCCCGGATGATCTCTATCTCTGGATCAAGGCGCTGCATGTTATCGCCGTGATGTCCTGGATGGCGGCGTTGCTCTACATGCCCAGGCTGTTCATCTACCACACGGATGCGGAACCCGGCTCCGCCCAGTCGGAAACCTTCAAGATGATGGAGTTGCGGCTCCTGAAAGTCATCATGAACCCGGCCATGATGATTTCCTGGGTGCTCGGGCTTTATCTGGCCTGGAGCGTTTATGGCTTCCAGGGTGGCTGGTTGCATGCCAAGCTTCTGTTCGTGGTCCTGCTGACCGGTGTCCACATGCGTTTCAGCCGTGCTGTGCGCGCCTTTCAGCGCGACGAGAACAGGCACGATGCGCGCTATTGGCGGTTGATGAACGAGGCGCCTACCCTCTTGATGATCCTCATCGTCATCATGGTCGTCGTGAAGCCATTCTGAATTTAATCGATTTGCGGCCTGTCATAGGCGTTTCTAATTTGCGACAGCCCCTTGCAGGGTTTCACGTGAATCGCTATTTTCTGCCATCTCCTCTTCATGGCTTGTGACAAAGACAAGAGCCTGCCCCTTCCTGCTGCAGCTCCCTAACGAATACTCGCCATCTCCCCACTACCCATACCAAACATGGATCCTTCATGGCTGAAATGAAGCTACAAGAACTCAAGAACAAGACGCCGACCGATCTGCTCGCTTTCGCCGAGGAGCTCGAGGTGGAGAACGCCAGCACGATGCGCAAGCAGGAGCTGATGTTCGCAATCCTCAAGATGCTCGCGGCTCAGGATATCGAGATCATCGGTGAAGGCGTCGTTGAAGTGCTCCAGGACGGCTTCGGCTTTCTGCGCTCGGCGAATGCAAACTACCTCCCCGGTCCGGACGATATCTACATCTCGCCCTCCCAGATCCGCCGCTTCTCGCTGAAGACCGGCGACACGGTCGAGGGTCCGATCCGCGGACCGAAGGAAGGCGAGCGCTACTTCGCCCTCCTCAAGGTCAACACCATCAACTTCGACGATCCGGAAAAGATCCGTCACAAGGTTCACTTCGACAACCTGACGCCGCTTTACCCGAACGAGCGCTTCAAGATGGAACTCGACGTTCCGACCTCGAAGGATCTGTCGGCCCGGGTCATCGACCTGGTTGCGCCGCTCGGCAAAGGCCAGCGCGGCCTCATCGTCGCTCCGCCGCGCACCGGTAAGACTGTTCTCCTGCAGAACATCGCCCATTCGATCACCGCGAACCATCCGGAATGCTACCTGATCGTTCTCCTGATCGACGAACGTCCCGAAGAAGTGACGGACATGCAGCGCTCGGTGAAGGGCGAAGTCGTGTCCTCGACCTTCGACGAGCCGGCGACCCGCCACGTACAGGTCGCCGAGATGGTGATCGAAAAGGCCAAGCGCCTCGTGGAACACGGCCGTGACGTCGTTATCCTGCTTGACTCGATCACCCGCCTCGGCCGCGCCTACAACACCGTTGTTCCGTCATCGGGCAAGGTCTTGACCGGTGGTGTCGACGCCAATGCTCTGCAGCGCCCGAAGCGCTTCTTCGGTGCCGCCCGTAACATCGAAGAAGGCGGCTCGTTGACGATCATCGCGACGGCGCTGATCGACACCGGCAGCCGCATGGACGAAGTGATCTTCGAAGAGTTCAAGGGCACAGGCAACTCGGAAATCGTGCTCGACCGCAAGGTCGCCGACAAGCGCATCTTCCCGGCGATGGACATTCTCAAGTCCGGTACGCGTAAGGAAGACCTGCTCGTTCCGCGCCAGGATCTGCAAAAGATCTTCGTGCTGCGCCGTATTCTGGCGCCGATGGGCACGACCGACGCAATCGAGTTCCTCATCGACAAGCTCAAGCAGACGAAGAACAACGGCGATTTCTTCGACTCGATGAACACCTAAGACGCGTTCATCATCCGACTTCGGGACCGGTCGACCACGCGTCGGCCGGTTTTCTCGTTTCAAAACCTTAGCCGGATTCTCCGGTCATTCGATTCGGTTTCGCAACAATCTCCGACTAGGCCCGCAATCAGACAGACACCGTTTCTGCTGATTCACGTGAAACACCTACCCACCGTGAAATACGAGGATGCGGCGAGGCCTTGAAATTTCGGCATTCTTTCGGCATAAGCACGCCGACCCATTGAGATAGCGTTTGCCCCGCGTGAGCGCGCTCCGCGAAGCGGAACGATCCGGTCCGGAACTTCGACGATCCCCATTGCATCGACCATCGACGCGCCCTGCGTGTCCGCGGTCTTTTCAGGTGAGCCCATGACAGCGACGCACACGATTTATGCGCTTTCCAGCGGATCTCTGCCCGCCGGCGTCGCAGTCGTGCGTATCAGCGGCGGGCGCACTGAAGCGGTGTTGCAGGCGTTGTGTGGTGGTGTGCCAACACCTCGGTCGGCGACATTGAGATCGATTCGGTACCGTAACGGCGATGTCATCGACAGCGGCCTTGTTCTCTATTTTCGCGGACCTGCCTCGTTTACAGGAGAAGACTGCGCCGAGCTTCAGATCCATGGTGGTCGGGCGGCAGTAAACGCCTTGCTTGAGGAACTCTCGAAGCTCGAGGGTTTGCGCCATGCGGAAGCCGGTGAGTTTTCGCGCCGCGCCTTCCAGAACGGCAAGCTTGACCTGGTCGAGGTGGAGGGTCTCGCCGACCTGATTGCTGCGGAAACCGAGATGCAGCGCCGGCTCGCGATCGAACACTCCGGCGGTGGACAATCAAAGATCTATGCCGGCTGGGCGAAGCGCTTGACCCATGCGCGGGCGATGATCGAGGCCGAGCTCGATTTTGCCGATGAAGACGATGTGCCGGGCTCGGTCAGCGAGCGCATCTGGCAGGATATGTCCATGCTGTCGCAAGAGATAGCAGCACATATTGCCGATGCGCCGATCGCGGAGATCATCCGCGACGGCCTGAAGATCGTCATCGCCGGTGCGCCGAACGCCGGCAAGTCGAGCTTGCTCAATGCACTGGCCCAGCGTGACATTGCAATCGTCACCGAGATTGCTGGTACGACCCGCGACGTTCTTTCCGTGGACCTTTCCTTAGCCGGATTCTCCGTTAAGCTCTACGATACGGCGGGGCTGCGGGAAACCGACGAGAGAGTAGAGCAAGAAGGTATTCGTCGCGCACGAGAAATTATCGAGAGAGCAGATCTGATCTTGCTGTTGGCCGATGCGCCGGACGGTTTTGATGTCATGTCCGACTTCCCATCCGACACGACGCCCGTGCTACGGGTTGGAACCAAACTTGATCGCGGCAGTGATGGCTGGCGCGAGGGGGCCGCGGATGTGTTGGTCTCGACGAGAACCGGCGAAGGCATGGAGCGACTGCTGGACGCGATCGCGGCGCACCTGCCGGATCTCAGTGGGCGGACCTCGCTGTCGCTGCCTTCGCGGCGGCGCCATGTCGATAGTCTCCGGCAGGCGCAGCGGTCGATCGACGACAGCTTGGCAAGTCAGGACTTGGGGCTGGATATACGCGCGGAACTGTTGCGCCTTGCTGGCGACGCAATTGGACGGATAACCGGCCGCGTGGATGTTGAGAACCTTCTCGATGTGATATTTTCTGAATTCTGTATCGGGAAATAACCAGTAGGCCAGTGCAATACAACGTGTGCGAGTCCTTCGTTGTGTTTCACGTGAAACGATTCGTGCCGGGTTAACCCCGGAGAAGAGGAAATGATGCAATTTGACGTAATCGTCATTGGCGGTGGCCATGCCGGCTGCGAAGCCGCGGCTGCGGCTGCGCGTCTGGGCGCCAACACAGCGTTGATCACGCACAAGGCATCCACGATCGGCGTTATGTCCTGCAACCCGGCGATCGGCGGCTTGGGAAAAGGACATCTGGTCCGCGAGATCGACGCGATGGACGGCTTGATGGGGCGCGTCGCTGATGCCGGCGGTATTCAGTTTCGTTTGCTCAACCGCCGTAAGGGTCCGGCAGTGCGCGGACCGCGTACGCAAGCCGATCGCCGCCTCTATCGCGAAGCCATGCAGCGGGAGATCGCTGCCATCGAGAATCTGACCGTTATCGAGGGCGATGCCTTCGACCTTCTGGAAGAGCAAGGCCGCATCCACGGTGTCGTCATGAAGGACGGCCGCAGCTTTCGAGCGAACTCCGTTGTTCTGACGACGGGCACGTTCTTGAAGGGCCTCATCCATATTGGCGATCAGAAGATACCGGCCGGTCGCGTTGGTGAGGAACCGTCCGTCGGGCTCTCGGGAACCTTGCTGCGTTTTGGGTTGCGGCTCGGCCGCCTGAAGACCGGAACGCCCGCCCGCCTGGATGGACGCACCATTGACTGGGCGCGTGTTGGCCGGCAAGTTCCAGACGAAGATCCTGTGCCCTTCTCGTTCATGACCGACGGGATCGTGAATCGCCAGATCGATTGCGGTGTGACGCGGACGACGGAAGAGACGCACAAGATTATTACCGACAATATCGGCAAGTCGGCGATGTACTCGGGACAGATCGAGGGTGTCGGACCGCGCTATTGTCCGTCCATCGAGGACAAGATCGTACGATTCGGCGAGCGTGATGGCCATCAGATCTTCCTGGAACCGGAGGGTCTCGACGACGATACGATCTACCCGAACGGCATTTCGACGTCGCTGCCGGCTGACATCCAGGAAGCCTTTATCAAGACGATCCCAGGATTGGAGAATGTCGCGATACTGCAGCCTGGTTATGCCATCGAGTACGATCACGTCGATCCGCGTGAACTGAACGCGACCCTTGCCGTCCGCAAGATGCCAGGGCTTTTCCTCGCCGGTCAAATCAACGGTACGACCGGCTATGAGGAAGCCGGCGCGCAAGGTCTTGTTGCCGGCTTGAACGCCGCCTTGGCCGCGATCAACCGTCCCGAAATCGGGTTCAGCCGAACGCAGTCCTATATTGGTGTCATGATCGACGACCTGACGTCGCGCGGGATCACCGAGCCCTATCGCATGTTCACCTCCCGCGCGGAGTATCGATTGTCGCTGCGGGCCGACAATGCCGATGCGCGCCTGACACCGCTTGCAATGGAGGTCGGCTGCATCTCGGCTGCGCGGCGCGAACGCTTTGTCGATTGGCGCGCGCGTTTCGACGAAGGACGTGCCCTGTTGGAAGGCCTCTCGGTAACGCCGGCTGAAGGTAACCGTCATGGCCTTAAGCTCAACCAGGATGGCCAACGGCGCACTGCTTTCGAGATCCTGTCCTATCCCGATCAGTCGATTGCCGGCTTGCAGCCCATCTGGCCCGAGCTGTCGGCGATTGGTCCGCGCGTCGTTGAGGCGCTTGAAATCGATGCGGTCTATGCGGTCTATATGGATCGTCAGGCAGCGGATATCGCCGGCATTCAGCGCGAGGAAAATCTTGCCATACCCGATGGCTTCGACTTCGATATGCTCTCGGGCCTCTCCAACGAGCTGAAGCAGAAGCTGAAGCAGCAGGCGCCCCGCAATCTGGCTCACGTGATGAAGGTCGACGGTATGACGCCGGCAGCAGCATCGCTGATCCTGGCGTGGGTGAAGCGACAGAACCGAACCGTAGAACGTGAAGAAAAGGCCGGCGTACAATGAAGGCGAGTCCAATCGATGTGTTGAACGGACTGCGTGTTTCACGTGAAACGAATGAACGGCTGGAGCATTTTGCCAAGCTCTTTCAGAAGTGGGCGAAGTCGATCAATCTTGTTGCGCCGTCCACGATCGAGGATCTTTGGCGTCGGCACATTGTCGATAGCTTGCAGCTCGCGCAGTTGTCGCCCGGTCCGAAGACCTGGGTCGATCTCGGCAGCGGTGGCGGCTTTCCAGGTGTCATCACGGCGATCTATCTCGCCGAACTTGGCGACGGTTGGGTCCATCTCGTTGAAAGCAACAACAAGAAGGCTGCCTTTCTGCGTGTAGCTCTGGCCGAAACGGGTGCGCGCGGCTCGGTTCACCCGGTTCGAATCGAAGAAGCAGGCGCATTGATTCCCCGCGCGGACGCGGTTTCGGCGCGCGCGCTCGCGGATTTGACCTTGCTGCTCGACTATTCTGCGCCATGGATGACGGCGAAGGAGCAGAAAGCGGTCGCCTACTTCCACAAAGGGCGGGATTACCAGCGCGAAATCGACAAAGCCGTTGGCCGCTATCAGTTTGATCTGGTAAAACATCCAAGCGTGGTCGAGCCGGATTCTGTCGTGCTCGAGATCGCAAATCTGGCGCGCAGGGCCCAGTGATCGCGAGCGGAAACATGTTTGGTGGCAAAAACCGGATCATCACAATCGCAAATCAGAAAGGCGGCGTCGGCAAAACCACGACCGCCATCAATTTGGCGACCGCATTGGCGGCTATCGGCGAACACGTTCTGATCGTTGATCTGGACCCGCAAGGCAACGCCAGCACCGGGCTCGGCATTCAACGCCGCGATCGGAACCTGTCATCCTATGAGCTGATGATGGGATCGCACGGGATCGGCGAGATCGCTCAGCAGACAGCCGTTCCGAATCTCTCGATCATTCCATCGACCATGGACCTTCTCGGCGTCGAGATGGAAATTTCGCAGGAACCGGATCGTGTCTTCCGCTTACGCAAGGCCTTGGTTAGCCCCGCCGCGATGGAATATTCCTACGTGCTCGTCGATTGCCCACCATCGTTCAACTTGCTGACGATGAACGCGATGGCGGCCGCCCATTCGGTGCTTGTCCCTCTTCAGTGCGAGTTCTTCGCGCTCGAGGGTCTGAGCCAGCTGCTGGAGACTGTGGATCAGATTCGCCGAACCGTGAATCCGAGCCTGGATATCCAGGGCATCGTCCTGACCATGTTCGATTCGCGCAACAACCTGGCACAGCAGGTTGTTAGCGATGTGCGGACGCATCTCGGCGACAAGGTCTACCACACCCTGATCCCGCGCAATGTTCGCGTCTCGGAAGCGCCTTCCTATGGCAAGCCGGCCATTCTTTATGATCTGAAGTGCGCTGGCAGTCAGGCCTATCTGCAACTGGCCTCCGAAGTCATTCAACGCGAGCGCCAGCGCAAAGCGGCATAATCATTTCGGTAGCGTAATTTAACTCGGGTGACGATATGAACGACGATAGCTCGAAGAGGCGGCTTGGTCGCGGACTGGCCGCGTTGATCGGCGAGATGGATCAGCCGTTGCAAACAGGGGCAGCTGCCCCTGCGCCGGTCAATCCGGATCGGCGCGTGCCGATCGAGTTCGTATCGCGTAATCCGCGCAACCCGCGTCGTCAGTTCTACGAAGCCGAACTCCAGGATCTCGCCAATTCGATCCGTCAGCATGGTATTGTCCAGCCTGTCGTTGCTCGCACCATCGGCGTCGATCGCTACGAGATCATCGCCGGCGAGCGCCGCTGGCGTGCCGCACAACTGGCCGGGTTCACCGAAATCCCGGTTATCATTCGCGACGTCGACGATCGCACGGCGCTTGAAATCGCTATCGTCGAAAACGTCCAGCGCTCGGATCTCAATCCGCTCGACGAAGCGCTTGGTTACGAGCAGTTGATCGCCGAGCACGGCTATACGCAGAACGATCTCGGCGAGATCATCGGCAAGAGCCGAAGCCATGTCGCCAATAGCCTGCGTCTTTTGAAACTGCCGGAACCTGTTCGGGACATGTTGTCGGAAGGCGCGCTTTCGGCTGGACATGCCCGTGCACTCATTCCGACCTCGGATCCGGCTACCCTCGCCCGGACGATCATTGCCAAGGGGCTCTCGGTGCGTGACGCCGAGCGCATCGCGCAGAACGATATTCGCGCGCAGAACGATCCGAATTACGGCAAGACCGTCCGTCGCGACGAGAAGGATGCCGATACGCTAGCGCTCGAGCGCACGTTGTCGGATAGCCTCGGGCTTGAGGTTACCGTGAACCACAAGGCATCCGGTGGTCATTTGCGCATCGCCTACAAGACGCTGGATCAACTGGAAGAAATCTGCCGGCTGCTCGAGCGGCGCTCCTAAGTATTTGATATGATGAGATCTTTTGGCGTCCAGTTGAATTTCGGACGGCGAGGTCCACCCATCTCCCTCATGCAGCCTGAAGACCTGTTGGCGAAATTCGAACACTAGGCTGCGGCAACGGGACTGGATCGACAGAGGCAGGTCAGCGTCGCGCCGATTGCACCGCGATCGCCATCAGGTTCTGCAGCACCAGGCTTTCCTCCAGGCTCGCACGGCTGCGGCTCTGAAAGATGGTCGTCTGCAGGCGATTGAGCTCGCGGCGGATGGCCGGGCTCGACCAATGCTTCAAGGCTGCCTCGACGATCGGCTTGCGGCGAAAGTGCAGCCCACGCCCCAGCGTGGCGATCACTTGCCCCGCCTGCTGGCGGCTTGCATCCATCTCGGCGCGCATCACATCGAGCTGCTGAAACTGGCGCAGGCACGCCTGCAGCACCAGAAAGGCCGGCGTCTTGGATGTGGTGATCTTCTGCATCGCATGCAGCAATTCATCGAGGTCGCCCTTCAGCACGGCATCGACGGCATCGTCGACGGAGATGGCGCTGGCATCCCCAACGATATCGAGCACGTCTTCTTCGTCCACCGTGGACTTGCCACGGCAGTAGAGCGCAAGCTTGCGCAGCTCGTTTCGTGAGGCCAGGCGGTCGCCACCGAGCGCCTCCAGCAACCGTTGCCGTGCCGCGGTGCTGATGCCCAGCTTCTCGTCGCCGAGTTCCTTGTCGATCAGCGCCTGCAGGCTGCGCGTGTCGTCACTGTAGCAGGCGATACAGGCGACCGAACGCGCGCTCTCGCCAATCTTTCGAAGTGCGGACCCCTTCTTGAGGTCGCCGGCTTCGACGATCACATAGCTTCCGGTCGGTGGCTCGGACGAAAGGATCTGCAATGCATCGACCAGCGGCTTTTCATTGGCTGCGCCACGGACCCAGACGAGCTTTTCTCCACCGAAGAGGCCGATCGAGTTTACTTCATCGAGCAGCCGCCCGGGCGATTGCGTCAGTTCACTGACATCGAGCTTCAACAGGGAAAACGGATCGTCGAGCGGCACGCCGCAACGGGCGGCGATTGCAGAGGCACGCTCGGAGACGAGCCCGCGGTCGGGCCCGTAGAGGATGAAAAGCCGGTAGACTCCGGCTGACTTCTGGAGAAAGGAGTCGAACTCGTGCGACTTGACCTCGCTCATGCCGACACCCGTTAGCGGCTGAGAGCCGCGGCGATGTCGGCCCGGATCAGCTCGGCGAGTTCCTTGGCTGCGCGGTTTTCACCGTCACGAACGGCGCGCACCTTGGCAAATTCCTGGACGGGGAAGTCAACGAGGGCAACGGCGGTGCGGTTGCCGGACTTGATGGTCTCGCCCGTACCGATCTTCGTCAGATTGTAGTCCGCCTTGACGACGATACGGCCGGCGCCGGCGCGGTCCTTGGCCTGATCGTAGAGCACGCCCATCGACCGGTGGGTGACGGTGAGCGCCAGGTGATACTGCGGATTCACGGGCTCGCCCTGACCACCTGCGGCCAGGAAGATCAGCGCGTTACGCACTTCCTGCTCGACACGGTCGGTGGCTTCGGAAATCTCGATCGCCGCCAGTGCCGTCGAGGTGCCGACCGGGTCGGAATAGAGCGGCCGGACCTGGCAGCCGGCGAGCGCGGTCAACATGAGCGCGCCAGCCAGAACCGGAATCGACCGGATACGGAAACCAGCTCTATCAGACAACGACATTGACGATCCTCTGGGGCACGACGATGATTTTCTTGGGGCTGCTGCCGTTGAGCGCGGACTTGACGGCATCGAGCGCCAGGACGGCGCTTTCGATCGCACTCTGATCCGCATCGCGAGCGATTGTCAAATCGGCGCGCTTCTTGCCATTGATCTGCACCGGCATGGTGATTTCGTTCTCGACGACCAAAGCGGGGTTGAACGCGGGCCAGCCGCGCTCCGCAATCAGGCCCTCGCCCCCGACCTCGCGCCAGCATTCCTCGGCGAGGTGCGGCATCATCGGTGCGATGAGGTTGATCAGGATCGTCGTCGCATCCTTCACAGCCCCCGCCAGCGCCGCGTCGGCCTTGCCTGCTGCTACCTGGGTCAGCGGTGCGGCAAGCGTGTTCACGAGCTCGTAGATGCGCGCCACGGCCTTGTTGAAGGCGAGCTTGTCGTAATCCGCCTCGACCGCGCGCAGCGTCTTGTGCGCGGCTTGCGAAACAGCGAGAGCCTCGCCTTCGAGCGCCGGGGCGGCCTCGATTGCCCGCAGCTTCTCGGCCGCTTCGCTGATCAGACGCCACACGCGCTGCACGAAGCGATGCGATCCTTCGACTCCGGCTTCCGACCAGATCACGTCACGATCCGGCGGCGAATCGGAGAGAACGAAGAAGCGGGCGGTATCAGCGCCATAGGAAGCGATGATGTCGTCGGGATCGACGACGTTCTTCTTCGACTTCGACATCTTCTCGATCGAGCCGATGGTGACTTCCTCACCGGTTTCGATCAGCGTCGCGCTACGGCGTCCATCGATCTCCTCGATGCGGATCTCGGCCGGCGTCACCCATTCGCGCTGGGCGCCTTCGCCGCGGCTATAGGTTTCATGCACGACCATGCCCTGCGTGAACAGGCCCTTGAACGGCTCGTCGACGGCAACATGGCCGGTGGCCTTCATCGCGCGGGTGAAGAAGCGCGAATAGAGCAGATGCAGGATGGCGTGCTCGATACCGCCGATGTACTGATCGACCGGCAGCCAGTGGTTGGCGACCTTGGGGTCGGTCGGATTGTCTTCCCAGGGTGCGGTGAAGCGCGTGAAATACCAGGACGAATCGACGAAGGTGTCCATCGTGTCGGTCTCGCGACGGGCGTCCTTGCCGCAGTGCGGGCAGGCGACGTGGCGCCAGGTGGCGTGACGGTCGAGCGGATTGCCCGGCTTGTCGAAGGTAACGTCCGGTGGCAGCACGACCGGCAGGTCGGCTTTCGGAACTGGTACGACGCCGCAGTCCTCGCAATGGATGACCGGGATCGGGCAGCCCCAGTAGCGCTGGCGCGAAATGCCCCAGTCGCGCAGGCGGAAATTGACCTTGCGCTCGGCACGCGGCGCACCGTCGAGCATTTCCTTCTCGAGCTTCGAAGCAACGGTCTCGAAAGCGTCTTCCGTCGACAGGCCGTCGAGGAAGCGCGAGTTGATCATCACGCCGTCGCCGATATAGGCCTCGTCACCAATGGCGAAGGTCGCGGCATCGCCGTCCCTCGGCATGACGACGGGAACGACCGGCAGGTCATATTTGCGCGCGAAGTCGAGGTCGCGCTGGTCGCCGGAGGGGCAGCCGAAGATGGCGCCCGTGCCGTAGTCCATCAGCACGAAATTGGCGACATAAACCGGCAGCTCCCAGCTCGGATCGAGCGGATGCTTGGCACGGATACCGGTGTCGATACCCTTCTTCTCTGCCGTTTCCAGCGCGGCCAGGGAGGTACCGGCGCGGCGGCAGTCCTCGCAGAATGCATCGACCTCAGGGTTGCTGGCCGCCACCTGCCTTGCCAGCGGGTGATCGGCGGCGATCGCCAGGAAGGAGGCGCCGAAGAGCGTGTCCGGACGGGTGGTGTAGACGGTGAGCTCGGTTGCGTCGCCGGCGGTGCCTTCGACGATTTCCCAACGCAGCGACAGGCCTTCGGAGCGGCCGATCCAGTTCTTCTGCATCAGGCGCACCTTCTCGGGCCACTGATCCAGCGTATCGAGCGCGTCGAGCAGTTCCTGGCTGAAGTCGGTGATGCGGAAGAACCATTGCGTCAGTTCGCGCTGTTCGACCAGCGCGCCGGAGCGCCAGCCACGGCCGTCGATCACCTGCTCGTTGGCGAGCACGGTGTTGTCGACCGGGTCCCAGTTGACCTTGGACTGCTTGCGGTAGACGAGGCCCTTTTCCAGGAAGTCCAGGAACAGGTACTGCTGGCGCTGGTAATAGGCGGGGTCGCAGGTGGCGAACTCGCGGTTCCAGTCGAGCGACAGGCCCATAACTTTCAGCTGCGCCTTCATCGAGGCGATGTTCTGGTAGGTCCAGCTGGCCGGGTGCACGCCACGCTCCATGGCGGCGTTTTCGGCCGGCATCCCGAAGGCGTCCCAACCCATCGGATGCAGTACGTTGAAGCCGCGGGCGCGCTTGTAGCGCGCCACCACGTCACCCATGGTGTAGTTGCGCACGTGGCCCATGTGGATGCGGCCCGAGGGATAGGGGAACATCTCGAGCACATAGTACTTTTCGCGCGGATCGTCGTTCTCGGTCTGGAAGACTTCGTTCTTGTCCCATTCCTGCTGCCAACGGGGCTCGGCATCACGCGGATTGTATCGTTCGCTAGACATGTCTTTTCGATGTTCCGGAAGTTCTGCGGCGCATAGTGGCGCCTCATGATAGTTGGGGTGACCTTCACCACGAAACCGTCTGACGGTCAAGTTTTTGAAGGGTTTGCCGCGACACTTTGGCGGATTTGAGCCGGTCCATGGCGGAGCGGCCTTGGCAATCGGCTCAACTTTGCCTAAGCCGCTCGGTCAGTGGTTTGGAAATCCCGTGTCGGAGAGCAGGTCCATGGAAGTTCAAGAGCGGTTGCAGGATGTCGTGAGCCGGATTCAGGCAGCGGAGAAGTCTGCCGGTCGCGCCAAGGGTGCCGTCACGCTGGTCGCTGTTTCCAAGACTTTCGACGCCGACGCCATCCGCCCGGTGATTGCCGCCGGGCAGCGGGTCTTTGGCGAGAACCGCGTGCAGGAAGCGCAGGGCAAGTGGCCGGAGCTGAAGGCCGAGACATCCGGTCTCGAACTGCACCTGATCGGCCCGCTGCAGTCGAACAAGGCGGCGGAAGCCGTCGCGCTGTTCGATGTCATCGAGACGGTCGATCGCGAGAAGATCGCCCGCGCGCTTGCGGCCGAACTGCAGAGGCAGGGCCGGGCGCTTAGGCTCTACGTCCAGGTCAACACCGGGCTGGAGCCGCAGAAGGCCGGCATCGCGCCGGAGGAGACCGTTGCCTTCGTGGATCTGTGCCGCAACGAGCTGGGTCTTTCGATCGAGGGGCTGATGTGCATTCCGCCGGTGGAAGAAAATCCCGGCCCGCATTTTGCCCTGCTCGCCAAACTGGCTGCTGCCTGCAAGCTCGAGAAGCTGTCGATGGGCATGTCAGGCGACTTCGAGACGGCCGTCCAGTTCGGCGCCACTGGCGTTCGCGTCGGTTCGGCCATTTTCGGCGCGCGCTGAGGTCCGTTCGTCACATACCGCTTTCGTCGGGGTTCCCCTCGTCCCTCATTAGCCTATCCTTGTGCACGAGGAGGCCGGACATGTCCGGCAATATGCGCAGGGAGGAACGGACATGGCGAGTCGCTATGCCGACGTGTACGCGGGCTGGAAATCGGACCCGCAGAGTTTCTGGTCAAATGCCGCCAATGCGATCGACTGGTTTGAAAGACCGGCACGTGCATTTGATGCGGACGCTGGCATCTATGGGCACTGGTTTGCCGAAGGCATCACCAATACCTGCTACAATTGCCTGGATCGCCATGTGGCCGCGGGCCGTGGCGAGCAAATCGCCTTCATCTATGACAGTCCCGTCACCGGGCGGGTCGAGCGCATCTCCTATGCGTCTCTGCTCGGCGATGTAGCAGCGCTTGCCGCCGTCTACCGGAAACTCGGCGTTGGCAAGGGCGACCGGATCATCATCTATATGCCGATGATCCCGCAGGCGGCGGTTGCTATGCTGGCGGCTGCGCGCATCGGCGCCGTGCATTCCGTGGTTTTCGGCGGTTTTGCCGCCAACGAGCTCGCCGTACGCATCGACGATTGCCAGGCCAAGCTCATTGTGTCCGCAAGCTGCGGCGTCGAACCTGGGCGCACCGTGGCCTACAAGCCGCTGCTGGATGCGGCGCTCGACATCGCGACCCACAAGCCGGCCCATTGCCTCGTCTTCCAACGCGAGATGGCGGAAGCCGCCATGACCGAGGGACGCGACCTCGATTTCGCTGCGGCTTTGGCGGCGGCCAAGCAGGCGGGAGAAGAGGTCGGCTGTACTCCGGTCGCCTCGACCGATCCGCTCTATGTGCTCTACACGTCGGGCACGACCGGCCAGCCCAAGGGCGTGGTGCGCGACAATGGCGGCCACATGGTCGCGCTCAAATGGTCGATGGAGAATTTCTTCGGCGTGCAGCCGGGCGAAGTGTTCTGGGCTGCGTCCGATATCGGCTGGGTCGTTGGCCACTCCTATATCGTGTATGGTCCGCTCCTCAACGGCAGCACCTCGATCCTGTTCGAAGGCAAGCCGGTCGGCACGCCGGATCCAGGCACCTATTGGCGCATCATTGCCGAACACGGCGTCGTGGTGATGTTCACCGCGCCGACGGCGCTGAGAGCGATCCGCAAGGAAGATCCGGAGGCTTCCCACGTTCGCCGATACGACCTGTCGAAATTCCGCGCGTTGTTTCTTGCCGGAGAACGGGCGGATCCCGACACGATCCAATGGGCAGAAAACGCGCTCGGCGTGCCCGTCATCGACCATTGGTGGCAGACGGAAACGGGATGGCCCGTGGCGGGAAATCCGATGGGGCTCGGGCTCCTGCCGGTAAAGTACGGTTCTCCGGCGGTTCCGCTGCCGGGATACGACGTCCAGATCCTCGACGATGCCGGACATCCGGTTGGCGCCGGTACGCTCGGCAATGTGGTGGTAAAGCTGCCGCTGCCACCCGGCTGCCTGCCGACGCTTTGGAATGCTGACCATCGGTTCCGCGCGGCCTATCTCGACGAGTTTCCCGGCTACTACAAGACTGCCGATGCCGGCTACCTCGATGAGGATGGTTACATCTTCATCATGGCGCGGACGGACGACATCATCAACGTGGCTGGCCATCGCCTCTCCACCGGAGCGATGGAGGAGGTCTGCGCCAGCCACCCCGATGTGGCCGAATGCGCCGTGATCGGCATTGCCGACGACCTGAAAGGCCAGGTACCGGCCGGCTTCCTCGTCATCAACTCCAATGTTTCCCGTGAAACGTCGGAGATCGAGCGCGAGGTCATCAGCCTCGTGCGCGAACGCATCGGACCTGTTGCCGCCTTCCGCCTGGCGATCTGCGTCAAGCGGCTGCCGAAGACGCGGTCGGGCAAGATCCTGCGCGCCACGATCCAGAAGATCGCTGACCGCCAGCCCTGGAAGATGCCCGCGACGATCGACGATCCAGTCATCCTCGACGAAATCACCGTTGCGCTGCATGGGCGCGGCATCGGTGTATAACGATTGCTAAGCCGGCTCATGAATCTGCGAGGTTCATTCCGTATTAGGCGTGCACAACGGCCGCGAACCAATCGGCGAAACTGGCTGCCGCCTTCGAGCGTGTGACTTTGGTGATCAGGAAGTAGCTCTCGTCCTCCAGGGTGGCGACATCGGACAGGATCACCAGGTCACCGTTTTCGATTTCGCGGCGGAAGACTTCGACCGGGCAAAGCGCCACGCCATGGCCGGCAATGACCGCCGTCGCCAGAAGATTGAAATCCTGGAAAACCGGGCCACGCAACGTCTGCGTGGTCTCCTGCCCTGCTCTTGCCAGCCAATCGCGCCAGCGTGACGTCGTTTCGTCGTGCAGCAGATCGGCAGAAGCGATTGCCTCTGGTGTCCTCAACGCGCCTTTCCGCTCGAGATAACGGGGGCTCGCAACCGGCCGATTGATGCGGGAGAACAGCCGATCGGAGCGGGTCCCCTCGCTCTTGTCGGCGCCGAGCGTGATGAGGACGTCGCAGCCGGTTTCCCGCAATTGCTGTTCGGCCATCGCGTAGACGACCTTGACGTCCACCTCGGAGTGACGCTGCAGGAATTCGCCGAGTGCCGGGATCAGCCATCGCGTGGCGATCGAGGGTATGCAGGCAACGCTCAACTGCGCCTTGGCGTTCAGCCGCAGCAACTCCGTTTCCGCGGCGATGCGCTCGAATGACGATGTCAACACGGCGGACAGGTTCTCCGCCTCCGGCGCCAGACTGACCCCACGCTTCTCGCGCACGAAGAGCGGCCGGCCGAACCACGCCTCCAGCAGCCGGATCTGGTGACTGATGGCGGCGTGCGTCACATGCAGTTCGTCACCGGCGCGGGAGAAGCTCGCCAGACGCGCTGCGGCTTCGAAGGCACGCAGCATGCCGAGTGGGGGCAACATCATCTGTAAGTTTTCCTCATCAAATCCTTGAGGAATCGTCGTTTGATTGGCTGTCGATGTCAACGAATACTGGGCTTCCAATCGAGGCGGGAGAGAGCTTTTCCGTTGGCGGATATTAGAGATGTTTACAGATGGAGAGGCCCATGTTCGTCCGCAGCCTGCAGCAGATCGAAGCAACTGATCATTTCGTTGAGTGGGGCAGCGGGACCAGTCATCGGCTGCTCACCGAGAGGGACGGTATGGGTTTCACCGTCTGCCACACGGTGGTGCGCGCCGGAACGGTATCGCTGCTCGAGTACCGCAACCATCTCGAAGCCTGCTATTGCATCGCCGGGCACGGCGAGGTCGAGGACATGCAGGGCAAGGTCTTCCCGATCAACAAGGGCGATATCTACGTGCTCGACCAGCACGACAAGCATTTCTTGCGCGGCGGCAAGGACGAAGACCTGATCCTCGTCAGCATTTTCAATCCGCCGCTCAAGGGGACCGAGCGCCACAACCTCAATGATCCATCCGGTTCGGCCTACTGAGCACGTTGCTGAGCACTGACCAACAAAAAAGCCCGGATCGTCGATCCGGGCTTTTTTCAATGGGCTGGACGGCGATCAGTACTGGTCGTCTTCGTCCTCGTCCTTGCGGTCCGACTTCAGCGACTTGAGCTTGGCGAAGACGGCATCGGCGTCGATTTCTTTCTCTTCCTCACGCTCGTAGCTGAAGCCCAGCTTTTCGGTTTCCTGGGCCGATTCCAGTGTCTGGCCGAGTTCGGCAGCCGTCGGCAGCGGACGGCCCTTGGAAGCGCGTTCGACTTCGAGGTCGAGGTCGATCTGCGAGCAGAGGCCGAGGGTTACCGGATCCATCGGCGTCAGGTTGGCGGAGTTCCAGTGGGTGCGCTCACGGATCTGCTCGATCGTCGACTTGGTCGTACCGACGAGGCGCGAGATCTGCGCGTCCTTGAGCTCCGGATGGTTGCGAACCAGCCACAGAATGGCGTTCGGGCGATCCTGGCGCTTGGAAACCGGGGTGTAGCGCGGGCCCTTGCGCTTGCTATCAGGTACGCGAACCTTCGGCTCGGACAGCTTCAGCTTGTGGTTGGGGTTGCCTTCGGCGCGCGCGATCTCGTCGCGCGAAAGCTGACCGGTCGCAATCGGGTCGAGGCCCTTGATGCCCTGCGCGGATTCACCGTCGGCGATCGCCTTCACTTCGAGCGGGTGCAGCTTGCAGAACTGCGCGATCTGGTCGAAGGACAGCGCGGTATTGTCAACCAGCCAGACGGCGGTCGCCTTGGGCATAAGCAGTTGCTGAGCCATGGATATAGTCCTTTTGTCCGCCGCGCCGGTGTCGCGGGCCGTGGAGTCTACCACTGATTTCCGGGAAATGTGGGCCTCTATACCGTCGTTGTCGCGAAATTGCAATTCTTCAGTTCCAAATGTCCTTTTGTCTAATTGCGGCGGGCATTTGACCTGCTATGAATGTGCGCGAAACGGGGGAGCCCTAGGAGGGGCGAACCGCACTAGGAATGCGTAGGGAGGAAAATATGTCCGCCAAAATCTATCCGGTGTTGAAGTCTGCCAAGAGCCGGACGCTGCTTGATAACGCCACTTACCTGAAGTGGTACGAGGAGAGCGTTTCCGATCCGGCAAAGTTCTGGGGCAAGCACGGCAAACGGATCGATTGGTTCAAGCCCTATACCAAGGTCAAGAACACGTCCTTCAAAGGCAAGGTCTCGATCAAGTGGTATGAAGACGGCCTTACCAACGTCTCCTACAACTGTATCGACCGCCACCTGAAGACGCATGGCGAAAAGACTGCCATCATCTGGGAAGGCGACAATCCCTATATCGACAAGAAGATCACCTACAACCAGCTCTACGAGCAGGTCTGCCGCCTTGCCAACGTCTTGAAGAAGCATGGCGTCAAGAAGGGCGACCGCGTCACCATCTATATGCCGATGATCCCGGAAGCATCCTATGCGATGCTCGCGTGCGCCCGCATCGGCGCCATCCATTCGGTCGTCTTCGGCGGCTTCTCGCCGGACGCACTTGCTGGCCGTATCGTCGACTGCGAGTCCACCTTCGTCATCACTTGCGACGAGGGCGTGCGCGGCGGCAAGCCGGTCCCGCTCAAGGAAAACACTGATACGGCGATCGACATCGCGGCCAAGCAGCATGTCATCGTCAACAAGGTTCTGGTGGTGCGCCGCACCGGCGGCAAGACCGCCTGGGCACCGGGCCGTGACCTCTGGTACCACCAGGAAATCGCGACCGTGAAGCCGCATTGCGAGCCGGCGAAGATGAAGGCGGAAGATCCGCTGTTTATCCTCTATACCTCTGGCTCGACCGGCAAGCCGAAGGGTGTGCTGCATACGACCGGCGGTTACCTCGTCTATGCATCGATGACGCACGAATATGTCTTCGACTACCGCGATGGCGAGGTCTACTGGTGCACCGCCGACGTCGGCTGGGTCACTGGCCACTCCTATATCGTCTATGGTCCGCTCGCGAATGCGGCGACGACCGTGATGTTCGAAGGTGTGCCGAATTTCCCGGACGCCGGGCGTTTCTGGGAAGTGGTCGACAAGCACAAGGTCAACGTCTTCTACACCGCGCCGACGGCGATCCGCTCGCTGATGGGCGCCGGCGACGACTTCGTCAAGCGCGCCTCGCGCTCGTCGCTTCGCCTGCTCGGTTCGGTCGGCGAGCCGATCAACCCGGAAGCCTGGGAGTGGTATTACAACGTCGTCGGCGAGCAGAAGTCGCCGATCGTCGATACCTGGTGGCAGACCGAGACCGGCGGCATCCTGATCACGCCGCTGCCGGGTGCGACGGATCTCAAGCCCGGTTCGGCCACGCGGCCGTTCTTCGGAGTTCAGCCGCAGCTCGTCGACAACGAAGGCAATGTTCTGGAAGGTGCTGCCGACGGCAACCTCTGCATCACCGACAGCTGGCCGGGCCAGATGCGCACGATCTACGGCGACCATGCGCGTTTCGGTCAGACTTACTTCGCCACCTACAAGGGCAAGTATTTCACCGGTGACGGCTGCCGCCGCGATGAGGACGGCTACTACTGGATCACCGGCCGCGTCGACGATGTCTTGAACGTCTCCGGCCACCGCCTCGGTACTGCCGAAGTGGAATCGGCGCTCGTGTCGCATCATCTCGTCTCGGAAGCGGCCGTCGTCGGCTATCCGCACCCGATCAAGGGCCAGGGCATCTATTGCTATGTTTCGCTGATGGCTGGTGAAATCGGCAACGACGAACTGCGCGCCGCCTTGGTGAAGCATGTCCGTTCGGAAATCGGGCCGATCGCGACGCCGGACAAGATCCAGTTCGCTCCGGGCCTGCCGAAGACCCGCTCGGGCAAGATCATGCGCCGCATCCTGCGCAAGATCGCGGAGGATGACTTCGGTGCGCTCGGCGATACCTCGACGCTCGCCGATCCGGCCGTTGTCGATGATCTGATCGCGAACCGCCAGAACAAGGCCTGACCTTGAAAACCGCCGCGCGTCTCTTGGACGTGCGGCGGTTCCCCTCTCGTCGCCAGGTGGCCGTCAAACCATTTCGTGAGCCGGATTCAGATCGAGGTTGCAGGCGCAGGCGCCCGACCTGAACTTAGAAGTCGATCGCCCGACCCTTGATCTCCCAGTCGCCGTAGCGGGCTGGATCTTCACCTCCGCGCCCGCCGATCTCCTGCGGCAGTTCCTTCTTGATCTCCGCCTGACGCCGCTCTTCCGCTTCCTTCAGCGCCCGCACAGCGGCGGGCGGCAGCGGCTTCTTCGGGCGGTCGGCGGCGTTGTCATTGTCGTTCTGCATCTGAACGGTATCCGGATTCGAGCATCAATATTGAAGAATTGGGTGTTTGCACCCATCATATAGGATGCCGTTCCCCGGACGGGAACCCTGATTCACGTGAAACGTAGACGATCCGGAGCCTCCTGATGAACCTTGTCCGCACCGCCATGCTGCTTGCAGTCATGACCGCCCTGTTCATGGCGGTAGGCTTCGCCATTGGCGGACGGGGCGGCATGATGATCGCCTTCGTCATGGCCGCAGGCATGAACTTCTTCTCCTATTGGAACTCGGACAAGATGGTGCTGCGCATGTACCGCGCGCAGGAGGTCGATGAGCGCAGTGCCCCGGAATATTACGGCATCGTGCGTGACCTCGCTCGCAATGCCGGCCTGCCGATGCCGCGCGTCTATGTGATCGATAGCCCGCAGCCGAACGCGTTTGCCACCGGTCGCAATCCGGAGAATGCCGCGGTCGCCGCGTCGACCGGGCTGCTTCACGCTCTCGACTATGACGAGGTCGCCGGCGTGATGGCGCATGAACTCGCGCACGTGCAGAACCGCGATACGCTGACGATGACGCTGACGGCAACCCTTGCCGGCGCGATCTCGATGCTCGGCAACTTTGCCTTCTTCTTCAGCGGCAACCGTGAAAACAACAATCCGCTCGGCTTCATCGGCACGCTTGTCGCGATGATCGTGGCGCCGATGGCGGCAATGCTGGTGCAGATGGCGATCAGCCGGACGCGCGAATACTCGGCCGACCGTCGCGGCGCCGAGATTTGCGGCAAGCCCCTGGCGCTCGCTTCGGCGCTGCAGAAAATCGCAGGCGCCGCCCATCAGATCCACAATGACGATGCCGAGCGCAACCCAGCAACGGCGCATATGTTCATCATCAATCCGCTCTCCGGCGAGCGCATGGACAACCTGTTCTCGACCCATCCGAACACCGAAAACCGCATCGCGGCCCTGCAGCAGATGGCGCAGGAGATGTCTTCGGTCTCGACGCCGCCGGTTCGTGCTGATAATCCCGTGCGCAAATCGCGCTCTGTGCCCTCTACTGGATGGGGTCGCGGTGGTTCCGAACCGCCCAAAGGTCCCTGGTCCTGATGTCTGCAGAAAACAACAACGATTCACGTCCGAAACGATCGCACCGCAACGGCGGCGCAGCGAAATCGAAGAAGCCCGCTCCGGCGCCGCGTGGTCCGGAGAAGCCGGGGTTGAGGGCTCGTCAGGCCGCCGCGAAGATCTTGGCAGCAGTCATCGATCGCAAGACGTCGCTCGACGGCATGCTCGACAGCGAGCACGGCAACCCGGCCTATCGCGAGCTTAACGAAGCCGACCGCGCTCTGGTCCGGGCAATACTCAATTCCGCCCTTCGCCATCTCCCGCGCGTGCAGGCTGCGATCAACTCGCTGCTGCAGACGCCCCTACCGGAGGGTGCGCGGGCGCTGGAGCATGTGCTTGCCGTGGCCGCGGCACAGATCCTCTATCTCGACGTGCCCGATCATTCCGCCGTCGATCTCGCCGTCGAACAGGCGCAGAACGATCCGCGCAACCGCCGCTTCGCCAATCTCGTGAACGCCGTGCTGCGGCGCCTGTCGCGCGAAAAGGAAGCCGTTCTCGAAAGCACGCGCCATATTCCGGCGATGCCGGAATGGTTCTTCGAGCGCCTCATTGCCCACTACGGCGCAGCGGCGGCCGAGAAGATCGCCGAGGCGCAGTTGACGCCGGCGGCAATCGATCTTTCCGTCAAATCCGAGCCTGCGGCTTGGGCCGAGCGGCTTGGTGGCACCGTCCTGCCGACCGGCTCTGTGCGGCTCGGCGCATTCTCCGGGTCCATCCCCTCCTTAGCCGGATTCGATGATGGCGGCTGGTGGGTCCAGGACGCGGCTGCATCGATCCCTGCGCGGCTCTTTGGCGACCTCAAGGGCAAGCGGACCGTCGATCTCTGCGCCGCACCGGGCGGCAAGACGGCCCAACTCATTCTTGCCGGCGCCGAAGTGACGGCGCTGGACCAGTCCGGCAGCCGCTTGCGCCGGCTGAAGGGCAATCTCAAGCGGCTGGGGCTCGAGGCTGAGACCAAGGAAGTCAACATGGCGGACTTCCAGCCGGAAGCCCTGTTCGATGCGGCGCTTCTCGACGCTCCCTGCTCCTCGACCGGCACGACACGACGTCACCCTGATGTGTTGTGGACCAAGGGACCGGAAGACATCGAAAAGCTTGCCGACCTGCAGGAGCGGCTGCTTCGTCATGCGCTGACGGTGGTCAAGCCCGGTGGCACCGTCGTCTTCTCGAATTGCTCCCTCGACCCGCGTGAAGGCGAAGAGGTCGTTGCCCGGGTTATCGGTTCCGGCGAAAGCTACGAGCGCGTTCCGATTTCTGCAGCGGATTGGCCGGGGCTCGAGGATGCGATCACGCAGGTCGGCGAAATGCGGACGACGCCGGCCATGCTGCCGCTCGATGCACCGTTTTCGAGCGGCCTCGATGGTTTCTACGCGGCGGTGATTCGGCGCAAATAACAGCGCAAACTGAGCTTTCAGCAGCTGGAACCGGGCCTCAAGGCCCTGTTTCACCGCATCATTTGACGCTTTCGACCGGGAAGCCTATCAAAGATGGCAGGATTGATAAAAGTTTAATGGTCTTCGCGGCACCATGCGGACGCTGGCGCGAGGTCCTGGCGCGCTCCGATGATGTGAGTGATCGTGCCAGAAATGAGGTAACCGGCGGCGTTGATGTTGTTTTCCGGCAGGCGAAGGCTTTCTTACCTGTATGTGCGTGAAGGCTGGCGCCGCGTGTCGCGTCGCCTGTCGATCGGGCGCGTCTCCACTCTGCGCTTTACCGGCTCCACCCCCAATCGCCTGATCGTTGCGCCGACGGATCTGAGGGCCGTCGATCCCTTTGTCGCGGAAGAAATTCTTGCCGGGCGCTTCCCTCTTGCCGGCCGCGTGCTCGACACGGAGGGCGAGTCGCCGTTCGAGATCGATTTACCGTCGCGCGAATTTGCGGCCCGACTGCATTCCTTCGGCTGGCTGCGGCACCTGCGGGCGATCCGCGAGGATGCGGGTTTCGTCCGGCTGCGGCAGATCGTCGACGACTGGATCGGCACCCATGGACGCGATCTCGGCGGCATCGCCTGGGATGCGGATATCATGGCGCAGCGCATCATCGCCTGGCTGTCCCATTCGCCGGTGGTGCTGCGCAATGCCGAGCATGGCTTCTACCGCCGTTTCCTGAAAAGCCTGGCGCTGCAGGTGCGCTATCTCAGGCATATCTCCGATACGGTGCGCGACGGCGAGCAGAGGCTTCGGGTGCGGCTTGCGCTTGCCATGGCGTCGGTTTCCATGCCGGCATCGCCCGGCGCCATCCGCAAGGCATCGCGCCATCTCGATCTCGAACTCGACCGCCAGATCCTGCCCGACGGCAGCCACTTCTCGCGTAGTCCGCGCGCGGGCCTTGAGCTGTTGCTGGATCTGCTGCCACTCCGCCAGACCTACGTTAATCTCGGGCATGACGTGCCGTCGCGCCTCATTCCCTGCATCGACCGGATGTACCCGGCCCTGCGCTTCTTCCGGCACCAGGGCGGCGAACTCGCGCTGTTTAATGGTGCTACCTCGGTTCTGGCGCATGAACTGGCGTCGGTGCTGCGCTATGACGAGACGGCCGGCGAACCCTTCCGCTCCCTGCCGCACGCCCACTACGAACGTATGGCTATGGAAAACACCGTTGTCATTATGGACACCGGCCGGCCGCTTTCCGTAGACCTGTCGCGCAGTGCCCATGCCGGCTGCCTGTCCTTCGAAATGTCCTCGGGCAAGACGCGCTTCGTCGTCAATTCCGGCGCCCCGAAGTTTGCCGGGGAGCGATTCCGCCAGATGGCGCGGATGACGGCTGCCCATTCGACCGTGACGGTCAACGACACGTCGTCGTCGCGCTTCTCGCAATCGCGCTTTCTCGGACCGATCATGACGTCGGGCGTCAAGCACGTGGCGGCGGCCCGCAAGGACGAAGCGGGCGGGCTCGAGTCGGTGACCGCAAGCCACGATGGCTATCTTGCCGCCTTCGGCCTGGTCCACGAGCGTGGTATCGGTGTTTTGAACGGCGGTCGCATGGTCCGCGGTCGCGACCGGCTGTCGCGCGCCGACGGCAGCGACCCGGAGGCAAGCGATACCGCGATTGCCGTGGCGCGGTTCCACATTCACCCGGCGGTCGCCATTCGCCAGAACAGCGCCCGCGAGATCTTCCTGACGGCGCCGGATGGCGAGATCTGGCTGTTTGCCTGCCAGGATGGTGATCTTGCCGTCGAGGAGGACATCTTCTTTGCCGATCCTTCGGGTATCCGGGCCTCGCAGCAGCTGACGGTGACCTTTGCGATTGCGCAGCAGCCGGAGATCCAGTGGACGTTTTCACGCGCGAACTGAGCCTTCTGTCTTGACGACGGGCACGCCCAAGAAAGCGCCTCAAGTTTTCCGTTCGCGTTTCAGGAGCGATCGCATTGAAGAATTTGGATCGATCCGATCCAGATTCATCGCGATCTTCAGGCCCGGCGAGGTTCCTTCGCCCGGCAAGCTATGCTAACGGGCAGCCATCTCAACCGCCGGAGCTTCCTCCCGGGGCGTCCGGCGCCGCCAAAGGAGCATGGTTGTGGCTGTCGCCTCCAAGAAAATCCCCGCCCCGAACGAGGTTACGGTCCGCACCGCCCTCCTCTCCGTCTCCGACAAGACGGGCGTCGTCGAGCTCGCGCGCGCCCTTAACGAAAAGGGCATCCGGCTCGTTTCGACGGGCGGGACCCACAAGGCACTCTCCGAGGCTGGCCTGCCGGTGAGCGACGTTTCCGAGCTGACCGGCTTTCCCGAGGTCATGGACGGCCGCGTGAAGACGCTGCATCCGGGCGTTCACGGTGGCCTCTTGGCGATCCGTGACGATGCCGATCACGTTGCGGCCATGTCGACGCACGGCATCACCGCCATCGACCTCGCGATCATCAACCTCTATCCCTTCGAAGAGGTCAGGGCCAAGGGCGGCGACTACCCGACGACGGTCGAAAACATCGATATCGGCGGCCCGGCGATGATCCGCGCCTCGGCCAAGAACCATGCCTATGTGACGATCGTCACCGATCCGGCCGACTATCCGGTGCTGCTCGAAGAGCTTGCTTCCCGCAAGACGACCTATGCCTTCCGCCAGAAGATGGCCGCCAAGGCCTATGCCCGGACTGCCGCCTATGACGCGGCCATTTCAAACTGGTTCGCCGAGGCGCTCGACACCCCGATGCCGCGCCATCGCGTCATCGGCGGCGTCCTGAAGGAAGAAATGCGCTACGGCGAAAACCCGCACCAGAAGGCAGGCTTCTACCTGACGGGCGAGAACCGCCCGGGTGTCGCCACGGCGACGCTGCTGCAGGGCAAGCAGCTCTCCTACAACAACATCAACGACACGGATGCCGCCTTCGAGCTGGTGGCCGAGTTCCTGCCGGAGAAGGCACCGGCGGTCGCGATCATCAAGCATGCCAACCCTTGCGGCGTCGCGACCGCGCCGACGCTTGCCGAAGCCTATCGCCGGGCGCTTGCCTGTGATTCCACCTCGGCTTTCGGCGGCATCATCGCGCTCAACCAGGAGCTCGATGCGGAGACGGCCGAAGAGATCGTCAAGCTCTTCACCGAAGTGATCATCGCGCCTTCGGTCAGCGATGCGGCCAAGGCCGTGATTGCCCGCAAGCCGAACCTGCGTCTGCTTGCGACCGGTGGCCTGCCGGATCCGCGCATTCCGGGTCTTGCCGCAAAGACCGTCTCGGGCGGCCTGCTTGTGCAGACGCGCGACAACGGCATGGTCGAGGATCTCGAACTCAAGGTCGTCACCAAGCGCGCGCCGACGCCCCAGGAACTCGAAGACATGAAGTTCGCCTTCAAGGTGGCCAAGCACGTGAAGTCGAATGCGATCGTTTATGCCAAGGACGGCCAGACGGCCGGCATCGGCGCCGGCCAGATGAGCCGTGTCGATTCCGCTCGCATCGCCGCGATCAAGGCCGAAGAAGCCGCAAAGGCGCTGGGCCTTGCAACGCCGCTCACCAAGGGTTCGGCTGTTGCCTCCGAAGCCTTCCTGCCGTTTGCCGACGGCCTGCTCTCGGCGATCGCCGCGGGTGCTACGGCCGTCATCCAGCCGGGCGGCTCCATGCGTGATGAAGAGGTGATTGCGGCTGCGAACGAGCATGGCGTCGCCATGGTCTTCACCGGCATGCGCCACTTCCGCCACTAACATCGTCGGGGCGGGCGCTGGGCGTCTGTCCGGAATTGGCCGCTAAGGCCCAACAGTCAGAAGCCGTCGCTTCCCCAGGACGCGGCGGCTTTTTTGCGACCGTCATCGGCCGGATAGGGCGTGCGCAGAAGGATCAGCAGGCCGATCACCAGAAAAGCAATCAGCGCCATCATGCCGATCCGTGCCGAGCCGGTGGCAAGCGTGATCGTGGCAACGGATGCGGGGGCGAGGAACGAGGTGGCCCGGCCGGACAGCGCATAGAGGCCGAAGTAGCGACCGGCCTCGTCGAGGCTGACGCTGCGGGCGAGGTAGGAGCGCGACGAGGCCTGAACGGGGCCGAAGGCGACACCGACGAGCAGGCCGTAGAGAATGTAGGCCTTTTCGGCGGCCGTGCCGAACAGGCCGCCGGTATCTTCCATCGACAGCGGCAGCAGCCCGAACAGCGTGAAGCCGGGGCCCGTCGAGACGATGCCGATCGTGGCAATCGTCAGGCAGATGAGGCTGGCGGTGACGATCACCTTGGAGCCAAGGTGCGCATCCAGCCAGCTGGCGCAGAGGCAGCCGCCGATCGCGACGACGTTGAGAATGATGCCGTAGACGCCGAGCTCCAGGGTCTGCCAGGCGAACATCGCGGCCGCGAAGGTGCCGCCGAGTGCCAGCAGACCATTGACGCCGTCCTGGAAGATCATGCGCGCGATCAGGAAGCGCAGGATCCCACGCCTTTCCCGAAGCTCGACGAGCGTGCCCTTGAGCTCCCTGAGGCCAGTGACGGTTGCCTTGCCGAGCGACATCGCCGCCTTGGTGGCATCCGGCGTGAACAGGAACATCGGCAGGATAAAGACGAGGTACCAGACGGCGGAGATCGGGCCGGTGATGCGTGCATCCTCCCCCTTCGCCGGATCCAGGCCGAACAGAGGGTCGATGCCAAGTGCCGTCTTGCCGGTCTCAGGACTTCCGGCAAGCAAGGCCACGACGGCGACCAGCACGATCATGCCGCCGAGATAGCCGAGCCCCCAGGCGATGTTGGAAATGCGCCCCACGTCCTTCTCCGGCACCAGACGGGGCATCATCGAATCGTTGAAGACGATCGAGAACTCGGCCGCGACCGTCGCGAGGATCATGAAGATCGCCGGATAGAGGATCGGCGAGCCGGGGGCTGCGAACCAGAGCATAGCCAGCGATGCGATCTTGATGACGGCGAAGAAGGCGATCCAGGGTTTGCGCGGCCCGGTGGCGTCGGCGATCGAGCCGAGCACCGGCGAAAGAACCGCGATGATGATGCCCGAAACCGTGAGCGTGTAGCCCCACATCGCCTGGCCGACCGCATGGTCCTCCGTCAGCCGCGATACGAAATAGGGGCCGAAGATGAAGGTCGTGATGACGGTGAAGAAGGGCTGCGCGGCCCAGTCGAACAGCATCCAGCCGCCGATGCCCGCACGGGACGTGCGTGGCTGGTCTTCAGTCCCCCCGGCCGAAATCTGCAAAGTCCCCTCCCGAAACGACTGCGCCACGCGTCCCCTCGAACGCGCGGCGCAGCCTATCTTCAATTGAACCGATTCCAAAAGGTCTGGAACCGGACGCGGGCGAAAAAACTGCCCGCATCCTCTTTGGCACCGTTACTTGGCCCTTCCGCGTGCCAGGTCGTTGAGGAGACCTGCAGCGACGGTGATCTTGGCAAGCGTCGTTTCACCCTTCTCGGTCAGAAGGCGCAGCTGGCCAGTCGCCTGGGCGACACGGACGCGCTCGCTTTCTTCCCAGGCCGCAACCGGGTTGCGCTCCTTCTTCTGCTCGCGCAGGGCTGCCGCGGTGATATCCCGGCGTGCCGCCGCGATATCGGATACGGCGCGTGACAGAGCCATGGCCTCGAATTGCTCGGTTGCCGGAACGCGATCGGATGCCGCCAGAAGGCGGTTGATGCGAAGCGTGTCGGTGACGGCGAAATAACCTTGCGCCGTGCGGCTCAGCGTCTCGCCGGTTTCCGCAGCAATCTGCATGATCTCGGGCACCAGCGTCATCAGCGCCAGTTCCGAGATTTCCTCGGCGAGCTTGGCGGGGACGCCACCCTCGACGAAGGCTGCCGTCTTCAACCGGGCTTCTTCGGCGCTCTCGCCGGACACTGCAGTGCGCATGGTCGCACGCAGCTTCTGCAGGCCGTCGCCGAGGCGCGATACGGCCTCGGAGACCGAGCCGGTCGCCGCATGGGTGCGCAGCGCCCGCTCGGTGACGAGCGTGAAGATGCGGCCGACTTCCTGGTAGAGGATGTTCTGCAGGCCGCCGCCGATCTTGTTGTCGAGCGCGTCGATCTCGTCATAGATCCGCGGCAGGTCGAAGCCGTCGAGCGCCAGCACTGCCGCCTTGACGACGTCGGCCGAGAGGAAGCCGGTGGCGTCCGTCAGGGTCGAGACAAAGGCCGGACCACCGCGGTTGATGACCTCGTTGGCGAGGATCGTCGCGATGATTTCGCGGCGCAGGCGGTGACCGTGGATATCGCCGGCATAGGCCTTGCGCATCTTGCCCGGGAAGTAACGCTCGAGCGTCGCCGTGAAGTACGGATCGTCGGGCAGCTCGCTCGCAATCAGCTCATCGAAGAGAACGAGCTTGGAGTAGGAGAGCAGCACGCCGATTTCCGGGCGGGTCAATGGCTTGCCCGCCTGGTAACGCTCGGTCATGGCCTGGTCGGTCGGCAGCGTCTCGACCTTGCGGTTGAGATGGCCGTCGGCCTCCAGCCGGGTCATGAGCCGGCCGAGCGTCGTGCGGTTGCCGAGCCCTTGCATGGCGGTCAGAGAGATCGCCAGCGATTGCTCGTAGTTGTTGCGCAGCACCAGGTGGCCCACTTCCTCGGTCATCGAGGCGAGCAGCGTGTTGCGCTTCGGACGGGTCAGGCGACCATCGCGCATGGCGGAAGCCAGCGCGATCTTGATGTTGACCTCGACGTCGGACGAGTTGACGCCCGCCGAGTTGTCGATGGCATCCGAGTTGCAGCGGCCGCCATTCAGGCCGAAGCCGATGCGGCCCTTCTGGGTGACGCCGAGGTTGGCGCCCTCGCCGATGACACGGGCGCGGACCTCTTCGGCTGCCACGCGAATGGCGTCGTTGGCACGATCGCCAACTTCGGCGTCCGTTTCGTTGCTGCCGCGCACATAGGTGCCGATGCCGCCGAACCAGAGCAGGTCGACCTGGCTCTTCAGGATCGCGTTCATGATCTCGAAGGGCGTTGCCTTCTGCTTGTCGAGGCCGATGGCGGCCATCGCCTCAGGCGTCAACGTCACCGACTTCTCGGCACGCGAGATGATCATCGCGCCGTTCGAAAGCGTCTTGCGGTCATAGTCCTGCCAGCTCGAACGCGGCAGGTCGAACATGCGCTTGCGCTCGGCAAAGGACCCATCGATATCCGGATTCGGATCGATGAAGATATCGCGATGATCGAAGGCTGCGATGAGGCGGATCTTCTCGGACAGAAGCATGCCGTTGCCGAAGACGTCGCCCGACATGTCGCCAACGCCGGCAACGGTGAAGGGCGTCGTCTGGATGTCGGTATCCATCTCACGGAAGTGCCGCTTGACGGTTTCCCAGGCGCCGCGGGCGGTGATGCCCATCTTCTTGTGGTCGTAACCGGCGGAACCGCCCGATGCGAAGGCGTCGTCGAGCCAGAAGCCCGCTTCCTGTGCAAGGCCGTTGGCCGTGTCGGAGAAGGTCGCGGTGCCCTTGTCGGCAGCAACGACGAAGTAAGGGTCGTCGCCGTCATGGCGCTGCGTGTCGGCCGGCGGCACGACATCCTGGCCGACGATGTTGTCGGTGACCGACAGCAGGGTGCGGATGAAGGTCTTGTAGGCTTCGGTGCCGGCCTTGAAGATTTCGTCGCGGGTGCCGCCGACCGGAAGCAGCTTCGGATAGAAGCCGCCCTTGGCGCCGACGGGCACGATAACGGCGTTCTTGACCTGCTGCGCCTTCACCAGACCGAGCACTTCCGTGCGGTAGTCCTGGGCGCGGTCCGACCAGCGCAGGCCGCCGCGGGCGACCTTGCCGAAGCGCAGGTGCACGCCTTCGACCTCGGTGCCGTAGACGAAGATTTCGCGGAACGGATGCGGTTCCGGCAGACCGTCGAGCTGCTTCGGGTCCAGCTTGAAGGCGAGCACCGCGCGCGGCTTGCCGTCGGCGTCATGCTGGAAGTAGTTGGTCCGGAGCGTCGCTTCGATCGCGTTGACGTAGCGTCGCAGAATCCGGTCCTCGTCGAGGCTCGGAACGGCCGAGAGCGCGTCCTCGATCGCCGACAGCAGCGCGTTGCACTTCTTGGCGCGCGGCTTTTCCTCGAGCTTCGGATCCATGCGGGTCACGAACAGCTTGAAGATATCGGCGGCAATCGCCGGATACTTGTTCAGCGTGTCGGCGATATAGCCCTGAGAGTAGGTGATGCCGGCCTGTCGCAGATAGCGGGCATAGGCGCGCAGCACCGTCACTTCGCGGGCGTTGAGGCCCGCAAGCAGGATCAGCCGGTTGAAGTTGTCGTCCTCGATCGCGCCGTTCCAGGCGGCCAGGAACGCCTCTTCCAGCGCCGGGCCGGATTTTTCGAGATTCAGCGCAAGGCCATCGCGATGGATCAGCTCCATGTCGTGCAGCACGACCTTGCGCTTCTCTTCGCCATGGGCATTGACGCCGATGTCGTAGGTCTGTTCGCTGATGACCCGGAAGCCGAGGTTTTCAAGCAAAGGTACGCGGCGCGACAGCGACACGGGTTCGCTGGCGTGGAAGATCTTGAGCTCGGCGGTGTCCGGCCGCGAGACGGCGCGCGGATAGTGGTAGAACTCGATGCGGATCGGATCCGGGCCCTTGCAGGCGGCGATGTCGGCCAGATCGGCATAGGCTTCAGCCGGCGTGAAGAACGACTGGTAGGCATTGTCGACATCGAGCTCGATGCCGTCCTTGCGGGCAAGCAGGTCGAACCGGTCGATCCAGCGGGTGACGATGCCGCGAACGGCTTCTTCGAGCTTGGCCTGCGGAATGCGCGGCGTCTTGCCGGCGGAGCGGCCGATGATGAAGTGGACGCGGGCAAGGCCCCCTTCCGGGAAGGCCGGGTAGTAGGCGGAGACGCGACCGTCATAGACCGTCTTCAGGTAGTCGCCGATCTTTTCGCGCACATCCGAATCGTACTGTTCGCGCGGCACGAAGACGATCACCGAGACGAAGCGGTCGAAATGGTCGATGCGTGGCAGCACGCGGATGCGCGGCCGGTCGCCGAGTTCGTTGATCTGTTCGCAGAAAGCGGCGAGCAGGCCGACATCGATCTGGAAGAGATCGTCGCGCGGATAGGATTCGAGCGTGTTGTCGAGCATCTTGCCGGAATGGCTCTGCGGATCGTAGCCGAAGTGATCGACGATCTTTTCGATCTTGTGGCGCAGCAGCGGGATCTCGGCCGCCTGGCGGGTATAGGCCGAGGAGGTGAAGAGGCCGACGATGCGCAGTTCTCCGGCGACATTGCCGTCGGCGTCGAAGCGCTTGACACCGATATAATCCATATAGGCGCGGCGATGGACGACCGATTTGACGTTGGCCTTGGTGACGATCAGGAAATCCGGGCTTTCGAGGAAGGCGAGAATTTCAGGCGTAGTCAGCACCGCGTCCTTGCCCTGGCGCAGCACGCGCACATCGGGATTGGAGAGCATGCCGAGGCCCCTGCCCTTGCCGCGCTCGACCATCGCCTTTCCGCCCTTGCCGGAATAGGTGTATTCGCGCATGCCGAGGAAGGTGAAGTTGTTGTCACGCAGCCAGCGGAGGAAGGCGAGCGCCTCGTCGCGGTCGCTCTTCTTGCGCGAGGCATTATAAGCCTCCAGCTCCTGCATCGCATGATCGAGCAGCGCGGTCATCGCTGGCCAGTCGTGCACAGCCTGGTGCACCTGCTCCAGCACGTCGCGAATGCGGTTGCTGAGCTGTTCGGCCTCGACCGGCGCGAGCTTCGTCAGATGGATCTGGATATGGCTGACGCGGTGCGACGGATCGCTTTCCTCTTCGGGATCGAAGAGCTTTGCCGGCTTGCCCGGTTCCTTGACCAGGATGGGATGGATCGCGAGGTGAATGTCACGGTGGGTGCTGGTGATTTCCCCCATGACCGAATCATAGAGGAACGGCATGTTGCGTTCGGTGACCGCGATGATCGACACCTCGGTGCCGCCAGGTGCTACACCGGCGACGGTTTCGACGGAAACCTGCGGCTTGCCGCCATCCCAGCGGGCGAGTTCCTGATAGGCATGGGCGGCTGTCAGCGCCAGCATGTCCGCCGAATAGAGATCGAGGTCATCGTTGCTGGCCCCACCGAAGAGGATCTCCGGCGCCAGCGCCTCGACGCCCAGTTTGATGGCGGCCGCCTTCGCTGCGTCGATGTGTCTGTCCCGCTTCGGATTGTATTTCACGCCCATGAAGTCTCTCCCATTCATGATAGGCCAAACCCTATCAGAACCATGGCTAATGGCGACCGCTTTTTACGCTGATTTCGGCAAAATCGAGCCCAAAATCGGAGAATTTCACGTGAAAACAGCTTAAATCCATTTAAATCGAAGGTAATTTCGCGAAAATTGCTCGAAAATCGAAGAAAAAGCACGAAAACGCCAGAGGCTTCTCCGGAGCCTATCTGCCATCGGCTGTTGACAGGGGGGTGACAGTCGGGTGAACAGAGTTTCGAGATCGTAGGATTGGACTGGTCGATGCCCGAAATGCCTTCCCTGCCCGGCGCCGTCATCGTCATCTCGAGCCATGTCGTGCGCGGCAAGGTGGGCAACAGGGCCGTGGTCTTCGCGCTTGAAACTTTGGGGCATCCAGTCTGGGCCCTGCCGACCGTCATCCTCCCCTGGCATCCGGGCCACGGCCGCTCGACGCGGGTCACCATTTCCGATCAGGATTTCGGGTCGGTGGCCGATGACCTCATTGCAGCACCCTGGGCCGGAGAGGTGCGTGCCGTGCTTTCGGGCTACCTCGGCTCGGCCGGACAGGCCGAAAGCGTGGCCCGGCTGGTGACGGCGCTGAAGGAGCGCAATCCCAAACTGATCTACGCCTGCGACCCCGTGATCGGCGATGCTGGCGGTCTCTATGTGCCGGAAGTCACGGCGGTTGCCATTCGCGACCGGTTGCTGCCGCTTGCAAATCTCGCGACCCCGAACCGTTACGAGCTTGCCTGGCTTGCCGGGGCGACGTTGGAGACGAACACGGCGATCCTTGACGCAGCGCTCGGCCTCGGTCCGGCCCACGTCTTGGTGACGTCTGCCGTGCCGATGATGAGCGGCGGGACCGGTAATCTCTTTCTCTCGGGCAACCACGCCCTGCTTGCCGAACATCGTTTGGTCGAAAACCCGCCGAATGGTACGGGCGACCTGTTGGCGGCGGTGTTTCTCGCCCGGATCCTTGAAGGACTTTCAGAGGAACGTGCCTTGCAGATGGCGACTGCGAGCGTATTTGAGATCATCGCGCGGAGCGTCAAGCGCGGCGCGGATGAACTGACCATCGAGCAGGACGCGTCGAGCCTATCGACGCCAATGGCGATGGTGCAGATGCGCCGACTGGTTCATCCGAATCAGATGCGGCGCAAGTGAAGAAGCTGTTCACGGACCGCCACCCCTATGGCATCGTGGATTGAATTTTAGATCGCGATCATTTTCATGACGGAGGCGCAGGTGGGCGAAAGCCGGCCATGCCGCCTTGAAGCACGAGCGGAGCAATCGATGGACAAGCAGCAGCAGCGTTTTCCGGACTATCTTCTGAACGGCTACCACAACTTCATGAACGGTCGCTTCAGCGAGCAGCAGAAACGCTATAAGGCGCTGGCGGAAACCGGTCAAAAGCCGAAGACGATGGTGATTGCCTGTTGCGACTCGCGTGCTGCGCCGGAAACGATCTTCGACAGCGGCCCGGGCGAACTCTTCGTCGTGCGCAACGTCGCCAATCTCATGCCGCCCTACGAGCCGGATGGTCACTACCACTCCACTTCGGCGGCCCTCGAGTTCGCCGTGCAGTCGCTGCGCGTCAGCGACATCGTCGTCATGGGCCATGGCCGCTGTGGTGGTATCAAAGCGGCACTCGATCCCGATGCGGAGCCTCTGTCACCGGGCGATTTCATCGGTCGCTGGATGCATCTGCTGAGGCCCGCGGCTGAGCAGATCCAGAGCAACGACGTGATGACGCAGGCGGAGCGCCAGCGTGCGCTCGAGCGAGTTTCGATCCGCAACTCGCTTGCCAATCTGCGCACTTTCCCGTGCGTCCAGATCCTCGAGGCCAAGGGCAAGCTCCACCTGCACGGCGCCTGGTTCGACATCTCGACCGGCGAACTCTGGGTGATGGACCCGGTGACGGGTGATTTTTCCCGCCCGGGAATGTAATCGGTCAGCAAAAAAAGGCCCGGCTCTTTCGAACCGGGCCTTTTGTCTCGTTGGTTATGCGTTCCGAAGGACGAAAATCCTAGAGACCGTCGATCTCGGCGCCGATGATGGCGATCGCCTGCTGGTAGACGCTTGCGGCGTTCCAGCCCTGGATCGCAGCGAAGTTCGCCTGGCCCTGCTGATAGCCGGCGCCCGGCTGCCAGCCATGGCCGCGCAGGAAATTGGCGGTGGATGCCAGCGCGTCGGCCTTGGAGCGAACCATGTCGACATGGCCGTTGCCATCGCCGTCGACGCCGTATTTCAGGACGTTGGCGGGCAGGAACTGGGTCTGGCCGATTTCGCCGTGGGCGGCGCCACGCGCATCCGGGCTCAGATCGCCGCGCTGCACGAGCTGCAGGGCCGCATAGAGCTGGTTGGTGAAGTAGTCCGAGCGACGGCAGTCATAGGCCAGCGTCGAAACGGCCGAGAGCGTGTGCTCCTTGCCCATGAAACCGCCGAAGCCGGTTTCCATGCCCCAGATGGCAATCAGCGGGCCAGCCGGCACGCCGTAGCGCCGCTCGATGCTGGTAAAGAGTGCGGCGTTCTGCTGCTTCATCTTCTTGCCGCGGGAAATGATCACCTGGCCGCCGCGCTTCTGCATGAACTGCTCGAGCGACAGCTTGAAGCTCTTCTGGCCGCGGTCGGCGCGGATCGTCGCCTTGTTGTAGGAGACGCCGGAGAGTGCACGGTCGAGCACCTGCGGGCTGATGCCGTTGCCGGAGGCCTGCTGCTTGAAGTTCTGCACCCAGGCTTCAAAGCCGCTTCCGTCATTGCCGCATTGGGCGGCAGATGCCACCGCCGGAAAAACTGCAGTCGAAATCAGGGCGGCAAGCCCCACTGCTGCGCACTTCGCCCTGTGCATGAAATACCCCGTCATAGCCCGAATCTCGTTGCTCTTAAAAATGCCAGCCTTCGCCGGCCGTGTCACCTACCGCAAGCGGCAGGTAACTTTATCGTGGTTTCACGTGAATCCGGGAAGGATCGGCCCCTCGTGAAACAGGAAACCCGCCAGGCTCGAAAGAGCCTGGCGGGAGTGAGTGGTTCTAATGCCGTTTTCAGGCAGCCTGCTTGCGCGGCTTGATGAGGCCACGATTGACCAGCAGCTCGGCAATCTGGATCGCGTTCAGAGCGGCACCCTTGCGCAGGTTGTCGGAAACGACCCACAGGTTGAGGCCGTTCTCGACGGTTGCGTCTTCGCGGATGCGCGAGATGTAGGTCGCATCTTCGCCGGCGCACTCGTAAGGCGTGACGTAGCCGCCGTTCTCGTGCTTGTCGACGACGAGGCAACCCGGCGCTTCGCGCAGGATGTCGCGCGCTTCGTCAGCGGTGATCTCGTTTTCGAACTCGATGTTCACCGATTCGGAATGGCCGATGAAGACGGGAACGCGCACGGCGGTGCAGGTCACCTTGATCTTCGGGTCGAGCATCTTCTTGGTCTCGGCGAGAACCTTCCACTCTTCCTTCGTGTAGCCGTCTTCCATGAACACGTCGATGTGCGGAATGACGTTGAAGGCGATGCGCTTGGTGAACTTCTTCGATTCGATGGGGTCGGCGACGAACACCGCGCGGGTCTGGTTGAAGAGTTCGTCCATGCCGTCCTTGCCGGCGCCGGAAACCGACTGGTAGGTCGAGACGACGACGCGCTTGATCTTGGCGTGGTCGTGCAGCGGCTTCAGCGCGACGACGAGCTGGGCGGTCGAGCAATTCGGGTTGGCGATGATGTTCTTCTTGGTGAACTGCGCGATCGCGTCCGGGTTCACTTCCGGAACGATCAGCGGCACTTCGGCGTCGTAGCGCCAGGCCGAGGAGTTGTCGATGACGACACAGCCCTGCTGGCCGATCTTCGGCGAATACTTCAGCGATACGGCGCCGCCAGCCGACATCAGGCAGATATCGGTGTCGGAGAAGTCGTAGTTTTCGAGGTTCTTGACCTTGAGGGTCTTGTCGCCGAAGGAGACTTCGGTGCCCTGGGAGCGGGCGGAAGCAAGGGCGACCACTTCATCCGCGGGAAAGCCGCGTTCGGAAAGGATGTTCAGCATCTCCCGGCCGACATTGCCGGTGGCGCCTGCGACTGCAATCTTGAAACCCATGATCTAAGCTCTCTTTTCTGTCTCTCCTCGTCGGGTGAGGGGGAAACCGCGCGACCTGCCGCGAGGGTTCCTGTCCCCGGCCAAACCGGGGAGAGAGCGGAGGGCCAGAGACGTCAGACGGTTTTCGTCGTCGTTTTGGCCGTTGTTTTGCAAGCGAACGAAAAATCGACATCCTGCCCCGCGGCAAGAGCCGGCAGGATCAAAGCAGCGATGGCTGGACCGATCGGTCGCATGGTGGTGATTTCCTCGTTCGTCGCTGCTCTTACGCGGTTTTGGGGAAGAGTCAAGACATTGCCGCGCGCCGGCACGCCCCCGCCCTGCCCGCGATCGATCGCCGCATTAGACGAAAGTCATAAGCCGAAAGCATCTCTGCCTGTGATGACACTTTTCTGACATCCTCATTTCAGGCGCACCACGTCCGGACGTTCGAGGGAGGAATGCTGGACCAGCCAATGGGCGCTCCTTTGGAGTGGAGGATTATCAAAATGGCAAATGTCGCGACAGCGGACGACGCAAAAACGCGTCCGATGACCGGCGAGGAGAAGAAGGTCATCTTCGCCTCGTCGCTCGGTACCGTCTTCGAATGGTACGATTTCTATCTCTACGGTTCGCTCGCCGTCTACATCGGCGCGACCTTCTTCAGTTCCTACCCGGAAACGACGCGTAACATCTTCGCGCTTCTGGCCTTTGCCGCGGGCTTCCTGGTTCGCCCGTTCGGCGCGCTCGTCTTCGGTCGCCTGGGTGACCTCGTTGGCCGCAAATATACCTTCCTCGTGACGATCCTGATCATGGGTCTGTCGACCTTCCTGGTCGGCATCCTGCCCGGCGCTGCCTCGATCGGCATTGCCGCGCCGATCCTGCTCATCGTGCTGCGCATGCTGCAGGGCCTGGCGCTCGGCGGCGAATATGGCGGTGCGGCAACCTACGTGGCCGAACACGCGCCGCATGGGCGTCGCGGCTACTTCACGTCCTGGATCCAGACCACGGCGACGCTCGGTCTGTTCCTGTCGCTGGTGGTGATCCTGCTCGTGCAGTTCGCGCTCGGCAAGGAAGCCTTCGCCGCCTGGGGCTGGCGCATTCCGTTCCTGCTGTCCTGCGTGCTTCTCGGCATTTCCGTCTGGATCCGTCTGAAGATGAACGAATCCCCGGCCTTCAAGAAGATGAAGGAAGAGGGCAAGGGCTCCAAGGCGCCGCTTCGGGAAGCCTTCGGCCAGTGGAAGAACGCCAAGATCGCGCTTCTGGCGCTGTTCGGTGCCGTCGTCGGACAAGCCGTGGTCTGGTACTCCGGTCAGTTCTACGCGCTGTTCTTCCTGACCGGCGTCCTGAAAGTAGACGGTCAGTCGGCCAACATCATGGTCGCCGCCTCGCTTTTGATTGGCACGGGCTTCTTCGTGCTCTTCGGTTGGCTCTCCGACAAGATCGGCCGCAAGCCGATCATCATGGCCGGTTTGCTGCTTGCGATGCTCACCTACTTCCCGCTGTTCAAGGCGCTGACCTGGGCCGGTAACCCTGCACTCGCTGAAGCCCAGGCAACCGTTCGCGCAACGGTGACCGCGGCTCCCGGCGACTGCAAATTCCAGTTCAACCCGACGGGCACGGCGAAGTTCACCACCTCGTGCGACATCGCAACTGCGTTCCTCACCAAGAACTCCGTTCCCTACGACGTCGTCACGACGGCAGCAGCGGGCACGGCCGCGACGGTCAAGGTCGGCGACACCACGATCAACAGCTACGACGCAGTCGCTGCTGGCGATGGTGCCAAGGCCGCCAACGCCGCCTTCGAAAAGCAGACCAACATGGCGCTCCACAATGCCGGCTACCCGCTGGTTCGTGGCGCGGCAAAGGTTCCGGACGCCAAGCTTGACGGTTTTGTCACCGCCAACCCGGAACTGTCGCTTGACGCAGCCGCTGTCCGCGGCGGCGAAAAGACCATGGTTCCGGCCGAAAAGCTCATCGCCGACAAGCTGCTGACCAAGGATGAAGTGGGCGCTGCCACCGAAATGGCCGTCTACACGATCGCCGGCGGCGGCACCTACGCGATGGTCGCGGATCCTGCCAACGTCAACTGGACGACAATCATCGCGGTGCTCACCGTGCTCGTCATCTACGTGACGATGGTCTACGGCCCGATCGCAGCCCTGCTGGTCGAACTTTTCCCGACCCGCATCCGCTACACCGGCATGTCGCTGCCCTACCACATCGGCAACGGCTGGTTCGGCGGTCTGCTTCCGGCAACGGCCTTCGCGATGAGTGCTGCCCAGGGCGATATCTACTACGGCCTCTGGTACCCGATCGTCTTTGCAGGGATCACGCTGGTCATCGGCCTCCTGTTCCTGCCGGAAACGAAGGATCGCGACATCCACGCGATGGATTAAGCCCGGCGCTCCCGGAGAGAACAAATCCCGGGAGCACCTCAAATCTTCCCCGAGCTATTATGGCTCTCCTGACTCCGGCGCGGTCTTCCGCGCCGGCTTTTTTATTGGGTCGGCTCGCTGCGTCCGGCAAGCGGCCAACCGCCCGGGCCGAGGCGAAACAGGCGACCGTATTTGGCGAAGACAAACGCCATCATCACCGATGTCCAAAGGCCGAGCAGCAGCCCGGCGGCGACGTCGCTTGGATAGTGTGCGCCAACGATGACGCGGGAAACACCGATCGTCAGCGCCAGGACCAGAAAGAGTGGCCTCAGTCTCGGCAGCAGCATGGCGAAGACGCCGAAAAACGCACCGGCCGCAGTCGAGTGCCCGGACGGAAAGCTCTCATAGAGATCACTGGCGGCGAACGGCGTCAGGCTGTAGGCGCCGAGCTCGGCAAAGAGTTCCGGTCGTGCCCGGCCGATCAGGAGCTTCAGCGTATGCACCAACGCGCTGGCGGTGCCGATCGTCAAAAGGAAATAGGCGGCGAGGTCGCGGGCAGTGCGCGCCTTGTTTTGAAGCGGCCCCTGGCTTGCCGCCCGGCGCAGCACGAAGGCCCCCGCAAGCAGGATACCGGAAAGATAGATCATCCAGCCAAAGGTACCGAAATCGGTGATCCTTTCATTGAAGGTGACGATGTTGTCCGGCAGGCCTTGCGCGCGCTGTGACAGGAACGGATCGAGCGGGATGAGCGCGAACACGAGGATGGCTGTTGTCAGCACGATCCATCCGGTGGCCGCAAGTGGTCGGTTCATGGTTCTCCCATCCTGCCACCCAGATCGCGCGGCAATTGTCTGTTCCTGTCGGGGCACGATGCAGGGCACTTCCCGCGCCAGACGGCCCCGGTCCGTCTTTTTCCGATGTGTCGGTTCTTTTGGCAAATTCAAGGCCGTGGAATGCAAAACACCTCCGGATGCGCTCCGGAGGTGTTGGTTTTCGTAGGCCTGTTGGCGTCGGCGTGACGCCGATCCGGGATCGGTTGTCGCTTACGCCGACAGCGCCTTGAACTCGGCAAGGATGGCGTCGCCCATCTCGACGGTTCCGACCTTCTTCGCCCCTTCGGCCATGATGTCGCCGGTGCGGATGCCCTGGTCGAGCACGTTGGCGATCGCCTTCTCCAGATTGTCGGCGTCCTTCACCAGGTTGAAGGAGTAGCGCAGGCACATGGCGAACGACGCGATCATCGCGATCGGGTTGGCGATGCCCTGGCCGGCAATGTCGGGTGCCGAGCCGTGCACCGGCTCATAGAGCGCCTTGCGCTTGCCGCTGACCGCATCCGGTGCGCCGAGCGAGGCGGAGGGCAGCATGCCGAGCGAACCGGTGAGCATCGCCGCCACGTCCGACAGCATGTCGCCGAACAGGTTGTCGGTGACGATGACGTCGAACTGCTTGGGCTGGCGCACCAGCTGCATGCCGCCGGCGTCCGCCAGCATGTGCTCGAGCTGGACGTCGGAGTATTTCGCCTTGTGCGTCTCGGTCACCACCTGGTTCCACAACACGCCCGACTTCATGACGTTGCGCTTTTCCATCGAGCAGACGCGGTTGTTGCGGGTGCGGGCCAGCTCGAAGGCGACGCCGGCGATGCGCTCGATCTCGTAGGTGTCGTAGACCTGGGTGTCGATGCCACGCTTCTGGCCGTTGCCGAGATCGACGATCTCCTTCGGTTCGCCGAAATAGACGCCACCGGTCAGCTCGCGCACGATCAGGATGTCGAGGCCTTCGACCAGTTCGGGCTTCAGCGACGAGGCGGCGGAAAGCGCCGGGTAGCAGATCGCCGGGCGCAGGTTGGCGAAGAGTTCGAGATCCTTGCGCAGGCGCAGCAGACCGGCTTCCGGGCGAACCTCGTAGGGCACCGCATCCCACTTCGGACCGCCGACGGCGCCGAACAGCACCGCATCGGCGGCAAGCGCCTTTGCCATGTCCTCTTCCGAGATCGCCTGACCGTGGGCGTCATAGGCCGAACCGCCAACCAGGCCCTCGTCCGTCACGAAGCCGGCACCAAGCTCGGCATTCATGTAGGCGATGATTTTGCGGACTTCCGCCATGGCTTCCGGGCCGATGCCGTCGCCGGGCAGAAGGAAGAGGTTGCGCACAGTCATGGATAGTCCTTCTCGCGGGGGGAAAACTCGGCCGCGTTCTAGCGCAACTTCGTATCGAGGGAAATCGGCGAAACGAAAGATTTGTGCGCGCCCGCGAGCGGAACGTTCCCTACGGAACAGCTGATCGGTCGAGGCACTGCGATCATGGCCCAGAAGCCGCGTACCTGCCTGGCCGTCGATCCCTCGAGGAGAAAAACATGCGCAATTTTGTTCACGCCGTCGCCGCCCATATCCGCGCCACGACCAAGAACCTGACCTTTACTGGCCGGCCTTCCGGCAAGCGCTCACCCGCGTCGTCCTATAGTTGGCTTAGCTTTCCTCTTGACTGAAACGGTGCCTCCGGATCGAATGCGGGTAACACAACTGGGAACCCGCCATGTCCGAGACGCTGCTGATTGGAGCCTTTCTCGCCGCCCTCTCCTACGTCCTTATTCCCGGACCGGCGTTTCTGGCGCTGCTCGGCATCGGCGCCGGCCAGGGGCGCAAGGCAGGCGCCTTGTTCATGGGCGGACACCTTGCCGGTGACGTTCTCTGGTCGACCCTGGCGCTGGTCGCAATCGTCGGCGCGCGCTCCGTCGGCACGACGATTTTCGATATCCTCGGTCTCTTCTGCGGCGCCTATCTCGGCTGGATCGGCTGGACGGCATTGCGCGCACGCCCCGCCGGCGAGAACCGCGCGCTCGTGACAGTCGAGCGTCCTTTGAGGCGCGGACTGATTTTTGGACTCACCAATCCCAAGGGCTATCCGGTAGCGCTCGCAACCTTCACGGCGCTGCTTGCCAGCTCGGCCAACGCGCTCGAGTTCGATGCGCTGCCGGCGCTGCTCGGCGTCTCGCTGATCGGATTTCTCGTGGCCGATCTGATCCTGATCGTCATCATCGGCACCTCGGTCGTGCGGCGTTTCTACCGACGCCACGAACTCACGATCGTCCGGCTCTCCGGTCTCCTGTTCATCGGCTTTGCCGTTCAGGCGGTCTGGCACGCTGCCCCCGGGCTTCTCGGTTTGCGCAGGCCTTGACGGCAAGCCCCCTCACGACCACCTCCATTGCCTCCGCGTCCTGATTTCAAGATCAGCGACGCCCCTCCCCGGCCCCGCGTCGGACCGCATGCGAAAGGATTTCTGATGACCACCAGCACCCCGCTCAATCCCGCGCTCACCGCATGGACCGGCCACGAAGGCCTGCCGCGTTTCGACCTGGTGAAGGACGAGGATTTTGCTCCGGCGTTCGACGCGGCTTTCAGGGAACATGAGGCGGAGATCGACGCGATTGCCGAAAACCCGGCGGCGCGGACCTTCGAAAACACGATCATTGCGCTGGAGATCGCCGGTGACGGACTGTCGCGCGTATCCTCGATCTTCTGGAACAAGGCCGGCGCCGACACCAACGAGACGATCCAGGCGCTGGAGCGCGATATCGCGCCGAAGATGTCCCGGCACTATTCGAAAATCGGCATGAATGCGGCGCTGTTCAAGCGCATCGACACGCTGTGGGAAGGGCGCGCAAGGCTTGGCCTCGATCTTGAAGCGACGCGCGTACTCGAGCGCCACTGGAAGGGTTTCGTCAAATCCGGCGCCAAGCTCGCAAAGCCGGAGCAGGAGCGGCTGGCAGCGATCAACGAGAAACTCGCCGGTCTCGGCGCCAGGTTCGGGCAAAACGTGCTCGCCGATGAGAAGAGCTGGGTTCTGTTCCTGGAGAGCGAGGAACAGCTCGCCGGCCTGCCGGACTTCCTGCGCGACGCCATGGCGGCGGTTGCCGAAGACCGCGGCCAGAAGGGCAAGTATGCCGTCACCCTGTCGCGCTCGATCATCGAACCGTTCCTGACCTTCTCCGACAATCGCGAGCTTCGCGAGCAGGCCTTCCGCGCCTGGATCGCGCGCGGTGAAAATGGCGGCGACACCGACAATCGCGGGCTGATCGCCGAGATGCTGGCGCTGCGGGCCGAAAAGGCGAAGCTGCTCGGCTATGATAACTTCGCGTCGCTGAAGCTCGACGATACCATGGCGAAGACGCCCACTGCCGTGAACGGCCTGCTGATGCAAGTCTGGGAAAAGGCGGTTGCCCGCGCCCGCGAGGAAGAGGCCGAGCTTGCCCGGCTCGTTGCCGACGAGGGCCGCAATCACGACGTCATGCCCTGGGACTGGCGCCATTACGCCGAGAAGCTCCGCGCCGAGAAGTTCAATTTCTCCGAAGGCGAACTCAAGCCTTACCTGCAGCTCGAAAAGATCATCGAGGCCTGCTTCGATGTCGCCAAGCGTCTGTTCGGCATTACCGCGACGGAGAAGAAGGGCATTGCCGCCTACCATCCCGACGTGCGCGTCTTCGAGGTCAAGGATGCATCCGGCAAGCTGGTAGCATTGTTCCTTGGCGACTACTTCGCCCGGTCTTCGAAGCGCTCCGGTGCGTGGATGAGTTCGTTCCAGTCGCAGCACAAGCTCAAGCTGAAGAATGGCGCCGAAGGCGAGCTGCCGATCATCTACAACGTCTGCAATTTCGCCAAGCCCGCCGAGGGCAAGCCGGCGCTGCTGTCGCTCGATGATGCCCGAACGCTCTTCCACGAGTTCGGGCACGCATTGCATGGCATGCTATCCAACGTCACCTACCCTTCGGTGTCCGGCACGGGTGTGTCGCGTGACTTCGTCGAGCTGCCGTCGCAGCTTTACGAACATTGGCTGACGGTGCCGGAGATCCTGAAGCGTTATGCGGTGCACTACCAGACCGGCGAGCCGATGCCGCAGGCGCTGCTCGACAAGGTGCTGGCGGCGCGAACCTTCAACTCGGGCTTCGCAACAGTCGAGTTCACGTCGTCCGCACTGGTCGATATGGCCTATCATACGGCCGCGGTGACGGCGGAACCGATGGCGCTCGAAGCCAAGAAGCTCGATGAGATCGGCATGCCGAAATCCATCGTCATGCGCCATCGCAGCCCGCACTTCCTGCACGTCTTCTCGGGCGACGGCTACTCGGCCGGCTACTATTCCTACATGTGGTCGGAAGTGCTCGACGCCGATGCCTTCGCCGCCTTCGAGGAAACCGGCAACGCCTTCGATCCGGCCATGGCCGCCCGCCTCAAGGACAACATCTATTCGGTCGGAGGCTCGATCGATCCGGAGGATGCCTACAAGGCCTTTCGCGGCAAACTGCCGAGCCCGGATGCGATGCTCGCGAAAAAGGGCCTGGCTGCCTGAGCCACGCCGATCTCCGATCACGCCATCCGGCGTGATCGGTTGTTCCAAAGTCCCCGCACTGTCTCGCAAGCAGCCTCGAAGTCGTCGTGATTGCGCAGACTGACAAGGGCGGCAGCCGCCGTCGTAATGATGGTGGTTTCCGCGCGCTCGTCGCGGGCAGCACCAGTCCAAACCGCCTGCCAGTATTCGCGGCTGCTCAAGCCGGTGCGCGGTTCGGCCGGCGGCGCGATTTTCGCGGGAATGATGACGTCGGAAGCTTCGCCGCCGACAAGGCGGAAAAGGGGCGTCTGGCGGTAGGGCGTGAACTCAGCGTGGTCGCGGGTATTGCCGAGGATCGTCAACTCTCTCGTGCCGAGCAGCATGGCGATGTCGCGGCTGAGCGTTCGGCTCGAGGGATTGGCGACTCCGATCAGGCTTGTCCGTCCGCCCATCGGATTGATGAGGTGAATGGCGGCGTTTAGCGGCATGCGCATCTCCATCAGCCGATAGAGCCCCAGCAAGCGATAGACCTGCGGCGCAAAGGCCGAGAGCGGCAGATAGGCGATGCCTGCCGACCGAAGCGCTGTCTTGGCGGCCGTGATCGACGTGCAGATCGGGATGCCGGCTGCGGAAGCGGCCACCTCCAGCTTGTGCCGATCCGTACCCTCTTCACCGTAACTTCCATGCAACACGACGCGATGCCCGGCATCGACGACAAGCCGTGCCGCATGCAGGAACCAGGGCGCAGTCTTCAATTTGGGCGAGAGGTAGCAGGGCCAATCGAGGTCGGCGATGCCGTTTCCCGGTTCAATTGCGCCGATATGGCGGCGCATGGCGCGCACGAAACCGGCCACCTCCACCGCCGTCGGTCCGCGATAATGCAGCACCGTCATCAGCGCACCGATCTGCACCGGGTCCGCTTCGCCGGCAAGGATGATCGCCAGCGCGTCCTCGGCCTCCTCTTCGCTCAAGGGGCGGCTGCGGCCGGCGCCGGTTCCGACAGTCGCGATGCAGCGAGCCAATCGTCGTTCAGGGGCGGCATCGTCCCCGATTTCGGCCAGCTTTGCGGCGAACTGTTCCGGTGCCGGCTTCCCCTCAAGCAGGCGGCTTGGCCGGACCGCCAGCGGTGGTGCGTCGGTCAGTGCCTGCCCTCCCCAGCCGGCGTGACCTGTCTGTGTGGGTGCGGACGCAGAGCCAGCGGAGCGTGCGTCAAGCAGGGCTTCGGTCCCTGCGGCAAGAGCGCGCACGCGTAGCCGCAGAGACTCGGCAAGCGGGGTCGGACGCAGGCCATGACCTGTGCGCAGGAACAGCGGATCGGCATAGTCCTCACGCAACTGACCGAGCAAGCGGCTCATTGCCGAGGGCTGCAGACCGACGCTTGAAGCGGCACGGCTGACGCTGTTTTCGCGTAGCAGTGCGTCCAGCGCCAGGAGCAGGCGCAGCTTGCTCAGATCCGTCTGACGTTCGTTGGAGGCCGACGCGCCTCCTGTAACGCTCGCCGTTGCTTTCGCCATGGTTCCGTCCCGCCTTTCTGTCTCATCCGGCATATTCGCGGGCGCTGTTTTGCGTCGTTTCGTATTTGGAACGGTTCCAAAACAGCGTCGTTGACCGTCTCCCTCGCCAATAACTAAGTGGAGTTCATTACTCAACATATATGCGGGGCGAAGATGATGAAGCGGATGGGGCCTGAGACCGAAACCGAGGGGCAGCGGCAAGGGGCCCGCTGGAACCGGTGCGGCTCGGCCGGATGGTCACGTCGTTTCGTCTGCGCCTGCCTCGCCGGCACGGCGCTGACGGCGCCGACGGAAGCCTTGGCACAGAAGGCCAAGGAAAAGGAGAAGGCGACCGAACTCGAGCAGATTGTGGTGACGGCGACCGGGTTCGAGCAAAACGTCAAGGATGCGCCGGCGAGCATCACGGTGATCTCGGGCGAAGACCTGCAAAAGCGGTCGTTCCGCGATCTCACCGATGCGCTTCGCGACGCGCAAGGGGTTGCGGTGACAGGTGTCGCCAACGAGCGCGACATCTTCATCCGCGGCCTGCCGGGTTCCTACACGCTGATTCTTGTCGACGGAAAGCGCCAGAGCACGCGTGACGCGCGCACCAATGGCAACTCCGGTTTCGAGCAGAGCTTCATTCCGCCGGCCGCCGCCATCGAGCGTATCGAGATCGTCCGTGGGCCGATGTCGTCGCTCTACGGTTCTGATGCCATGGGTGGGGTCATCAACATCATCACCCGCAAGGTCGCCGACAGCTGGACCGGCTCGTTCACCACCGACGGCACGATGCAGCAGCACAAGCAGTTCGGCAATTCGGGCCAAATGTCGTTCTACACCAGCGGGCCGATCCTGAAAGATACGCTCGGCGTACAGATCTGGGGCCGCGGCCTGAAGCGCAGTGAGGACAGGTTCCTTTCCGGCATCACCGGTTCGAAGGAACACGATCTGACGGCGCGGCTTTCCTATACGCCGAACGAGGATCATGACTTCTTCCTCGAAGGCGGGACCGCACGGCTTCGCCGCGATGCCAATGTCGGCAAGACGATCGAGCCCGGACCGCGCGCGGTCAGCACCTACAACGACAACGACCGCGATCACTGGTCGTTCTCCCATACGGGGCGCTGGGGACCGACGACGTCTGACTTCTCCATCCTGCAGGAATGGGCGGAGCGCCGGACCTACAACTACAGCCAGGCAGACGGTCGCTTCGTCAAGCAGCCGCGCGCGCCCGAGGTGCGCAACACCGTCATCGACGGCAAGTTCACCACCCCCTTCGATCTCGGCGGCAGCCACACGCTGGTGACTGGCGGGCAATATTTCGAGGCGCGGCTTTCCGACCAGAACCCGGGTCGACGCACGGGCTTGAACGAGACCTTCTCGGCGACGCAATGGGCGCTGTTTGCCGAAGACGAATGGCGCATGGTCGATGACTTCGCACTGACCACGGGCCTGCGTCTCGATCATCATGAGGAATATGGCTACCACTTGAGCCCGCGCATCTACGGCGTCTGGAACGCGACCGACATGCTGACGGTAAAGGGCGGCATTTCCACCGGCTTCCGTGCGCCCGATATCCGCAGCATTGCGCCGGGTTATGCCTATACGACCGGCGGTGGCGGTTGCTCCTATGGTCCGACCGGCACCTGCGGCGTGATCATCGCCGATCCGAACCTGAGGGCCGAATCGAGCACGAGCTATGAAATCGGCGCGGTTTGGGACAATGGCGACGTCATTCTCGGCGGTACCTATTTCTATACGGATTTCCGGGACAAGATCTCCAACTCGATGGTGCTGGATTCGGCCGGCAATCCGGTGCGCTGGAGCGAGGACCCGAACTACCGCCTCTGGTACAACTACAATATCGACGACGCGATCATTCAGGGCGTCGAGCTGACCGCGACCTGGAATGCGACGCCGGATCTGACACTTCGCGCGAGCTACACCTACACGCAGTCCGAACAGAAGACCGGCACCTTTGCCGGCTTCCCGCTGGCGCGAACGCCGGAACACATGGCCAATCTCAGGGCTGATTGGTACACGCCGGTCGAAGGGCTAGAAGCCTGGGCTTCCGTCAACTATCACGGCGAAGAGATCGCCGCCGGCCCGCGCATCGGCACCAACGGCAAGCCGGTGACGATCAACGGCCAGCAGGGCCGCAAGTACGACGCCTATACGACGGTCGATATCGGCACGAAATATGATGTCGGCGAGGGCCTGACGCTGAACGCCGCGGTCTACAATCTCTTCGACAAGGAAGTCGAGCAGACCGATTTCAACACGGTCATGGAAGGCCGCCGCTTCTGGATGAGCCTGACGGCAACATTCTGATCATCCGGCCGGTCCCTGCCCGGCTCCCGATCGAAAACAGACGGCGCCCGGAAGGCGCCGTCTGTCATTTCTCAAGCGCCGCTCTTTCTCAGGCGCTTTGGTCCACGCCGAGGGTCGATAGCAGGCTTTTCATTCTCTGGAGCGCCAGTTCCGGCCGGTCGAGCACATTGGCGCGGTCGGCGAGGCGGAAGATATCGGCGTAGTGCAGCACCCCGCGGGCGGACTGCATGCCGGCGGGCATGGTGAAGTGGCGCTGGTGGCCATTCAGCCAGGCGAGGAGAACGACGCCGGCCTTGTAATACTGTGTCGGCGCCTCGAAGATCTTGCGGGACAGGGGCACGGTCGGCTCGATAACGCCGCGGAAGGTGGCGAGATCGTCCTTCGCCAGCGCCGCAAGTGCCTTGGAGGCGGAGGGCGCCACCGCATCGAAGATGCCGAGCAGCGCGTGGCTGTACTTCGTGCCATCGCCCTCGATCAGTTCGGCATAGTTGAAGTCGTCGCCGGTAAAGCAGAGCACGCCTTCGGGCAGGCGATTGCGCAGTGCCACTTCCTTGGCGTTTTCGAGCAGCGAAATCTTGATGCCTTCGACCTTGTCGCGGTTGGCTTCGATGATCGAGAGCACCGTATCGAGCGCCTGGTCGAAATTCTCCGAACCCCAATAGCCCCGAAGTTGCGGATCGAACATGTCGCCGAGCCAATGCAACACCACCTTGTGCCTGGTCTGGCCGAGGATGCGGCCATAGACGAGGCGATAGTCGTCGGCCGATCGCGCGACGCGGGCGAGCGCCCGGCTCGCCATCATGATCGCCCTGCCCCCCTCGCCTTCGACGAAGCCGACCTGTTCCTCATAGGCGGCAATCACATCGTCAAGCGAGCGTGCATCGGTGGGCGCAAGATGGTCGGTGCCGGCGCCACAGGCAAGATCGGCGCCCGCTATCTGCCGCGCATCGCTGAGCGATCGGCGGATCAGCTCCTGCGCGCCCGGCCAGGCAAGGCCCATGCCGCGTTGGGCGGTGTCCATCGCCTCGGCGATTTTGAAACCCAGGCTCCAGAGGTGATGGCGAAACGCCATCGTCGCGTCCCAGTCGATCGCCGGGTTGCCCCAGGGATCGAGATCCTTGAGCGGATCCGAGACCACATGGGCGGCCGCATAGGCGATGCGGTTGAAGGTCGGCGGCGTGTTGGGCCGTTCGATCGGCGTTCCGGTCAGGCGATACTGTTCAAGCGAGCCGTCTTGGCGCGGCAGCGTCAGGCTTGTCATTGGGGTTAGTCTCCTCCGCGGACGTTTGTCTTGGAATACTTTGGATCGTTCCAAATGGCAAGCGGCAATGTTTTTCAGGCGAGGCGATCCTCCTCCAGACGATTGCGGATCTCCGATAATATCATTGAAATTCAATTAAATAATCCGTCAAACCGCAGATCTCTACGCTTCTCAAGGTGCCTTTTGTCTAGACCGAGCGCGGCTGGACGTGAAAAAAATGATCAGCCAACTCTTGACGAAATTGGAACGTTCCAATTATGAAAGAAGAAAGCAGTCAGAAGAATTCGGGAGGATGCTGTGGTCAAGGAGAGGGTAACGGTCATCGATATTGCGCACGCTGCCGGCGTGTCGAAGTCGACCGTGTCGCTCGTTCTTCAGGGCAGCTCGCTCGTCAATGAGGCGACGCGCGCCAAGGTGAATGCCGCCATCCGCGATCTCGGCTATGTCTATAATCGCGGCGCTGCCAATCTTCGGCAATCGAAGTCCAAGATCATCGGCATCGTCGTCAACGATCTCACCAACAGCTTCTTTGCGGAACTCGCCGTCGGCGTCGATGCGGTCGTGCAATCGGCAGGCTTCGTGCAGTTTCTTGCCAATACCGGCGAAAAGATCGAGCGCCAGCGCGAAGTGGTCGCGTCGATGCGCGAGCATGGCGTTTCCGGCCTGATCATCTCGCCGGCGCGTGGCACCGAAGCGGCCGATCTTGCGTCTTTGGTCGAGAGCGGCATTCCCGTCGTGCTCGTCGTCCGCGATATTGCCGGTGCAAATGTCTCTTCGCTGATCTCCGACAACCACGCTGGTGCCGTGGCCGCGGTGCGTCATCTGATCGAACGTGGTCACCAGCGCATCGCCTTCCTCGGCGGTTTTTCCGACACCGCCGTCTTCGAGGCGCGCATGCGCGGCTACCGCGATGCGCTCGTCGAGGCCGGCATGCCGGTTTCGGAATCGCTGATCATCGGTTCGGCGCCGTCGCGTGCCGGCGGGGTGACGGCAGTGGAGCAGGCGATGATGCTCGCCGACCGGCCGACGGCCGCACTCTGCTTCAATGATGCGGTCGCTTTCGGCGTCTGCGATGGCCTGAGGGCCCGGCGGCTTGAGCCGGGTGCCGATTTCGCCGTTATCGGTTTCGACGACGTGATCGAGGCGAAGACAGCAGTTCCGGCGCTGACGACGGTGTCCGTCGATCCGCAAGGCATGGGCCAACGGGCGGCCGAACTGCTGTTGAAGCAGATCAAGGCCGGCAAGGCGGAGCCGGAGGCCATCGTCGGTTCGGTTCGTCTCGTCGTTCGCCAGAGCTGCGGCGCTGCAATCGAGAGAAAAAGGGAGGCACTGGCATGACACGGTGGGGTCTGATCGGCGCAAGCACGATTGCGCGCGAATGGGTGATCGGCGCAATCCGCGCCGCCGGAGGTGAGGTCGTCTCCGTCATGAGCACGAGCGCGGAGCGCGGCGCGGCTTACGCCGAGGAGAACGGCATCGCCAAGTCGGTGACCACTGTTGCCGAACTCGTCGGCGATCCCGATGTCGACGCCGTCTATGTCTCCACCACCAATGAACTGCATCGCGAGCAGACGCTGGCGGCGATCGCTGCCGGCAAGCACGTGCTCTGCGAGAAGCCGCTGGCGATGACGCTGGAGGATGCGCGCGACATGGTGAGCGCAGCGCAGGAAGCGGGTGTCGTTCTTGCTACTAACCACCACCTGCGCAATGCCGCTAGCCACCGCGCAATGCGCGATGCGATCGCCGAGGGCAGGATCGGCCGGCCGATTGCAGCCCGCGTCTTCCACGCCGTCTATCTGCCGCCGCATCTCCAGGGCTGGCGACTGGAGAGGCCGGACGCCGGCGGCGGCGTCATTCTCGACATCACCGTGCATGACGCCGATACGATGCGCTTCATCCTCAACGACGATCCGATCGAGGCCGTTGCCATCAGTCACAGTGCCGGCATGGGCAAGGAAGGCCTGGAGGATGGCGTCATGGGTGTCATCCACTTCCGCTCCGGCGTCATCGCACAGTTCCACGATGCCTTCACCACCAAATACGCAGAGACCGGTCTTGAGGTGCATGGCACCGAAGGATCGCTGATCGGCCGCAACGTGATGACGCAGAAGCCGATCGGCACGGTGACGCTGCGCAACGCCGATGGCGAGAGCGAGCTCGCCCTCGACCACCGCAATCTCTACGAAACAGCGCTTTCCGCTTTCCATGCCGCTGCCCAAGGCAACGGCCGTCCATCTGCGACGGGCGAGGATGGCGTCTGGTCGCTGGCAACGGGCCTTGCCGTCGTCAAGGCGGCGGCCACCGGCCAGGCCGTGGCGATCGAAACGGGACTTTGAACTCATGTCGATGAACAAGCACATCTCGCCGGCCGAAGCGGCTGCCCTGATCCCGGATGGCGCGGTGGTTTCGGTCTCCTCGTCCAGCGGCCTCGGCTGCCCGGATCTGATGCTCAAGGCGATCGGCGAGCGGTTCGAGACGACCGGCCACCCACGCGACCTGACGACGCTGCATCCGATTGCCGCCGGCGACATGAGCGGCATCAAGGGCGTCGACTATATCGCCAAGAAGGGTCTGCTGAAGAAGATCATCGGCGGCTCCTATCCCTCGGGTCCGTCGAGTGCGGAACCGCCGTTGATCTGGCAGATGATCGGCGCTGACGAAGTGGCCGCCTACAACGTGCCCTCCGGCATCCTCTTCGACATGCACCGCGAGGCCGCGGCCAAGCGCCCGGGCGTGATGACCAAGGTCGGCCTCGACACCTTCGTCGATCCGTCGCGCGAAGGCTGCGCCATGAATGCTTCGGCCGCGGCTGAGCCCATGGTTAAGAAGGTCTCGTTCGAAGGCGAGGACTGGCTCTATTTCAAGGCGATCGCGCCGCAAGTGGCGATCATCCGCGCGACGACGGCGGACGAGCGCGGCAATCTCACCTATGAGCACGAGGGCGCCTATCTCGGTGGTCTCGACCAGGCGCTCGCTGCCCGCAACAATGGCGGCATCGTCATTGCCCAGGTCAAGCGCATCACCAAGGAAGGCTCACTGAAACCCCACGACGTGCGCGTGCCGGGCGTGCTGGTGGATTATGTCATCGTCGATCCCGACCAGAAACAGACGACCCAGACGCTTTACGATCCGGCGATTTCCGGCGAGATCTTCCGGCCGCTCGACAGTTTCCGGGTGCCGGAATTCAATATCCAGAAGGTCATTGCCCGCCGCGTGGCGCAGGAGCTTGAAGCCGGCAGCGCCGTCAATCTCGGCTTCGGCATTTCGGCCAATGTGCCGCGCATCCTGCTCGAAGAAGGGCTGCATGGTGCGGTCACCTGGGTGATCGAGCAGGGCGCCGTCGGTGGCGTGCCGCTGCTCGACTTCGCCTTCGGCTGCGCGTCTAACGCCGATGCCTTCATGCCCTCGCCCTACCAGTTCACCTATTTCCAGGGCGCCGGCTTCGATGCCTCGCTGCTCTCCTTCCTTGAGATCGATCGCAATGGCTCGGTCAACGTGTCGAAACTCTCTTTCCGCCCGCATGTGACGGCCGGCGCCGGCGGTTTCGTCGACATAACGGCACGGGCGAAGAAGATCGTCTTCTCCGGCATGTTCAATGCCGGCGCCAAGCTCGCGGTCGCCGACGGCAAGCTGGTGATCGAAAAGGAAGGCAAGCTGAAGAAGCTGGTCAACGAGGTCGAACACGTCACCTTCTCAGGCCGTCGCGGCATCGAGCAGGGCCAGGACATCACCTATGTCACCGAGCGCTGCGTGATGAAGCTGACGCCCGAGGGCGTGATGCTGACCGAGATCGCGCCGGGGGTCGACCTGCAGGCGCATATTCTCGACCAGTCGGAATTCCCACTGATCGTTTCCGACAGACTGAAGACCATGGATGCGGGTCTGTTCCAGGATGCATTGCTTGGTCTTGAACTGCCGAAGAAGCCGGCGCGCCAGCTTGCGGGAGGCGACCGTGGCTGAGGGCCGTATCCGCATCGACGTCGACGGTGCTGTCGCGATCATGACGATCGCCCGTCCGGAAAAGCTCAACGCTTTCGATATCGACATGCTGAAGGCGTTGGCATCGGCTTGCGACGAGATTGAAGCCGACCGCAATGTGCGTGTCGTCATCCTCACCGGCGAGGGCAAGGCATTTTCGGCCGGCGGTGACATCAAAGCCTGGGGCGGCATGGATGCGCCTGCCTTCGGGCATGACTGGGTACGGTTCGGCCACCGCGTGTTCGAGCGGCTGGCGACGCTGCGCATGCCCGTCATCGCCGCTCTTAACGGCCATGCGCTTGGCGGTGGGCTGGAACTGGCGGCGGCCGCCGATATCCGGCTGGCCGAAGCGCAGATCAAGATCGGGCTGCCGGAGACGAGCCTCGGCATGGTGCCCGGCTGGTCGGGCACGCAGCGCCTCGTCTCTCGCTTTGGCGCCCAGATCGTCAGGCGCATGGTGCTGGGCGGCGAGATGTTCACCGCCGAGGCTGCTCTGCGCGAAGGTCTGGTCGATGCCGTCGTCGAGACCGGCACGGTGCTTTCAGCTGCCCGCGATTATGCGGCGCGTGTCGCCAAGCGCGGGCCTGCGGCGCTCGAGATTTCGAAACTGATGCTCGCTTCGGCGAATGGCGAAGACAACGGATCCGCAGTCGAAGCGCTCGGCTCGATCCTTGTCGCCAAGACCGGCGACCTCAAGGAAGGTGTCGCTGCCTTCTCCGAAAAGCGTGAAGCCCAATTCAAGGGAGAATGGTAATGACCGTGCTCGTGAAACCCAAGCCGATCGACGGCCAAAAGGTTCGCGCCTTCCAGATGCTGATCGACGGCAAATGGGTGGACAGCGCCGAGGGCCGTACGATCGAGCGCGTGGCGCCGGGCCACGGCGTCGTCGTCAGCCGCTATCAGGCGGGCACCAAGGCCGACGCCGAAAAAGCGATTGCTGCCGCACGCCGTGCCTTCGACGAGGGCACCTGGCCGCGCATGACCGCTTCGCAGCGTTCGCTGGTGCTTTTGCGCGCAGCCGATATCATTGCCGAGCGCGCCGATGAGCTTGCCTATCTCGATGCGATCGAATCCGGCAAGCCGATCAGCCAAGCCAAGGGCGAACTCGGCGGTGCCGCCGATATCTGGCGCTACGCCGCGGCTCTCGCCCGCGATCTGCATGGCGAAAGCTACAACACGCTCGGTGACGGTACACTTGGCGTCGTGCTGCGCGAGGCGATCGGTGTCGTCTCGATCATCACGCCCTGGAATTTCCCGTTCCTGATCGTCAGCCAGAAGCTGCCCTTTGCGCTGGCCGCTGGCTGCACCACTGTCGTCAAGCCGTCCGAGCTGACCTCGGCCTCGACGCTGCTGCTCGGTGAAATCCTCGAAGCCGCCGGCGTTCCCGCCGGCGTGGTCAACATCATCACCGGCACGGGGCCGGAGGTCGGCGCGCCAATGACGACGCATCCGGATGTCGACATGGTGTCCTTCACCGGCTCGACCGGCGTCGGCCGCCTGACCATGGCCAATGCTGCCCAGACGCTGAAGAAGGTCTCGCTGGAACTCGGCGGCAAGAACCCGCAGATCGTTTTCCCCGACGCCAATCTCGACGAATTCATCGATGCCGCCGTCTTCGGCGCCTATTTCAATGCCGGCGAATGCTGCAATGCCGGCTCGCGATTGATCCTGCACCGTGACATCGCCGACGAGGTGACGCGCCGCATCGCCGAGCTCTCGGCCAAGGTGAAGGTCGGCGATCCGCTCAATCCGGAAACCCAGGTCGGCGCAATCATCACGCCGCAGCATCTGGAAAAGATCGCCAGCTATGTTTCTGCTGCTTCCAAGGATGGTGCTGCGGTTGCCCATGGCGGCACCGCGCTCGATCTCGGCATGGGCCAGTTCATGGCGCCGACGATCCTTTCTTCCGTGCGCCCGGACATGGCGGTGGCGCGCGAAGAAGTGTTCGGCCCGGTTCTCTCGGTGCTGACCTTCGAGACGACGGAAGAGGCGATCGGCATCGCCAATGCGATCGACTATGGTCTTTCGGCCGGTGTGTGGAGCCGCGACTTCGACACCTGCCTGACGATCGGCCGCCGCGTGCGCGCCGGCACAATCTGGATGAACACCTTCATGGATGGTGCGTCGGAACTGCCCTTCGGCGGCTACCGCCAGTCCGGCCTCGGCCGCGAACTCGGCCGGCATTCGGTCGAGGATTACACCGAGACCAAGACGCTCAACATGCATATGGGGCCGCGTACCGGCTGGTGGATGCCGCGCTAAGGCTGAAACAGGGGAGGAGAGGACATGCGGACGATGGGGAGAACATTGGGGCAGGAGGCAGCGTCACGTGACGCCGCCTTGCGTGCCGTGTTCGCCCGCTCAGCCGGCCGCGCCGAAGCTCGATGGGATCTGCGGACAGAGCAGCAGCTGCAGCTTGCTGACGTCGCTTTCGCCGCCGATCTTCTGCAGGAGCACCCGGCCCATGTCCTCGCCGGTCGCCGTCAGGTCCTCGTAGATCGTCTCGACCTGCGGCTGGATGGCGCTCAGGAGATGCGAGGTCTGCTTGGCGACGATGTCGTATTCGCGTCCGAGCGTCAGCCCGCAATCGCTCATGCCGGTGATGGTTGCGAGCGCGCAGACTTCGCCGCCACACATGAAACTGTCCGGCGGATCGGGCTCGGCATAGCGCTGGCGCACGCGGTCGCGGATGGCGCCTGCCGGGCTGTCGAGATCGATGCCCGAGAGGATTTCATAGGCGCAGCCCGCCTCGCGCACGGCGGTCATGAAGCCGTGCTGAAGATGGCCGGCAAAGGTGAAATCGGCGGGACCGCTGATCAGTGCGGGCTTGCGCCTGCCCTTGGCGATCAGGCGCTTCGTCGCCTGGTACGAGAAGGTGAAGTTGTCGTAGTCGACATAGGGATGTGGGGTGGAAAGCTCCGTGCGCCCATGGGTGACGAAGGGAAAGCCGAGATCGGACAGCAATCGGACCCGGGGATCGAGCGGTTCCGTGCGCGAGAAGATCAGTCCATCGGCCATCGCGTTGCGGGTAATGTAGTTGACCGCCTCGACATTGGTCGAGTTCAGGAAGTTCGGCATGACGATCAGGTGGTAGGCCGTGCCCTGAAGTGCCTTGGCGATGCCACTCATGATCGAGGTGCCGTAGCCGAGGATTTCCTCGTGCGGGTCGAGCAGCACGCCGATGACATTGGTGCGGCCGGTCTTCAGGCGCTGGGCGGCGCGGTCGGGCGAATAGCCGATCTCGTCTGCGACCTCGCGCACTCGCTTGCGGGTATCGAGCGAGATCTGCGGAGCATCGGAAAGGGCACGCGAAACGGTGGTGACCGCAAGGCCGGTGATTTCCGCGATCGTGCGAAGGGTCGGCTTGCCGCGCTTGACGGCAGAACCAATGTCTTCGGCGTGGGCGGGCTTGGAGGGATCGGCCAATGCTAGTCTTTCTGAACGCGGGCGGGAGCGGTGTTTGTATCGTGGTGCGAGGGCTTAGGCAATCGAATCATGAAAACGTTTTAAATCTCGCATTGCGGCATGGCTTGCTGCACCGCAATAGCTAATGTGAGCTATATAATTCAGTAAATTCAAACGGTTCCGTAGGTGCTAAAATACAAAATGGCGGAATGCTTGACTTGCTGAATTTATAACGTTTTAAATGGCCAGCCGCTGGCTGAAGCGGCGCGAATTCCGGGGTGGAGGAGGTTCCGCCTCGTTAACTTGCAAACGGGAGGAAAACGATGCGCAAGTTGATGACGACGACGGCCGTTGTGGCGCTGATGATGGCGGCCACCGCCGCGCGCGCAGCCGAAAATGTGGAAGTTCTGCACTGGTGGACATCCGGTGGCGAAGCCGCCGCACTCGACGTTCTGAAGAAGGACCTGGAAAGCAAGGGCATCACCTGGACCGACATGCCGGTTGCCGGCGGTGGCGGTACGGAAGCGATGACGGTTCTGCGCGCTCGCGTCACCGCGGGCAACGCTCCGACCGCCGTGCAGATGCTCGGCTTCGACATTCTCGACTGGGCCAAGGAAGGCGCACTCGGCAACCTCGACGAGACCGCTTCCAAGGAAGGCTGGGACAAGGTGATCCCGACCGCCCTGCAGCAATTCTCGAAGTATGACGGCCACTGGATCGCAGCGCCGGTCAACGTGCATTCGACCAACTGGGTCTGGATCAACAAGGCCGCCCTCGACAAGGCTGGCGGCAAGGAGCCGACCAACTGGGACGAACTGGTTGCCCTGCTCGACAACTTCAAGGCCCAGGGGATCACCCCGATCGCCCATGGCGGCCAGCCCTGGCAGGATGCGACGATCTTCGACGCCGTCGTGCTTTCGCTCGGCACCGACTTCTACAAGCAGGCTTTCATCGATCTCGACCCGGCCGCGCTCGGCGGCGACAAGATGAAGGAAGCCTTCGACCGCATGACGAAGCTGCGCTCCTATGTCGACGACAACTTCTCGGGCCGTGACTGGAACCTCGCTTCCGCCATGGTCATAGAGAACAAGGCCGGCCTGCAGTTCATGGGCGACTGGGCCAAGGGCGAATTCCTGAAGGCCAAGAAGGTGCCAGGCACCGATTTCGTCTGCATGCGCTTCCCGGGTACGCAAGGGTCCGTGACCTTCAACTCCGACCAGTTCGCGATGTTCAAGGTTGCCGACGACAAGGTTCCGGCCCAGCTCGCCATGGCTTCGGCGATCGAAAGCCCGACCTTCCAGTCGGCCTTCAACGTGGTCAAGGGCTCGGTCCCGGCCCGCACCGACGTTCCGGACACGGACTTCGACGCCTGCGGCAAGAAGGGCATCAAGGACCTGGCAGAGGCCAACACCAACGGCAAGCTCTTCGGCTCCATGGCCCATGGCCATGCCAACCCGGCTGCCGTGAAGAACGCGATCTACGACGTCGTGACGCGCGAGTTCAACGGCGAACTGACGTCCGACGAGGCCGTCAAGGAACTGGTCTCGGCCGTCGAGGCCGCGAAGTAACGGGCTCGCTCCGGGGCGCACTCTAGGCGCCCCGGACACCCCATTCCGACATGCAGGCGCCGTCGAACCGCCGTGGCCAACAGGACGCGGGGAGGGGCGCTTTGATACCCAGAACCTCGCGCGGATGCCGATATCAGGGATTTCCCGACGGCCGCGCCAGAAGTGGTGAACGTTCATGGATAGCCGCAGTCGCCTGCAGGACCTGATACCGAAGCTGGTGCTTGCCCCGAGCTTCCTCATCGTCCTGATCTTTGTCTATGGCTTTATTGCCTATACCGGCTTTCTGTCGATGACGGACAGCAAGATGCTGCCGTCCTACAATTTCGTCGGGTTAAGCAATTATTCGAAGCTGTGGGCGCTGCCGCACTGGTGGCGGGCGGTGAGCAACCTGGCGATCTTCGCCGCGCTCTATATCGCCATCTGCTCCGTGCTCGGCCTTGGGCTGGCAATCCTGCTCGACCAGAAGATCCGGGCCGAAGGCTTCCTGCGGCCGATCTACCTCTACCCGATGGCACTCTCGTTCATCGTGACCGGAACGGCCTGGAAGTGGTTCCTCGATCCCGGCATCGGCCTTGAGAACACCATGCACCTCTGGGGCTGGGAGAGCTTCTCGTTCAACTGGATCAAGGACCGCAACTACGCGATCTACTGCGTCGTCATTGCCGCGGTGTGGCAGTCGACCGGCTTCATCATGGCGATGTTCCTTGCGGGCCTTCGCGGCGTCGACAACGAGATCATCAAGGCAGCGCAGATCGACGGCGCCAAGACCTCGACGATCTATCGCCGGATCATCATTCCCCTGATGCGGCCGGTGTTTCTTTCCGCATTCGTGGTGCTCGCGCATCTGGCGATCAAGGCCTACGACCTGATCATCGCGCTCACCGGCGGCGGCCCCGGCCAGGCGACCGAGCTGCCGGCGACCTTCATGTATTCCTACACCTTCACCCGCAACCAGATGGGCATCGGCGCGTCCTCGGCGATCATCATGCTGGTGATGATCTTCTCGATCATCGTTCCCTATCTCTATTCCGAAATCCGGGGAGCACGACGCTGATGAGCGCTCCGAGCCCAGACAACATCATTTCGCACAACCGCCTCACCCGCGCGTTGATCTACACCGCGCTGATCCTCTTTGCGCTCTATTCGCTGTTGCCGCTCTACGTCATGCTGGTGAACTCGGTGAAGCCGCTCGACGAGATCCGCCAGGGCGGCATGCTCAACCTGCCGCAGACCTTTACGGTCGAGCCCTGGCTTCAGGCCTGGTCGACGGCGCAGATCGGCGTGCAGCCGACCGGCCTCAAACCCTTCTTCATCAACTCGATCCTGATGGTCGTGCCGGCCGTAGCAATCTCGACGATCATCGGCGCACTCAATGGCTATGTGCTGACGAAGTGGCGCTTTCCCGGTGCCAACATCTTCTTCGGCATGCTGCTGCTCTCGTGCTTCATCCCGTTCCAGATCGTGCTGATCCCGATGGCACGCATCCTCGGCATCCTTGGGATAGCCGGTTCGATCTGGGGCCTTATCTTCGTCCATGTGATCTACGGCATCGGCTTCACGACGCTCTATTTCCGCAACTACTACGAAGCGTTCCCGACCGAGCTGGTGCGCGCAGCGCAGATCGACGGCGCCAGCTTCTTCCAGATCTTCTGGCGCATCCTGTTGCCGTCCTCCGGTCCGATCATCGTCGTCTCGGTCATCTGGCAGTTCACCAACATCTGGAACGACTTCCTGTTCGGCGCGTCCTTCTCAGGCCCCTATTCGACGCCGATGACGGTCGCGCTGAACAACCTCGTTTCGTCCTCGACGGGCGTCAAGGAATACAACGTCCACTTCGCGGGCGCGATCCTCGCCGCCCTGCCAACGCTCATCGTCTACATCGTGTCCGGCCGCTACTTCGTTCGCGGGCTGATGTCGGGCGCCGTGAAAGGATAAGCTCATGTCTTTCTTGAAAATCAGCAACCTGCGCAAATCCTACGGCTCGCTCGAGATCCTGAAGGATATCAACCTGGAGATCGAAGAAGGCGGCTTCCTGGTGCTGGTCGGCCCCTCAGGCTGCGGCAAGTCCACGCTGCTCAACACGATCGCCGGGCTTGAGCCGATCACATCGGGCGAGATCGCCATCAACGGCCGCTCGGTTGCCGATCTGCATCCCTCGAAGCGCGACATCGCCATGGTGTTCCAGTCCTACGCGCTCTACCCGAACATGACGGTCGCCGGAAACATTGCCTTCGGCATGGAAATCCGCGGCGTGCCGAAGGAGGAGCGCGAAAAGGCGATCAAGCAGGTCTCGGAAATGCTGCAGATCGGCCATCTGCTCGATCGCAAGCCGAGCCAGCTCTCGGGCGGCCAGCGCCAGCGCGTCGCCATGGGCCGGGCGCTGGTGCGCAACCCGCAGGTTTTCCTGTTCGACGAGCCGCTCTCCAACCTCGACGCAAAGCTGCGCGTCGACATGCGCACCGAAATCAAGCGGCTGCACAACCGCATGAAGACGACGATCGTCTACGTGACCCACGACCAGATCGAGGCGATGACGCTGGCGACCAAGATCGCGGTGCTGAAGGACGGCGTGCTGCAGCAGTTCGGGACGCCGGCCGAGATCTACAACAACCCGGCCAACATGTTCGTCGCCGACTTCATGGGATCGCCGGCGATGAACCTGCTGACGGCGCGGATCGAAAAGAGCGGCTCCGACATCGCGGTCACGCTGACGCGTCCGAATGCCGAACCGCTGAAGCTTGCGGTGCCTCAGGCCAACGGCGCACTGTCTGCCTATGCCGGCAAGGACGTCGTCTTCGGCATCCGTCCGGAAGCGCTGACCGATCCTGATGGCGCCGACCGCAATGCCAAGGTGGTCGCCGAGGGCGAGTGCCTGATCGAGGTGGTCGAGCCGGCCGGCTCCGATACCTTTGCGGTCACCCGTCTCGGCGGCAAGGAAATCGTTGCCCGGCTGAGAGCTGACGCCCGCATCGCGCCCGGGCAGACCTCGCGCCTTGCCTTCAATCTCGACAAGGCGGTGTTCTTCGATCCGCAGAGCCAGCAGCGGATCGCGTAACCAACGATGCAGGAGCAGCCGGACATCGTCATTATCGGGTCGGGGATCGGCGGCTCCACGCTTGCGGCGGGGCTTGCCGGCTCCGGCGCCCGCATCGCCATCCTCGAGCGTGGCGACCGCCTGCCCGATACGCCGGAGGCGCGCAGCTACAGCTCGATCTTCGTCAAGGGCCACTTCCGCCCGAGGGAGATGTGGCGCGAACCCGACGGAACCGAGTTCAACCCCGGAAACTTCTACTTCGTCGGCGGCAATTCCAAGCTCTTCGGTGCGGTGCTCCTGCGCTACCGGGCCGAAGATTTCACCGAGATGCAGCATCTCGGCGGCGTTTCGCCGGCGTGGCCTTTTCCTTACGAGGAGCTGGAGCCCTGGTACGGCAAGGCCGAGCAGCTGTTCGAGGTGCGCGGCGAATTGGGCGACGACCCGACGGAGCCGTTCCACAGCTCGCCTTACACTTTCGGCCCGGTGCCGGACGAGCCGGCGATTGCGCGGGCCCGTGCAGAGCTGAAGGCGCAGGGGCTCAATCCGGCAACGCTGCCGCTCGGCGTCGACATCGACGCCTGGCTTGCCGGCGGGCGCACGCCCTGGGACGGGTTTCCGAACACCGGCAACGGCAAGATGGACGCTGAAACAGCATCGCTCGCTTCCGCACTGAAGGATCCCAATATCGAGCTCATCACCTCGGCGCATGTCGACACGCTGGAGGCGGGACCCGGCGGCCGGATCGAGGCGATCCACTACACCCACAGGGGCGAGAAGAAGAAGCTGTCGCCGAAGCTGGTAATCCTGTCGGCGGGCGCGATCAATTCGGCCGCCATCCTCTTGCGCTCCGGCGACGGCAAGGGGCTCGCCAACGCCTCCGACCAGGTCGGCCGCAACTTCATGAACCACAATTGCAGCGCCATGCTGGCAATCAATCCGTTCAAGCGCAACGACAGCATCTACCAGAAGACGCTGATGCTGAACGACTATTACCTCACCGGCGGCAGGGATGGCCTGCCGCTCGGCAACGTCCAGCTGCTCGGCAAGATCAACGGCGACATCCTCAAGGCCAATGCGCCCCTCTGGGCGCCGCGGTTTGCCTTCGATTTCATGGCCGGCCATGCGGTCGACTGGTACATGATGACGGAGGACCTGCCGAACCCGGAAAGCCGCATCATGGTCGACGGCAAGGGCATCATCATGCAGTGGCGGCGCTCGAACATGGAGGCGCTGTCCGGGCTCGAAGCGAAGATGCGCGCGCATTTCAAGGCGGCCGGCTATCCGATCGTGCTGTCGCAGGCCTTCGACAAGCGCACGCCGTCGCATCAATGCGGCACGGTGCGGATGGGGAAGGACCCGAAGGACGCGCCGCTCGACGTCTATTGCCGTGCCTTCGATCACCCGAACCTCTTCGTCGTCGACGCGAGTTTCCTGCCGACGTCGGCGGCCGTCAATCCGGCCCTGACCGTCGCCGCCCAGGCGCTTCGCGTCGCCGACCACATCGCCACTAGGGAGTTTCGATCATGACGTCATCGACGCGCCCCGTCGCCATCGTCACCGGCGGCCGCCGCGGCATCGGTCTCGGCGTCGCCCGTGCGCTCGCCCGCGAGGGCTTCGATATTGCGCTCACCGGCCTCGGTGCGGCGGACGCGACGACCGCCCAGACGCTGTCGGAACTTTCCGGCGACCACGGCCGGGCGATCTACATCGAAGCGAACCTTGCCGATATCAGCGGCCATGCGGCGACTGTCGAGCGTGTTCGCGCGGAGCTCGGTCCGATCCGCTGCCTCGTCAACAATGCCGGCATCGCCTCGGTGATGCGGGGTGATTTCCTCGATCTGCTGCCGGAAAATTTCGACACGATCGTCGCCACCAACCTGCGGGGAACGGTATTCTTCACCCAGGCCGTGCTCGTCTCGATGCTGACGGATCCGGCTGATGTAGCACCGCGGTCGATCATCAACATCACCTCGGTTTCGGCAACGATGACGTCGCCCGAGCGGCTCGACTATTGCATGACCAAGGCCGGCCTTGCCGCCTTCAGCCAGGGGCTGGCGCTCAGGCTTGCCAATACCGGCATCTCGGTTTTCGAGATCCGGCCGGGTATCATCCGCTCCGACATGACCGCCGGCGTCTCGGCGAAATACGATGGCTTGATTGACGGCGGGTTGGTGCCGATGCGGCGCTGGGGCGAGCCCGATGACATAGGCAATATCGCGGCCGGCCTTGCCGGCGGCAAATTCGGCTTTGCCACCGGCTCGGTCATCCAGGCGGATGGCGGGCTTTCGATCGGCCGTCTCTAGGAAACGCGCAGGATTATTGAGGCTCGCAAGCGGGCAGGATTTGAATTGAACACGTCGAAAATTTGGAACGTTCCAAATTGGTGACGGCGGAGGGAAGACAGGGAATGAGCTACGACTACATCATCACCGGCGCCGGCCCGGCCGGCTGCGTTCTCGCCAATCGCCTCTCCGAGGATCCAGCGGTCCGTGTCCTTTTGCTGGAGGCCGGCGGCGGCGACTGGAATCCGCTGTTTCACATGCCGGCAGGTTTTGCCAAGATGACCAAGGGCGTTGCCAGCTGGGGCTGGGAGACCGTGCCGCAGAAGCACATGAAGGGCAGGGTGCTACGCTATACCCAGGCCAAGGTGATCGGCGGCGGCTCGTCGATCAATGCCCAGCTCTATACCCGCGGCAACGCCGCCGACTACGACCTCTGGGCCTCCGAAGACGGCTGCAGCGGCTGGGATTACCGCAGCGTTCTTCCCTATTTCAAGCGCTCAGAAGACAACCAGCGCTTTGCCGACGACTATCACGCCTATGGCGGCCCGCTCGGTGTCTCGATGCCCACGGCGGCGCTGCCGATCTGCGACGCCTATATCCGCGCCGGTCAGGAACTCGGCATTCCCTATAATCATGATTTCAACGGTCGCCAGCAGGCGGGCGTCGGCTTCTATCAGCTCACCCAGCGCAATCGCCGCCGCTCGAGCGCATCGCTTGCCTATCTTTCGCCGATTAAGGATCGCCGCAATCTGACGGTTCGCACCAGCGCGCGCGTGGCGCGGATCGTGCTTGAGGGTACACGTGCCGTCGGCGTCGAAGTCGTCACCGGCAAGGGCAGCGAGATCATCCGGGCGGAGCGCGAGGTGCTCGTTTCCTCCGGCGCCATCGGTTCGCCCAAGCTCTTGTTGCAGTCCGGCATTGGGCCTGCCGATCACCTGAAATCGGTGGGTGTCGCGGTAAAACATGACCTACCGGGTGTCGGCGGCAACCTGCAGGATCACCTCGATCTCTTTGTCATTTCCGAATGCACCGGCGACCACACCTATGACGGCGTCGCAAAACTCCATCGTACGCTATGGGCCGGCCTGCAATATGTACTCTTCCGCTCGGGCCCGGTGGCGTCGTCGCTGTTTGAGACCGGTGGCTTCTGGTATGCCGATCCGAACGCCCGCTCGCCCGATATCCAGTTCCATCTCGGTCTCGGCTCGGGCATCGAGGCGGGCGTCGAAAAGCTGAAGAATGCCGGCGTGACGCTGAACTCCGCCTATCTGCATCCGCGCTCGCGCGGAACGGTGCGGCTTTCCTCCTCCGATCCGGCGGCAGCGCCGCTGATCGATCCCAACTACTGGGAGGATCCGCATGATCGCAGGATGTCCATCGAAGGCCTGAAGATCGCCCGCGAGATCATGCAGCAGGCGGCGCTCAAGCCCTTCGTGCTGGCGGAGCGCCTGCCGGGCAATTCGGTCGTCAGCGATGAGCAGTTCTTCGACTACGGCTGCGCCAACGCCAAGACCGACCATCACCCCGTCGGCACCTGCAAGATGGGCACGGACGCGATGGCGGTGGTCGGGCTCGATCTCAAGGTGCGTGGCCTTGAAGGCCTGCGCGTCTGCGACAGCTCGGTGATGCCGCGCGTTCCCTCTTGCAACACCAACGGGCCGACGATCATGATGGGGGAGAAGGGCGCCGACATCATCCGCGAGCGCCAGCCCCTGCCGCCGGCGATCTTCGCCCACGAACGCAACGACAGCCGCCCGCGCGCCCGCGCCGATATCCGTTGAGGTCCCCATGATCCGCCATTGTGTCTTCATTCGCTTCCGCCCCGAAATCTCCAGCGAGGAGAAGGCGGTGATCTTCGGGGAGATTGCCGCGCTGAGGGCCAGGTTACAGGGATTCCTTGCCGCCCATATCGGCGCCAATGTCAGCCCGGAAGTGGGCATGGACGAGGGCTTTGCCGAAGGCTTCATCGTCGACTTCACTGACGCGGCGGCGCGCGATGCCTATCTGGAAGACGAGGAGCACCGCAAGACCGGCGCCAAGATCGTTGCTGCGGCCGAGGGCGGTATTGCCGGCATCTTCGTCTACGATCTCGAAATCGCCGGCTGAGGGACGCCATGATCGATGCGCGCCTCTTCCTGACCCGGCTTTTCGAGGAAGCCGTTCGAGCCGCCGATCCTTATGAGGCGATCAAGGCGCATCTGCCCGCCCCGCCGAAAGGGCGGACGGTGGTCGTCGGCGCGGGCAAGGCGGCAAGCCAGATGGCCGCCGCCTTCGAGAAGCTCTGGAAGCATCCCTTCTCCGGAACGGTCGTCGCCCGTCATGGACCGATCGAACAGTGTGAGACGATCACTGTGCTGCAGTCGGCTCATCCGGTGCCGGATGAGGCGGGGCTTGCTGCCTCGGATGCCTTGCTGAAGGCCGTGGCCGGTTTGACGGCGGACGATCTGGTCATCGCGCTGATTTCCGGTGGCGGCTCGGCCCTGCTCCCGGCGCCGCCTGAGGGTTTGACGCTCGCCGACGAGATCGCCGTCAACAAGGCGCTGCTTGCCTCCGGCGCGCCGATCTCGGCTATGAACGTCGTTCGCAAGCACGTGTCGCGGATAAAGGGCGGGCGGCTCGCTGCAGCCGCCTTTCCGGCGCGTGTCGTTAGTCTGGTCGTTTCGGACGTACCCGGCGACAACCCGGCCTTCGTCGCTTCGGGGCCGACCGTTCCGGATCGCAGCATGGCGGCCGAGGCGCTGGAGATCGTTGCCCGCTATCGCATGGAACTTCCCGACCAAGTGGTGACCCATCTGCGCTCGGAGGCCGCTGCAGCGCCCGATCCGGACAATCCGCGGTTTGCCGCGCATGAGTGTCACGTCGTTGCTTCGGCAAGCGTTTCGCTCGAAGCGGCGGCGGCCAAGGCGCGCGAACTCGGCATCGAGGCGCATATACTCTCGGACGCGATCGAGGGTGAAGCGCGCGATATCGGTCGCATGCATGCAGCGCTTGCCCGCGAAGTGGCGCTGAGAGATCGGCCGTTTGGCAAGCCGGTCGTACTGCTTTCCGGTGGTGAGACGACGGTGACGATTTCGGGCAAGGACTACGGCAAGGGCGGGCGCAACAGCGAGTTCCTGTTGTCGCTGGCGCTCGATATCGACGGCGTGTCAGAGATCGATGCGCTTGCCGCCGATACGGACGGCATCGACGGCTCCGAAGACAATGCCGGTGCCTTTGCAAATGGGCAGAGCATTGCCCGCATGCGGGCGGCTGGCATCGATCCACGTCTACATCTTACCCGGCACGACGCCTGGTCGGCCTTTGACGTGAGCGGCGATCTCTTCGTGCCCGGACCGACCGGAACCAACGTCAACGATTTCCGGGCGCTGTTGATTCGTTAGGACGCGCCTCGCGCGTAGAGACGTTAGCCGGATTCAGGTGTGCAATCGAAATGCAGACGCCGCCGCCGAGATCTTCGGCGGCGGCGTTGCCTTGTCGTGCGTCGCTTGGGCTTACTTGGCGCGCTTCAGCGCATCGCCGAGGATCGAGACGATCTCGCCAAAATGTTTCTCTTCGGCGATCAGTGGCGGCGAGAAGGCTATGATGTCGCCGGTGACGCGGATCAGCAGGCCCTTCTCGAAGCAATCGACGAAGACGTCGTAGGCGCGGGCGCCGATTGCGCCGTCGCGCGACTGCAACTCGATGCCGGCGATCAGGCCGATCGTGCGGATGTCGATGACATGAGGCAGGCCCTTCAGCGAGTGCATGGCGTCGTGCCAGGCGTCCTGCAGCTCGACGGCGCGGGTCATGAGGCCCTCGTCGCGGTAGATGTCGAGCGTGGCGATACCGGCAGCGCAGGCGGCCGGATGGCCGGAATAGGTGTAGCCGTGGAAGAGCTCGATCGCGTTTTCGGGCCCATGCATCAGCGCGTCATGCACCTTGCGGCTGGCAAAGACCGCGCCCATCGGGATCGCACCGTTGGTGAGACCCTTGGCCGCCGTCACCATATCCGGGGTTACACCGAAGAAGTCGGTGGCAAAGGCGGCGCCGAGGCGGCCGAAGCCGGTGATGACTTCGTCGAAGATCAGGAGGATGCCGTGCTTGTCGCAAATGGCACGCAGGCGTTCGAGGTAGCCCTTCGGCGGGATGAGGACACCGGTCGAGCCAGCGACCGGCTCGACGATGCAGGCGGCGATGGTTTCGGCGCCATGCAGCGCCACCAGCCGCTCGAGATCGTCGGCAAGCTCGGCGCCGTGTTCCGGCTGGCCCTTGACGAAGGCGTTCTTCGCGGGGTCATGCGTGTGGCGCAGGTGGTCGGAGCCAGGAAGCTGCGGGAAGACGCGGCGGTTGTTGAGGATGCCACCGACCGAAATGCCGCCGAAGCCGACACCGTGATAGCCGCGTTCTCGGCCGATCAGGCGCGTGCGGGTGCCCTGGCCGATCGCGCGCTGATAGGCGATCGCCATCTTCAGGGCCGTGTCGACCGATTCAGAACCCGAACCGGTGAAGAAGACGCGGTCGAGCTTCTGGCCTTCCGGACCCGGCGCGATTTCGGCGAGGCGCTCGGCGAAGTCGAAAGCAATCGGATGGCCCATCTGGAAAGACGGGGCGAAATCCATGGTCGACAGCTGGCGCTCGACGGCCGAGGCGATCTGACGGCGGCCATGGCCAGCGTTGACGCACCAGAGCCCGGCAGTGCCGTCGAGGATCGTGCGGCCATCGGTGCTGGTGTAGTGCATCCCCTCGGCGGACGCGAGCAGGCGCGGAGCCTGCTTGAACTGCCGGTTGGCGGTAAACGGCATCCAATAGCTGTCGAGAACGGGGGCGTTGGGTTTGGTGTGCTGGTTCATGGCATCCTCCTGAGTTCGGCGATTGACGCCATGATTTGATTTGCCAAACAAGTCCTTTTCTGATGTCAGTTAAGTCATTGAAATTTATTGTACCGTTGTAGCGTTTTTGCGCTATTTCGAACAACCTGAACACCAAGGGTTCGGATCATATGACCGTCGATATCGGAAACCGGCTTCGTCATCTCCGCCTGATGCACAATCTGTCGCAGCGCGAACTGGCCAAGCGCGCCGGCGTCACCAATTCGACGATATCGCTGATCGAGTCGAACGCCTCCAATCCTTCCGTCGGTGCGCTGAAGCGTATTCTCGACGGCATTCCGATTGGGCTTGCGGAATTCTTCTCCTTCGAACCGGAACGACCGCGCAAGGCGTTCTATGCGGCGGAGGAACTGGTCGAGATCGGCAAGGGGCCGATTTCCTATCGCCAGATCGGCGAAAACCTCTTCGGCCGCAGCCTGCAGATCCTGAAAGAGGTCTATCAGCCGGGCGCCGATACCGGGAAAGTGCCGCTGGTGCATGACGGCGAGGAAGGGGGCATCGTGTTGTCGGGCCGTATCGAGGTCACCGTCGACGATGAGCGGCGGATCCTGGGACCGGGGGATGCCTATTATTTTGAAAGCCGGCGGCCGCATCGTTTTCGCTGCGTCGGGCCGGTGCCTTGCGAAGTGATCAGCGCCTGTACGCCGCCGACGTTCTAGGAGCGGACGGCGCCGAGGCGCCGTCCGGAGTTCGTCAAGAAAGCCGAGCGCAGGCGTCGGCGATGCGTTTGAGCGCTTCCTTCAGTTCCGCTTCCGAGGTCGCATAGGAAATGCGGAAGAACGGCGAGAGACCGAAGGCGGAGCCCGGAACAACGGCGACGTGGGCGTCGTCGAGCAGGTAGGCGCAGAAGTCCGTATCCGTTGCGATTGCCTTGCCCGAGGGCGTGACCTTGCCGAGCATGCCGGCGCAGCCGGAGAAGGTGTAGAAGGCACCTTCCGGGACGCGGCAATCGAGGCCGTCGATGGCATTGAGGCCGGTAACGACGAGATCGCGGCGGCGCTGGAAGCTGGCAGTGCGTTCCTTCAGGAACTCCTGCGGACCGGTCAGTGCGGCAACCGAAGCGGCCTGGCTGACGGAGGAGGGGCAGGAGGTCGCCTGGCTCTGGACGACAGCCATCGCCTTGATCAGGTCGCGCGGACCGCCGGCATAGCCGATGCGCCAGCCGGTCATGGCATAGGCCTTGGAGACGCCGTTGACCGTGAGCGTGCGGTCCTTGAGGCGGGGCTCGAGCTGGGCCGGGGTGACGAAGCGGAAGCCGTCATAGACGATGTGCTCGTACATGTCGTCGACCAGCAGCCACACATGCGGATGCTTGAGGAGCACGTCGAGCAGCGGCCGGTAGTCGCTCGCGCTATAGGCGGCACCCGACGGGTTCGAAGGCGAGTTCAAAAGCACCCAGCGCGTCTGCGGCGTGATTGCAGCCTCGAGCTTGTCGGCCGTCAGCCGGAAGCCGGAGGAGGCGTCGCAGGGGATCAGAACCGGCTTGCCTTCGCAGATCTGGACGATATCCGAATAGGAGGTCCAGTAGGGCGTCGGGATGACCACCTCGTCGCCGGGGTTGATCGACGCCATCATGGCGTTGAACAGGATCTGCTTGGCGCCGGTCGAAACCGTGATCTCGTCCTGCTCGTAGGCAAGGCCGTTTTCACGCTGGAACTTCTCGCGGATCGCCTTCTTCAGCTCCGGCGTGCCGTCGAGGGCGGTGTACTTGGTGTCACCGCGCTTGATCGCCTCACAGGCGGCGTCCTTGACGAAGTCGGGCGTGTCGAAATCCGGCTCGCCCGCACCGAGGATGATGACCGGCTTGCCTTCGCGCTTCATGGCCTGCGCGCGGGCGCCGATCTTGAGGATTTCGGACACTCCGATCGAGGAGATCCGCGAGGCGGGCTCAAAGCCCGCCTCCTTGACCGTTGCGTTGATGGTCATGGTCTCTACCTACCTGGGCGCGCCGATTATTCGATGTCGAACGACACGCCCTGCGCCAGCGGCAGAGCCTTCGAATAGTTCACCGTGTTCGTGGCGCGGCGCATGTAGGCCTTCCACGAGTCCGAACCGGATTCGCGGCCACCGCCGGTTTCCTTCTCACCGCCGAAGGCGCCACCGATTTCGGCGCCCGAGGTGCCGATGTTGACGTTGGCGATACCGCAATCCGAGCCGTCGACGGCGAGGAAGCGCTCGGATTCCTGCATGTCGCGGGTGAAGATCGAGGACGACAGGCCGGCTGCGACCGCATTGTGATCGGCAACGACGGCGTCGAAGTCGCTATATTTCATGACGTAGAGGATCGGCGCGAAGGTTTCTTCGAGAACCGGTCCGGCCTGCTTGGGCATTTCGACGAGAGCGGGCTTGGCGTAGTAGCCGTTGTGATAACCGAGCTCGACGCGCTCGCCGCCGGTGACGGTGCCGCCATGCGACTTGGCTTCAGCGATTGCCTTCTGCATGCCGTCGAAGGCAGCCTTGTCGACGAGCGGGCCGACGAGGGCGGTGGTTTCGAGCGGGTTGCCGACAGAGACCGAACCGTAGGCCTTCTTCAGGCGCGGAACGAGCTGGTCGTAGACGCTTTCATGCACGAACAGGCGGCGCATGGTGGTGCAACGCTGGCCGGCGGTGCCCATGGCGCCGAAGGCGATGGCGCGCAGCGCCATGTCGAGATCGGCCGACGGGCAGACGATGCCGGCATTGTTGCCGCCGAGCTCGAGGATGGCGCGGGCGAAGCGCTTGGCGAGGCGCGGACCGACGTCGCGGCCCATGCGCGTCGAGCCGGTGGCCGATACGAGCGGAACCTTGGGGTTGTCGACGAGAACTTCACCGACGGTGCGGTCACCGATCAGGACCTGCGACAGGCCTTCCGGCGCATCGCCAAAGCGGGCGAGCGCGCGCTCGAAGATCGCCTGCGAGGCAAGCGCCGTGAGCGGGGTCTTTTCCGACGGCTTCCAGACGACGGAGTTGCCGCAGACGAGCGCCAGTGCGGTGTTCCACGACCAGACGGCGACCGGGAAGTTGAAGGCGGAGATGACGCCGACGACGCCGAGCGGGTGCCAGGTTTCCATCATGCGGTGGCCGGGACGCTCGGTGGCGATCGTCAGGCCATAGAGCTGGCGGGAAAGGCCGACTGCGAAATCGCAGATGTCGATCATTTCCTGCACTTCGCCGAGGCCTTCGGAGGTGATCTTGCCGGCTTCGATCGAAACCAGGCGGCCGAGGTCGGCCTTGAAGGCGCGCAGTTCTTCGCCGAGCAGGCGGATCAGTTCGCCGCGCTTCGGGGCGGGAACCAGGCGCCAGGCCTTGAAAGCTTCATGGGCCTGGTCGATCTTGGCGGCGGCTTCAGCGGCCGAAACCGTCTTGAGGGTCGCGATCTTCTCGCCGGTAACCGGGCTATAGGACGGCATGTCGCCGCCGGTGTAGAGTTCCTTGGCGACGCCCATCTTTTCGAGAAGCGCGGCGGCTTCCTTGGTCACGTCGACTTTCTTGGTTGCGATGTTCATGGTCTGACTCCCGTTTTATTGGTTTAGATCATTCGTTGGAGCGAAATGTCGGCGGAAGACCGCACACACTTTCCTCATTCCGCTCTGGCCTATCCGAAACGCACACTGCCGAGCTTTCCCGGCGAGGTCAGCGTCTTCAGGCCCGCGGCCATGTCCTTGAGTTTGTCTGGTGTATAAAAGTCGTAATAGGCCTGATTGCGGCGGCCGATCGCATGTTCCGCGCTGAAGCTGCCGTGATATTCCTCGACGGCGACGGCGAAAACCCATTCGCGTAGCCGGGGTTCGAAAGTCTCGTCCTTGAGAAGATCGCTGTTCTTCGGCACGACGAGGTTGAAGTGCACGCCGCCGTCGCCGATATGGCCGAAATCGCAGACGGTCACGTCGGGGAATTTCGAGGGCATTTCGGCCTTCGTATGGTCGCAGAAGGCCATGATGTCACCCCGGCGGAAGGAGACATCGAAGGCGATCAGCTTGCCCAGGTGCTTGACGCCCTCAGACAGCGCGTGGCGTAGCGCCCAGATTTCGTGCGGCGGGCCGACGAAGGCGTCGGCGAGCGGTGCCTCCTCCGTCTCCCAGATTTCGGCCAGCGCCGTTTCCAGCACGGCGTCGAGCGACTGTTCGCCTTCGCGCGGTGCCCAGGTGCGGCTGATCTCGGCGAGAATGACGTAGTCGGGGACTTGGCCAGCCTGGAACGGGTTTTTCAGCGACGGCACGTGGGCAAAGGCTGCCTTGACGGCATTGCTCGACATGCCCTCGAAGGCCGAAAGGTAGGCGCCGAGGCGTTCTTCCATGGCGCGCAGCAGCGGCATCACATGGGCGCCGCTCGCCGGAACCAGCAGTGCCGTTGCCGTCTGCTGCGGCAGGCGCTCGAGGTTGAGCACGCATTCGGTGACGATGCCGAAGGCGCCCGAGGTGCCGACGAAGATCTGCTTCCAGTCAACGCCGGTGTTGTTCTTGCGCAAGTCGCATTGCAGGTCGAGCACGGTGCCGTCCGCGTCGGCCAGCACCACCTTGAGGCCGAGCGTGTTTCGGCGCACGTCGCCGTATTTCAGGAAGCGTGAGCCGCCGGTATTGGTGGCGATCATGCCGCCGATGCGCGGGTCGGCGCCGAGATCGATCGGGAAGAACAGGCCGTGCTCTTCCAGCCGCCGGTTGAGATCGGACAGCCGGAAGCCGGCGTCGAGCCGAACCGAGCGGTTGTCGAGGTCGAGTTCGAAGCGTTTTGCCAGCCGGTCGAGGCTGAGGATGGCTTCGTCGCCCGACTGATCCGGCGTCGAGCCGGAGACGAGGCCGGTGTTGCCGGACTGCGGGATCAGCGCGATGCCGTTGGTGACGCAATAGGCGACAGCGGCGGAAACCTCTTCGGTCGTCGCCGGCCGCAGCACGAGCGGCGTCCGGCCGCGATCATAGCGCGCGCCGGTCTCGTAGGCTTCCAGGTCTTCCGGACGCGTGACGACACCCTTGTCTCCAAGGATGTCGGTGAGCGCGTCGATGTGCAGTTGGTCGATCATCAGGGAAGCATCATTCCGCAGCGATGGCGCCGGTCAAGGCCTGAATGCAGCTTTCGATCGAAGCCTGCTCGATACCGACATAGTGATCGAACTCGTTGAGCACGGTCGCACCGAGATCGGCCTCGAAGCGCTTCTGGTTCGGGCTGGCGACGAAATCCTGCTGCGCCCCGTCGCCGAGGTTCGACTGGAAGATGCCCGCGGCGCTGACCGGCAGGAAGTCTTCATACACGATCGCGTCGAACTGGACGAGGCCAGCGGCGATCAACGCTTCGATGTCGTGCTTGCCGGAGACGCCGGCCTTGCGGCCTTTTTCCGTCAGCGAATAGCTGAAGTAGCCGAGCCCGGCTTCGCGGATGCCTGCCCAGGTGTCCGGGAAAGGCTCGAAAGCCCCGGCAAGTGCCGCTTCGTATTCGCGCGCGTTGGAACCGTCGGCCGCCGGGCGGACGATCTTGCGCGAGGCGTCGAGCAGTTCGTCGTAAAGCGCGCGGCCCTTGGGTGTCAGCGCGATGCCGCGCTGTTCGATTTCGCCGAAGCGGGCGGTGTGCGAACCTTCCTTCCAGATGCCGTCGGCATCCTTGAAGGAAACCGGCTCTTCGAGCGCCTTGAACGAGGTCTGGCGCAACAGGATCGGGCACTTGCGGGTCGGCGGGCCCTCGACGACGGCCTTCGGGGCAATCGCGTATGCCGGCATCAGCGCCTGCACCTTGTCGATGTCGAGCGTGCGCGGCGTCAGGTGGTTGATGTGGGGGCCTTTGAAGGAGACGACGTCGGCGATCAGGCGATGGGCGTCATGCAGGCGCTTGTACATGTCGGGGCTGACATTGGCCTTGTCGTGCCAACGAAATGTTTCGAGCACTTCCGAGACGAAGCGCTCTGCATCCACCCTGTCGAGACCGCCGTCGCGCTCGGCCTTTTCCGTGAGTTCGACGGCGCCGGCGGTGAAGATCTGGCGCGCGGCCAGAATAACTTCGGCTTCGGCACGCAGCGCTTCATCGGCGATGAGGTCGAGACGGAGCAGCGAGGTGAAGACGCGGAACGGATTACGCTTCAACGCGGCGTCGCCGACCGGGCGGAAGGCGGTCGAATGCACGGGAACGCCAGCGGTCGAGAGATCGTAGTAGCCGACCGGGTACATGCCCATGACGGCGAAGACGCGGCGCATCATAGCGAGTTCGGCAGGGGTGCCGAGCCGGATCGCGCCGTGGCGCTCCTCGGAGATGCGGTCGAGCGAGTCCGTCGCGTCGAGGCGCTCCTTCAGCTTGGGGTCGGCGGCGAGCGTATCGTCGTTGACCTTGGCGACCAGCTCCATCAGCGTACCGTAGGCCGGCACCTCTTCGCGGTACATGACCGACATGGCTGCGGAAAAGGCCGAGCGGATGTCGTCGGCGGATACGAAACTATTCTCTTTCACTGGGGCTCGCCTCGCGCTATGGGTGAAGGACAAGGTCATTCTCATTTCGGATCATATCCGATCGAACTGGCCATTGATCGCGTTGCTTCTGACTATGTTGATGCGAGGGCGGAATGAAGTTGAGCCGAAGACTGGTTCCCGACGTGACGACGCTGCAGGCGTTCGAATGTGCGGCGCGACACGGCAGCTTCACGCAGGCCGCAGCCGAACTGAACCTCACGCAGAGCGCCGTCAGTCGCCAGATCAAGGATCTCGAAAACCAGCTCGGGGTGCTCCTGTTCGAGCGTGTGCGCCAGCGTGTGATCCTGTCGGATGCCGGGCAGAAGTTTCTGCCGGAGGTGCGCCGCCTGCTCAACCAGACCGAGGAACTGATGGTGCGGGCGATGGCGTCTGCCCGGGCGGATTCGACGCTCTCGATCGCGTCATTGCCGACTTTCGGCAGCCGCTGGCTGGTGCCGCGTCTCCCCGATTTCCTCAAGCGCCATCCGGACACGGTGATCAACATCGCCTCGCGCTCTGCGCCGTTCGATTTCGAGGAGCAGAATTTCGATCTGGCTATCCATTACGGGCAGCCGGTCTGGGCGCGCGCTACCTGCAGCTATCTCTGCAGTGAGATCATCGTGCCCGCCGCAAGTCCCGCCATGCTGGCAACCCATCCGGTTGCCTCCCCTGAAGATATCGTCACGGGGCCGATGCTCCATCTCGCCACAAGGCCAAAACTCTGGGCGCAATGGTTCGAGGCCAACGACATGGACGGGCGCGGCGCTTATCGCGGCAACCGTTTCGATCAGTTTTCCATGGTGATCGAGGCGGCGACCGCCGGGCTCGGCTTTGCTCTTTTGCCACGCTACCTGATCGAGCAGGAAATTGCCGCCGGCACGCTGCAGATCGTGCTCGACCGGCCGATGCAGACGGAAAACAGCTATTACCTCGCGGTGCCCGAGGGCAAGCTCGAAAACCCGATCAGCCTGGCGTTTCGCGAGTGGATCACCGAGCAGGTGGGCTGACCTGCGGTGCTTTTGTCGAAAATTCGTGGGAACCTTCCTCGCCCCATCACGTTTCGCCTCGTCTGCCACCCGCGATGAAGCTTGAAAGAGGGCATTTGAAAGAGTTGTATCGAAGTGCCACTGGGGGCGCGCACAGCGGCCGGTTCCGGCTTGATTCGGCTGTGCGCAAAACGTCCGATCTTGTATGAGCAATCCTTGCAAGCTGTTGGCACCACGGCTAAAAAATGCCATTTTCATGCATCACCGCGGCCTTGAAAACCAATGCGCCGCCGGCTTTGCGATCTCCGATGCCCAGTCGAGGGCGGTGCCTGTTACCGCCAGATCCCGGTTTCCCGGGAAATGACGGTGGATGGGAGGACACATGACCGTGTCTAGCAACGCGCCGGCTCAACCTGATTTCTCAGGACCGCAGCCAACCCGGCACCCCGACGAGGGCCGGGCCGATCAACCCCGGTTGGATTCAGAACCCGTACCCATGCAGCTCCAAACTACGCCGCCCACCTCACCGCGCGAACCGGAAGCGAAGCAGATCGATTACAACGATTCGATCCGCTCCACCTTCTTTTCGATGGAGGACCTCCGGCAATGCGGCGAGGATCTCGCGGCCAAGGGTGTCTCCTCGCTGCCGGGCTTCTTCCCGTTCGAGTTCCGTCCGCGGCATCGCGAGAACGAGAACGAGATCCTGCGCGTCTACCGGGCGACGGCCGCGGACGTCGAGGCCGGGGCAACGATCACGCCGGCCGCCGAATGGTTGCTCGACAACCATCACGTCGTCGAAGAGGCGATCCAGGAAGTGCGGCGCGATTTCCCGCGCCGGTTCTATCGCCAGCTCCCAACGATTTCGGTTTCGGGCACGGTGATCCCGCGCACCATGGCGCTCGCCTGGCTCTACGCTGCCCACACCCACAGCACGGTGACGCGCGAAAGCATCACGGCGATGGTCGAGGGCTTCCAGAAGCACGAGACCTTCAAGATCGGCGAACTTTGGGCCTTGCCGTCGATCCTGCGCTTCGTGCTGATCGAAAATTTGCGGCGGATTGCCATCCGCGTCGAACGCTCGCGCGGCATGCGGCGCAAGGCAAACGACGTCGCCGACCAGATCATTCGCCTCAGCGATCCGGAAAAGTCGCGCACGCTGCTTGCGGAATCGGAAGCGCTGGCGGCCGACAACACCTTCGTCGCGCAGCTGCTCTACCGCATGCGTGACGGGTCGCAGACCTCGGGCGCCGTGATCGGCTGGATTGAGGATCAGCTCGAGAAGCGCGGCAGCGACGTCGAAAGCGCGCTGGTCGCCGAGCAGAACCGCCTGTCGTCCGGCAATGCGACGATGAGCAACATCATCCGCAGCCTGCGCGAGATCGACGACACCGACTGGGCCGTCTGGTTCGAAAGCGTCAGCAAGATCGATGCGGCGCTGCGTGAAGGCTCCGATTATGCGGCGCTCGATTTCGGGTCGCGCAACAAGTACCGCGACACGATCGAAAAGCTGGCGCGCCGTTCGGGGCACAGCGAATTCGAAGTGACGCAAATCGCCATCCAGATGGTGCGCGAGGCGGAAGTCGCGGCCGAGACGGAAGCGCCGCTGCAGCAGCCGAATGTCGGATCCTTCCTTGTCGGCAAGCAACGCAAGCTTCTGGAAAAGAAGATCAGCTACCGGCCGTCGGTGCTGCAGACCATCATTCGCCTCAGCCGCAGGCTCGATTGGTTTGCGATCGCCGGGCCGAACATCCTTCTGACCATCCTGGCGATGATCGCCGTCTACTCCTTCGTCAGCCCGATGGCGATCCCGAGTGGCGCGAAGCTGATCATGCTGCTGCTTTTCGCGCTGCCGGCCTCGGAAGGCGCGATGGGCCTGTTCAACACGCTGGTGACGCTGTTCGTCAAACCGTCGCGGCTGGTCGGCTACGAGTTCCTCGACGGGATCCCCGAGGACGCCCGCACGCTCGTTGCGGTGCCCTGCCTGATTTCAAAGCGCGATCACGTCGACGAACTGGTGCGCAATCTCGAGGTCCACTATCTCGCCAACCCGCGCGGCGAGATCTACTTTGCACTGGTCAGCGACTGGGCTGACAGCAAGGACGAGGAATCGAGTACCGACGCCGATGTGCTCGATTATGCCAAGCGCGAGATCGCTCAGCTCTCGGCGCGTTATGCCTATGACGGCAAGACCCGATTCTACCTGCTGCATCGCCGCCGCCTGTATAACGAGCAGGAAGGTGTGTGGATGGGCTGGGAGCGCAAGCGTGGCAAGCTGCACGAGCTGAACATGCTCTTGCGCGGTGACCGCGACACCTCGTTCCTGCAGGGCGCCAACACGGTGCCGGAAAACGTTCAGTACGTGATGACGCTCGATTCCGACACGCGCCTGATGCGCGATGCGGTGACGAAGCTCGTCGGCAAGATGTACCATCCGATCAACCGTCCGGTTGTCGATCCGAAAACGCAGAACGTAATCGCCGGCTACAGCCTGCTGCAGCCGCGCGTCACGCCGTCGCTGACGACGGGCAGCGAAGCCTCCGCCTTCCAGCGCATCTTCTCCTCCAACCGCGGCATCGACCCTTACGTCTTCACCGTTTCGGACGTCTATCAGGACATTGCCGGCGAAGGCAGCTTCACCGGCAAGGGCCTTTATCATGTCGACGCCTTCGAGGCGGCGCTGAAGGGGCGCATCCAGGAAAACGCCGTTCTCAGCCACGACCTGCTCGAAGGCTCCTACGTGCGTTGCGCGCTGGTGACCGACGTCGAACTCGTCGAGGACTTCCCGACCCGCTACGAGGTGGAAATGTCGCGCCAGCATCGCTGGGCGCGCGGCGACTGGCAGCTGCTGCCCTATATCTTCAATCTGTCGAACGGGCTGTCGATGCTCGGACGCTGGAAGATGTACGACAACCTGCGCCGCTCGCTGATCCCGCTTGCCTGGCTCGTCGCCTCGGTCATGGGCTGGTACTACATGGAGCCGACCGAAGCGCTGATCTGGCAGATCGTGCTGATCTTCAGCCTGTTCGTGGCGCCGACGCTGTCGCTGATCAACGGCCTCCTGCCGCGCCGCAACGACATCGTTGCCCGAGCGCACCTGCATGCGGTCTTGAACGAAGTCCGTGCCGCCAACGCGCAGGTCGCGCTGCGCATCGTCTTCATCGCCCACAATGCGGCCATGATGGGCGACGCCATCGTGCGTTCGCTCTACCGCACGTTCGTCAGCGGCAAACTGATGCTGGAATGGCGCACGGCCGCGCAGGTGCAGAGCGCCGGCCACGGCACCATTGGCGACTATTACCGCGCCATGTGGGTTGCGCCGGCGCTGTCGGCGATCTCGCTGGCCCTTGCGGCGATTTCCGACACCGGCCTGCCCTTCATCGGCATTCCCTTTGCGCTGCTGTGGGCCCTGTCTCCAGCCGTTGCCTGGTTCGTCAGCCAGTCGGCCGAAACCGAAGACCAGCTCGTCGTTTCCGATGAGGCGATCGACGAGATGCGCCTGATCGCGCGCCGCACCTGGCGATACTTCGAGACCTTCGTCACCGCCGAGCAGCACTTCCTGCCGCCGGACAACTTCCAGGAAACGCCGCAGCCGGTTCTCGCCGAGCGGACGTCGCCGACGAATATCGGCGTCTATCTGCTCTCCGTCATGTCGGCGCGCGATTTCGGCTGGATCGGCTTCGAGGAGACGATCAACCGGCTGGAGCAGACGATCGCCACCATCGACCGGATGCCGAAATATCGCGGCCACCTGTTCAACTGGTACCGGACGAATACGCTCGAAACCATGGAGCCGCGCTACATTTCGTCGGTCGACAGCGGCAATCTGGCCGGTCATCTGATCGCCGTGTCGTCGATGTGTCGCGACTGGGCCGAAGCGCCGTCGGCGCATGTCCAGGGCAGTCTCACCGGTATCGGCGACGTTGCTGCGATCCTTCAGGAAGTGCTGCGCGACCTGCCCGACGACCGCAAGACGGTGCGTCCGCTGCGTCGCCTGATCGAGGAGCGCATCGTCGGCTTCCAGAACGCGCTCGCTGCGATCATGCGCGAACACGAGTTCGCGTCGATCCGGGTGATCAACCTGGCCGTTCTGGCGCGCGACATGCACAAGCTCACCGTCAACCTCGACCATGAGGTGCGCACGCCGCAAAGCAGCGAAGTGACGAAGTGGGCCAACTCGCTCGTCACCACCTGCGAAGCCCATATCGCCGATGGCGTCTTCGATCTCGGCGCAATCGAATCGCTGCGCCAGCGCCTGCTGGTGATGAAGGACCGGGCACGCGACATCGCCTTCTCGATGGATTTCGGTTTCCTGTTCCGTCCGGAGCGGCGCCTGCTGTCGATCGGCTTCCGCGTCAACGCCAACGAGCTCGATGAGGCCTGCTACGACCTTCTTGCGTCGGAAGCCCGTCTCACCAGCCTGTTTGCCATCGCCAAGGGCGATCTTCCGACGGAGCACTGGTACAAGCTCGGCCGTCCGATCGTGCCGATCGGCGCACGCGGTGCGCTGATCTCCTGGTCCGGCTCGATGTTCGAATACCTGATGCCGCCGCTGGTCATGCAGGAGCGTCAGGGTGGTATCCTCAACCAGACCAACAATCTGGTCGTGAAGGAACAGATCAACCACGGCCGTCGCCTCGGCACGCCGTGGGGCATCTCGGAAGCCGCCTTCAACGCGCGTGACCACGAGCTCACCTATCAGTACACCAACTTCGGTGTGCCGACGCTCGGTCTCAAGCGTGGTCTCGGCCAGAACGCGGTCATCGCGCCCTACGCCTCGATCCTCGCCTGCATGTACGATCCGAAGTCGGCGCTCGCCAACCTCGGGCGTCTCCGCGAGGTCGGCGCGCTCGGCGCATACGGCTACCACGACGCCGTCGACTTCACGCCGACGCGCGTGCCTGAGGGCCAGAAGTGCGCGGTGGTTCGCAACTACTATGCCCACCACCATGGCATGTCGATCGCGGCTGTCGCCAACGTCGTCTTCAACGGCCGCCTGCGCGAGTGGTTCCACGCCGATCCGGTGATCGAAGCCGCCGAACTGCTGCTGCAGGAAAAGGCGCCGCGCGACATTCCGATCATGAATGCCAAGCGCGAGCCGGAATCGGTCGGCAAGGGCCAGGACGATCTCCTGCGCCCTGAGGTCCGCATCATCGAGAACCCGCTTTCGCAGGACCGCGAGACCGTGTTTCTCTCCAACGGCCATTACTCGGTGATGCTGACGGCCAACGGCGCCGGTTACGCCCGCTGGAACGGCCAGTCGGTTACCCGCTGGAAGCCGGACCCGGTCGAGGACCGTACCGGTACCTTCATCTTCCTGCGCGATACGACGACCGGCGACTGGTGGTCGGCGACGTCGGAGCCGCGACGCGCGGCCGGTGAGAAGATGCTGACGCGCTTCGGCGACGACAAGGCGGAATTCGTCAAGACCGTCGGTGATCTCACCAGCGAGGTGGAATGCATCGTCGCCACCGAACACGATGCCGAAGGGCGCCGGGTCATGCTGCTCAACACCGGCACCCAGGACCGCTTCATCGAAGTGACCTCCTATGCCGAGCCGGTGCTTTCGACCGATGAGGCCGACAGTGCACACCCGGCGTTTTCGAAGATGTTCCTGCGCACGGAAATCAGCCGCCGCGGCGATGTCATCCGCGTCAGCCGCAACAAGCGCAGCTCCGGCGATCCGGACATGGAAGTGGCGCATCTCGTCACCGACAATGCCGGCAGCGACCGCCATACGGAAGCCGAGACCGACCGTCGCCGCTTCATCGGTCCGGGCCGCACGCTTGCCGAAGCCGCTGCCTTCGATACGGATGCGGTGCTTTCCGGCACGGACGGTTTCACGCTCGATCCGATCATGTCGCTGCGCCGGGTCGTGCGCGTACCCGCCGGCAAGAAGGTCAGCGTCGTCTTCTGGACGATCGCCGCCCCGAGCCGCGAGGAGGTCGATCGCGCGATCGACCGCTATCGCCATCCGGAGACCTTCAACCAGGAGCTCATCCACGCCTGGACCCGCAGCCAGGTGCAGATGCGCCATGTCGGCGTGACCTCGCAGGAAGCGGCAAGCTTCCAGATGCTCGGCCGCTACCTCGTCTATCCGGACATGCATCTGCGCGCCGATTCGGCGACGGTTCAGGCCGGCCTCGATTCTCAGTCGAAGCTCTGGCCGCTGGCGATTTCGGGCGACTACCCGATTTTCTGCCTGCGCATCAATGACGACGGCGATCTCGGCATCGCCCGTGAGGCGCTGCGCGCCCAGGAATACCTGCGCGCCCGCGGCATCACCGCCGATCTCGTGATCATCAACGAGCGCGCCTCGTCCTATGCCCAGGACATGCAGCACGCGCTCGACTCCATGTGCGAGAACCTGAGGCTTCGCGGTCTCTCGGACGGTCCGCGCCAGCACATCTTCTCGGTGCGTCGCGACCTGATGGAGGCGGAGACGTGGTCGACCTTGCTGTCGGCCTCGCGCGCGGTCTTCCATGCCCGCAACGGCACGATCTCCGACCAGATCGCCCGCGCCAACTCGCTCTATTCGCCGGCACCGGTGAAAGGCTCCGAAAAGAGCGCCGAGTTCTCGGGCCCGCTGCTGGCAGCGCCGCAGGAGGACGCGGATGCCGCTCCGGCGGAAATCAAGGGCGATGGCCTTTCCTTCTGGAACGGCTTCGGCGGTTTCGCCGATGGCGGTCGCGAATACGTCGTGCGCCTGCGCGGCGGCGAAGCGACGCCGCAGCCGTGGATCAATGTCATCTCCAATGATGCTTTCGGCTTCCACATCTCGGCCGAGGGTGCGGCCTATTCCTGGAGCCGCAACTCGCGCGACTACCAGCTGACGCCGTGGACCAATGATACGGTCGTCAACCGGCCGGGCGAAGCCATCTTCATCCGCGACATGGCAAGCGGCACGGTCGCCACGCCCTATGCGGCGCTCTCGCGCCGCCGTTCCGTCGTCTTCGAGACGGCGCACGGGCTCGGCTATTCGATCTTCCGCAGCACCCAGGACGACCTTGAGATCGAGGTCGTCCAGACGGTGCATCGCAACCTGCCGGCCAAGCTCGTCCGCGTGTCTGTCCGCAACCGTGCGGCGTCGGCGCGGCAGTTGAGGCTCTACGGCTACAACGAGTGGGTGCTTGGCAACAACCGTGCCCGTTCGGCGCCCTTCGTCCTTTCGAAATGGGACGAGACGGCCGAGGCGCTGGTGGCGACCAACCCTTACAGCATCGATTTTGCCGGCCGATCCGCCTTCTTCGCCGTCGATGGCGGCGATGCGGCCGGCTACACCGCCAGCCGCCGGGAGTTCCTGGGCGCGATCGGCGGCATTCTGGCGCCGCAGGCGGTCACTTCGGGTGCCGATCTTTCGGGCTCCGTCGATGTCGACGGCGATCCTTGCGCCGTGGTCGCAACGGACATTTCCATCGAGCCCGGTGCCGAACGGCAGGTCACGTTCATCCTCGGCGATACCGATACCGACGATCAGGTTCGAGCCATCATCGGCGAACTGCGTGAGACCGCGTTCGACACGGTGCTGGAGGCGAACAAGACGTTCTGGCGCGAATTCACCGACATCGTGAAGGTGGAAACGCCGGATCCGGCCTTCAACGCCATGATCAACAACTGGCTGCCCTATCAGAGCCTCGGCTGCCGCATCATGGCGCGCTCGGCCTTCTATCAGGCAAGCGGTGCCTTCGGTTTCCGCGACCAGTTGCAGGATACGCTGGCGTTCCTGATCCATCGTCCGGAACTCGCCCGGGCACAGATCCTCAACGCTGCCTCCCGCCAGTTTACCGAAGGCGACGTGCAGCATTGGTGGCTGCCGGGAACAGGCGCCGGCGTGCGCACGATGATCTCCGACGACGTCGTCTGGCTCGCCCATGCCGTGACCCGCTATTGCACGGTGACCGGCACGTCCGATCTCCTTGCCGAGAAGCTTGCCTTCATCACTGGCCCGGCGCTCGAAGCGGGGCAGCATGACGCCTTCTACAAGCCGGAGATTTCCGAAGAGGTCGGCGACGTCTACGAGCATTGCGCCCGTGCACTCGATCTTGCGATCAAGCGGACCGGTGAGAACGGCCTGCCACTGTTCCTTGCCGGCGACTGGAACGATGGCATGAACCGGGTCGGCGAGAAGGGTCAAGGCACGAGCACCTGGCTCGGCTGGTTCCTCGCCGGCACGCTGCGTGGCTTCCTGCCCTTCGCGCGCGAGCGCAAGGACGAGGCGCGCATCACGCGCTGGGAGGCGCATCTCGAAGCGCTCAAGAAGGCGCTCGCGACCGCCGGCTGGGATGGCGACTACTACCGTCGCGGCTATTACGACGATGGCACGCCGCTTGGCACCAGTGAGGCTCTGGAGTGCCGGATCGATTCGATCGCTCAGTCCTGGAGCGTGCTTTCGGGCGAAGGCGACGAGCAGCGTTCGCTGAAGGCGATGGACGCGGTCATGGCTGAACTGGTCGACCCCGACCAGCGCATCGTGCGGCTGTTCACACCGCCGCTCGAGCGGACGTCGCAGGATCCGGGCTACATCAAGGCCTATCCGCCGGGCGTGCGCGAGAATGGCGGGCAATATACTCACGCCGCCACCTGGGTCGCCTTGGCCTTTGCCGAACAGGGCAGGGCGGAAGAGGCCTGGCGGGTCTTCCAGATGCTGAATCCGATTTCGCATGCCGAAAACCGCGAAGCGGCGGAACACTATCGCGTCGAGCCCTATGTCGTTGCCGCCGATATCTACGGCGAAGGCGATCTGGCGGGGCGTGGCGGCTGGACCTGGTATACGGGATCTGCCGGCTGGCTCTACCGTGTCGGCGTCGAGGGCATCCTCGGTATTCGCCGGCAGGGCGACAGGCTGGTCATCCGTCCGGTGCTGCCGGCAGCCTGGAACGGCTACTCGGCCGAAGTGACGCTCAATGGCGCGCGGCACAAGATTTCGGTCGAACGCGACAAGAAAAGTGGCGAGCCGATCGTCAGCGTCAACAATAGTGTCACAAAAAACGCGCATGAAGGCATTTTGCTGTAACGGCCGGCATTGAAGACAGGATGAAACCGGCTTTGTTCCCGCAAGGGCAAGGCCGGTTTTTCTTTGCGGATTTGCCGGCGGCGCGACCTCGACGGCTGAGCGTCGTGCAGGAATTCAAAGTCCTACAGCGACCTGTGCGCGTCTGATAAGACGCGCGGCGCTGTAGATTTCGTGAGCGGGGTGCCGGGCGGGAAACCGCCTGCAGATGGCCTCCCGCTCTCCTTCATGGTGCCGGGCATCGCGCGAAAGGCGGGACGTCGGTACCCGTTTCAACAGGGATGGGGCAGGGGCGCCAAATCCTGGAAAACGGACCGCATGCTGCAAAAGACTTTTCAGGGTGGCGTCGACCCGATGTCCGCCCGATTGGTTCCGAAGGAGCGTGACACACGCCTTGATGTGTTCAGGGCGCTGTGTCTCCTGACGATTTTCGTCAATCACGTTCCCGGGCAATATCTCGAATACCTGACCCACAAGAACTTCGGCTTTTCCGATTCCGCTGAAGCTTTCGTCCTAATCTCGGGCCTCTCGGTCGGGATCGCCTATGGCGGCAAGTTCGTCTCCGGCGGTCGGCTGGCTATGACGCTCAAAATCTGGCGCCGGGCCCTGGCGCTTTACGTCGCCCACATCATGACGAGCATCGTAACGCTGGCGATCTTTGCCGGCGGCGCGATCTACTTCGGAAGGCAGGACCTGATCGGCGAGATCAACATCCGCCCGATGGTGGAGCAGACGGAGCAGGGCATCGTTGCCATGGTGCTCTTGGGACATCAGCTCGGCTACAACAACATCCTGTCGATGTATGCGGCGCTGTTCCTGCTGCTGCCGGGCATCCTCTGGCTGAACGGCGTCAGCAAGAAACTGCTGCTTCTGCTCTCGGCCGCGCTATGGTTCGCCGCGGGCATCTTCAAGTTCGTGCCGTCGAACTTCCTCGACGAGGGCTACTGGTTTCTCAATCCCTGGTCCTGGCAGTTCCTGTTCGTCATCGGCGTGGTGATGATGACCTATGTGCGCAACGGCGGATCGCTGCCGCGCTGGCCCTGGCTGGTCATGCTGTCCTGTGCCTATCTTGCCGTTTCCGCCGTCTGGGTCTTGTTCTCGTTCTGGAGCATCGACCTCTCCTTCAGTCTTCCGGCCGTTCTGACAGGCTTCGATAAGACCTTCCTGTCCACGCCGCGATTGCTGCATGTGCTGGCGCTCGGCTACGTCATCGCGGTGACGCCTCGGATCAGCAACCTCGCCAAACTCGACCGCGACCATCCGCTGGCGGTGGTCGGCCGGCATTCGCTACCGATCTTCATCTTCGGCACGATCCTGGCGATGTCCGGCCAGGTGCTGCTGTTCGTGACGGGGAAGAACCCGGTCTTCGGCAGCCTCTTCGTGCTCGCCGGCATCGGCCTGCACTTTGCCTATGCCTATTATCTCGAATGGCTGCGCGGCATCGCGTCTGCCAAACCGCTAAGGGCGGCGTAGCAAACGCCACCCTTGACCGTGCGTCAGCATCAGGTTCGGGAACCCAGCGCCAGGCGGCAGGCAAGCCCCGTGAACACGCCGGCGAGAAGGTATTGCGGCAGTTTCGGGAAACGCCGGAAGCCGGAAAGTCTTGCGCGCAGATGGCTGCCGACAAGGATGACAGTGCCGTTCACGAGCAAGCCGATCCCGTTCAGGATGGTCGCAAGCAGAAGCATCTGCAGGACCATCGACCCGCCATTCGGGTCCACGAACTGGGGAAAAAGGGCCAGCACGAACAGCGCCATCTTCGGATTGAGCAGGTTCGTCATCAGTCCCTCGCCGAAGACCCGCCGGCGTGAGAGCCGCTTGAGCGTCGACGTCGGGGACGCGCCCGAGGGATGCGAACGCACCGTCTTCCAGGCGAGATAAAGCAGATAGGCGCAGCCCGCCCAGCGCACGATCTCATAGGCAACCGGTACGGTGAGGAAGAGCTGCGAGAGGCCGAGCGCGGCCGCGAGCGCATGGCAGTAGGTGCCAAGCGCGATGCCGGCATAGGTGAGAAACCCGACGGCACGGCCCTGGCTGAGGCTGCGAGACGCAATCAGCAGCATGTCGGGGCCGGGCGTTGCGGTCAGCACGAGGCTTGCGGCGGCAAACAGAGCGATGGTGGAGATATCCGGCATTGGTGATTCCCTTGGAATTGAAGCCGGAATTCCCGTCTACCAACAATTTGGCGAATGACAAGACTTCCTGATGCGGCGCTTGTCCAAAAAGAAAAGCCACCCGCGGCTGACCGCGGGTGGCTTGATGTACGATTTGCCTGACGTCGGGCGAGCGTTACGCTGCCGTGTGGCTCATGCGGACGTCGTCGTCCGTCAGGATGCCGCTGGCGCGGAGCAGGGCTGCAAAGCGGCCGTTGCTCTGGCTGAGCTCGTTGAAACCGCCCATCTCGACGATCCGGCCCTGGTCCATGAAGACCACCAGGTCGGCCTCGCGCACCGTCGACAGGCGGTGGGCGATGATGAAGGTCGTGCGGTTCTTGCGCAGTGCATCGATCGCATCCTTGACGCGGTTCTCGGTCTCGACGTCGAGCGCGCTGGTCGCCTCGTCGAGCACCAGGATCGGCGCGTTCTTGAGGATGGCGCGAGCGATGGCCACACGCTGGCGCTCGCCACCCGACAGACGGTTGCCGCGCTCGCCGACGACCGTATCGTAACCGGTCGTGCGGCCCTCGATGAAGTCGCAGGCAGCAGCCGCTTCGGCGGCAGCCATGACTTCCTCGATCGTCGCGTCGTCACGGCCAAGCCGGATGTTTTCCGAGATCGAGCGGTTCATCAGGCCCGCATCCTGGAAGACGGTGGCGATCGAACGGCGCAGCGACTTGCGCGTTACCTTCGAGATGTCGTTGCCGTCGATCAGGATCTGGCCGTCGCGCGGATCGTGGACGCGTTGCAAGAGGTTGACGAGCGTCGTCTTGCCGGCACCCGTCGGGCCGACGATGGCGATCGTCTGGCCGGCCTTGGCGGTGAACGAGACGTTGTGCACGCCCTGGTTCGTGTTGGCAAAGTCGAAGGAGACGTTGCGGAACTCGACCTCGCCGACAACCGGCGGCAGCTCGGTCGCACCGGCCGGCTCGTCGCGTTCGCGCACGGCGTCTTCGAGGGTGAAGAAGTCCTCGAGCTTGGCACGAGCTTCGAAGATCTGCGTGACGAAGGCTTTCATCTGGTCGAGGCGGCCGATCAGCAGGTTGGCAAAGCCGATGAAGGCGATGACTTCGCCGACGCCGAGTTCGCCGCGCTGCACCAGCACGGTACCGATCACGAGGATCGCCATCATAGAGATGGTCGAGGCGACGCGGTTCAGCCCGCTTGCGAGTGCCCACCAGTCGAGTACCGGGAACTGGGCCGAGATCAGCCGCTCGGTGAACTTCTTCAGCTCGCGGGTTTCAGCCTCGATGCGGTTGTAGCTGTGCACGACCGAAACGTTGCTGATCGCGTCGGAAACGTGCGAGAAAACCGTGTGGTAGTGGTTCTCGACCGAAGCCTGGCCCTCCTTGGTGCGGCTCATGACCACCTTGCTGATCACCACATAGAGCGCGCCGAGAACGACGAGCACGAGCGACAGGCGCACGTCCATGGCAAAGGCGGTCGGAACGAGCAGAACGAGGGCGACGGCGGTCGCCAGATGCTGGCGCATGAATTCGAGCCAGAGACCGAAGAGGGTTTCGCAGGCGCGAAGCAGCGTGTGCAGGGCGTTGGACGTGCCGCGCTGGCTATGCCAGGCAAGCGGCATGGAAACGATGCGGCCGAAGGCTTCCGTCAGGAGCGTGGCGCGGCGGCCATGGGCCAGCCGGTCGGCCTCGCGGGCGACGAGCACGAAGGCGACGGTGTTGAAGACGCCGAGGCCTGCCCACATGAGCAGCATCGGCGTGACTTCGCCCTTCGATGAGATGGCGTCGATGATACGACCGAACAGGATCGGTTCGGCAATTGTGATCGCTGCCAGAACGACGTTGGCAAGCACGATCGCTGAGACGCGAAACTTGTGAACCGCAAGATACTGGAGCGCTCTTGCATACACCTGGAACAATGACACTGTCTCACCCCTTCCGGGTACCGGATTTGACGCGCCGCAGACCTTCTGCGGCGGATGCACCCGCGTCCTCGAGGTTCCCCATGGCGAGCATTGAAGCCTCGCGCCGTTAGAGCACTCGGGGCCGCGCTGAGACGGTCTTTTGCGGCAATGGGAAGCCGTAGCCGGACGCAGGACAGCCACTCGTTTTCCCGTTTCGCTCGTCTGTGAGCTTGGCGAGAATATTCATAGTCTGCTATCTGTCGTGCCAACTCCGATTTCTTGCATATTTCGCATAAGACCGGGCGTGGTATGACGGATTATCGCGGGTGCAACATGAATGGTCGCTGAACGGTGCCTTTATGTCCGGATTCGGAAATGCGACCATATGCATCGACCTGGAAGGTGATCCATGAACATTACGCTGCTCGTACAGTTTCTCGCGCTTCTGGAGGAGATGAAGACACGCGAGGAAATCATCCCGGAATTCGAGCGCCTGCTCGATCGCTGCGGCTTCGACTTCTACGGCGTCGTGCGCCAGCCCAAGCCGCATGACAACCCGCTGAGGCTGCTGCTTGCCGGTCGCTGGCCCGAGGGCTGGCCGCAGATCTATATCCGCAAGAAGTTCGTGGTGATCGACCCGACCATCCGCTATCTCGGCCATGCCCAGCGTGGTTTCCGCTGGCGCGATACGCTGTTTGCTTTCCGCTCCGATCCGCATCGCAAGCGCATGGAAAGCATGATGATCGAGGCCCGCAACCACGGTCTCTACGACGGCTACATCTTCCCGGTGCACGGCCGGCGCGGTCTGCTCGGCAACCTGACGGTCGGCGGCCGCGTCGTCGACCTGAGCCCTGTCGAGATCAGCCTGTTCGACTCGATCGCCAAGCGGCTGTTCTGGAAGCTCTTGGACCTGACCGACCCCGAGGTTTCGGCCGAGCTCGGTTCGCGTGTCGAAGTGCAAATGACGCGGCGCGAAATGGAAGCCCTCAATTATCTCGCCGACGGACTGACCTCCAACGACATCGGCAAGGTGCTGGATATTTCGAGCCACACGGTCGATTGGTACATGAACGGAATCCAGGAAAAGCTGAAGGCCAAGAACCGCCACCACGTCGTGGCGATCGCCTTCCGTCTCGGCCTGATTTCCTAAAGTCGAAAGGCATTCGGTTTCCTGTCGCATCTGAAATTGCGCTCTGCCCGGTGACCCGCTAATACTTTATTTCGCGGGTGCAGCATTTCCCGCAATATCAAGTCATTGAGGAGACCGACTTGCCTATCTCGAAGATCCTTGTTGCCAACCGTTCTGAAATTGCCATCCGCGTTTTTCGCGCTGCAAACGAACTCGGTCTGAAAACGGTCGCGATATGGGCGGAAGAGGACAAACTCGCGCTGCACCGCTTTAAGGCGGATGAAAGCTACCAGATCGGCCGCGGCCCGCATCTTGCCCGTGACCTCGGCCCGATCGAAAGCTACCTGTCGATCGAGGAAGTAATCCGCGTCGCCAAACTCTCGGGTGCCGACGCCATTCATCCGGGCTACGGCCTGCTGTCGGAAAGCCCGGAATTCGTCGATGCCTGTGACGCCGCCGGCATCATTTTCATCGGTCCGCGCCCGGCGACGATGCGCCAGCTCGGCAATAAGGTCGCTGCCCGCAACCTCGCCATTTCCGTCGGCGTTCCGGTCGTGCCGGCCACCGATCCGCTGCCGGACGACGAAAAGGAAATCCATCGCCTCGCCGCCGAGATCGGCTACCCGGTCATGCTCAAGGCCTCCTGGGGCGGCGGCGGACGCGGCATGCGCGCCATTCGCGATCCGAAGGATCTGATCCGCGAGGTGACGGAAGCCAAGCGCGAGGCCAAGGCCGCCTTCGGCAAGGACGAGGTCTATCTCGAAAAGCTGGTCGAGCGCGCCCGCCACGTCGAAAGCCAGATCCTCGGCGACACCCACGGCAATGTCGTGCATCTGTTCGAGCGCGACTGCTCCATCCAGCGCCGTAACCAGAAGGTCGTCGAGCGCGCGCCGGCGCCCTACCTCTCCGATGCGCAGCGGCAGGAACTGGCCAACTACTCGCTGAAGATCGCCAAGGCGACCAACTACATCGGCGCCGGCACCGTCGAGTATCTGATGGATGTGAACACCGGCAAGTTCTACTTCATCGAAGTGAACCCGCGCATCCAGGTCGAGCACACCGTCACCGAAGTGGTGACCGGCATCGACATCGTCAAGGCGCAGATCCACATTCTCGACGGCGAGGCGATCGGCACGCCGCAATCGGGTGTGCCTGACCAGGCTGACATCCGCCTCAACGGCCACGCGCTGCAGTGCCGCATCACCACGGAAGATCCGGAGCAGAACTTCATTCCCGACTACGGCCGCATCACCGGCTATCGTTCGGCGGCCGGTTTCGGCATCCGTCTCGACGGCGGCACGGCCTATACCGGCGCCTACATCACCCGCTACTACGATCCGCTGCTGGTGAAGGTCACGGCCTCGGGCAGCACGCCTCAGGAAGCGATCAGCCGCATGGACCGGGCGCTGCGCGAATTCCGTATCCGCGGTGTGGCGACCAACCTCACCTTCCTCGAGGCGATCATCGGCCACGAGCAGTTCCGCAACAACACCTACACCACCCGCTTCATCGATACGACGCCGGAACTCTTCCAGCAGGTCCGGCGCCAGGACCGTGCGACGAAGCTCTTGACCTATCTCGCCGACGTCACCGTCAACGGTCATCCGGAGGCCAAGGGTCGTCCGAAGCCGCCGGCGGATGCGGCCAAGCCCGTCGTGCCGTTCATCCAGGGCGAAATCCCCGCCGGTACCAAGCAGAGGCTCGACGCGCTCGGCCCGAAGAAATTCGCCGAGTGGGTGCGCGGTGAAAAGCAGGTTTTCCTGACCGATACGACGATGCGCGACGGCCATCAGTCGCTGCTTGCGACCCGCATGCGTACGCATGACATCGCCCGCGTCGCCGGCACCTATGCTCGTGCGCTGCCGCAGTTGTTCTCGCTCGAATGCTGGGGTGGTGCGACCTTTGACGTTTCCATGCGTTTCCTCACCGAGGACCCGTGGGATCGTCTCGCCCGCATTCGCGAGGACGCGCCGAACCTGCTGCTGCAGATGCTTTTGCGCGGCGCCAACGGCGTCGGCTACAAGAACTACCCCGACAACGTCGTGAAGTACTTCGTGCGCCAGGCGGCGAAGGGCGGCATTGACGTCTTCCGGGTCTTCGACTGCCTCAACTGGGTCGACAACATGCGCGTGTCGATGGAGGCCGTTGCTGAAGAGAACCGCATCTGCGAGGCGGCAATCTGCTACACCGGCGACATCCTGAACTCGGCCCGCCCGAAGTACGATCTCAAGTACTACACGGCATTGGCGGCCGAGCTCGAAAAGGCCGGCGCGCACATGATCGCCGTCAAGGACATGGCGGGCCTGTTGAAGCCGGCCGCCGCGCGCGTGCTGTTCAAGGCGCTGCGCGAAGCGACGGACCTGCCGATCCACTTCCACACCCACGACACCTCGGGCATTGCGGCTGCGACCGTGCTTGCCGCCGTCGACAGCGGCGTCGATGTGGTCGATGCGGCGATGGACGCACTCTCCGGCAACACCTCGCAGCCCTGCCTCGGCTCGATCGTCGAGGCTCTGCGCGGCTCGGAGCGTGATCCGGGCCTCGATCCCGAATGGATCCGCCGCATCTCCTTCTATTGGGAAGCAGTGCGTTACCAGTATGCCGCGTTCGAAAGCGACCTCAAGGGACCGGCGTCGGAAGTCTACTTGCACGAAATGCCGGGCGGTCAGTTCACCAACCTCAAGGAGCAGGCCCGTTCGCTCGGGCTGGAAACCAAGTGGCACCGCGTTGCCCAGGCCTATGCCGATGCCAACCAGATGTTCGGCGACATCGTCAAGGTGACGCCGTCCTCCAAGGTCGTCGGCGACATGGCACTGATGATGGTCTCGCAAGACCTGACGGTTGCCGACGTCGAGAACCCGGCCAAGGATATCGCCTTCCCGGATTCGGTCGTCTCGATGCTGAAGGGCGATCTCGGTCAGCCTCCGGGCGGCTGGCCGGAAGCGCTGCAGAAGAAGGCGCTGAAGGGCGAGAAGGCTTACACCGCCGTTCCCGGCTCGCTGCTGCCGCCGGCCGATCTCGACGCGGAGCGCAAGGCGATCGAGGACAAGCTCGAGCGCAAGGTCGACGACTTCGAGTTCGCCTCCTACCTGATGTACCCGAAGGTCTTCACCGATTACGCGGTCGCGGCCGACACCTATGGTCCGGTCAGCGTGCTGCCGACGCCGGCCTATTTCTATGGGCTTGGACCGGGCGAGGAGCTGCAGCCGGAGATCGAGCGCGGCAAGTCGCTGGTGATCCTGCACCAGGCCAAGAGCGAGCCGGACGAGAAGGGCATGGTCAAGGTGTTCTTCGAACTCAACGGCCAGCCGCGCCTGATCAAGGTACCGGACCGCAACCGCAGTGCGACGAGCGCCGTGCGCCGCAAGGCCGAGGGCGGCAACGCTGCCCAGCTCGGCGCTCCGATGCCGGGCGTCATCTCCACGGTCGCGGTTCATCCGGGCCAGGCGGTTAAGGCCGGTGACGTGCTGCTCTCGATCGAGGCGATGAAGATGGAAACGGCGCTGCACGCCGAGAAAGACGGCACGATCGCCGAAGTTCTGGTGCGCGCCGGCGACCAGATCGACGCCAAGGACCTGCTGATCGTCTTCGACGCGTAAGCGTTTGCCACACGGACAGACAAAACGGCCGGATGCGAATCCGGCCGTTTTTGTTTTGCGATGGATCAGACGACGGCTGCTTAGCGCCTAGGCCAATGGAACCGGTCCCCATGCTTCCCTTCAGATCTCGTAGTCGTGCGGAGCGCTGAGCGAGGCAATGAACTTCTTCGTTCGCTCGCGCTCGGGCGCCGAGAAGATCGTCTTTGGCGCGCCGCTTTCGACGATGAGGCCGCCGTCGAGGAAGATCACCTTGTCGGCAACGCGCGAGGCGAGCCGGAGGTCGTGGGTGGCCATGACCATGGTGGTGCCTTCGCGGGCAAGCCGGCTCAGGACTTCGACCACTTCTTCCGCCAGTTCAGGGTCGAGCGCCGAGGTCGGCTCGTCGCAGAGAAGCACGCGCGGCGAAGGGGCAAGGGCACGGGCGATCGCCACGCGCTGCTGCTGGCCGCCGGAAAGTGTTGCCGGCCAGGCGTCGGCCTTGTGCGCCATGCCGACCTTTTCGAGCAGTTCCATTGCCCGGGTCTTCGCCCTGTCCGCCGGCCATTTCAGCACGGTGACGAGGCCTTCCATGACATTGCCGAGTGCGGTCTGGTGCGGGAAGAGCTGGAAGTTCTGGAACACCATGCCGGTCTGCCGGCGCAGACGCTGGATTGCCGTCCAGCCGATCTTGCGGCCAGGGGCAAATTCAAGCTTCTCGTCGCCAAGCTTGATCGATCCGGAGGTCGGGATCTCCAGAAGGTTGATGCAGCGCAGCAGCGTGCTCTTGCCGCCGCCGGACGGGCCGACCAGCGCGGTCACAGTGCCCTCGGCGAGCGTCACGGAAATATCCTTCAGCACGAGATTGTCGCCGAAGCGCTTTTCGATGTGGGAGAGCTCGATCATGTGCGTGCCTCCAGGAAGCCGCCATAGCGGGCGAAGCGTCGCTCCAGCCTGACCTGCAGGGCGGAAAGCACGGAGCTCATGGCAAGATAGATCAGCGCCGCCTCGATGTAGAGGATCAGCGGCTCGTAGGTGGTGGCGACGATGCGCTGCGCTGTCTGGAACATCTCGGGCACGGTAATGGCGGCGGCAAGCGACGTATCCTTCACCAGCGAGATGAATGTGTTCGACAATGGCGGCACGGCGACGCGGGCTGCCTGCGGCAGGATCGTGCGGCGCATCGCCTGGCTCCAGCTCATGCCGATCGAATAGGCTGCCTCCCATTGTCCGCGCGGGACCGACGAAATCACCGCGCGAATGATCTCGGAGGTGTAGGCGCCGACATTCAGCGAGAAGCCGATGAGCGCTGCGGTGAAGGCGTCGAGCAGGATGCCGGCGCTCGGCAGGCCGTAAAAGATCACGAACAGTTGGACCAGCAACGGCGTGCCGCGGATCACCCAGACGTAAAAGCGCGCGATCCAGGCGACCGGTGCCGGCCCGAAGAGCCGGGCGACGGCGGTGACGAGCCCCAGGATCAGGCCGAAGATGAAGGAAAGCAGCGTCAGGGGGATGGTAAAGGTCAGGCCGGCCCAGAGCAGGGACGGCAAGGATTCCAGCATCAGTGGGAGCCAGGTGGTCAAGGGCGAGCCTTTCAAAAAGCGCGATCCGCCCCGGGGTCCGGAACGGATCGCGTTTCATAGCCGAGAATGGCCGGCTGAGAAACCGGCCGAGGGCCCAGTGATCGGGTTACTTCGAGACGTCGGCGCCGAAGTACTTCTGCGAGATCTTGTCGTAGGTGCCGTCGGCCTTTATGTCGACGAGCGCCTTGTTGATCGCCTCGAGAAGCTCCGGCTCGCCCTTGCGGATGATGATGCCGGAGAAGTCGGCATCGGCCTGCTCAGCGGCGATCTTGACCGGAGCGTCGGGCTTCTTCTTCTTGAAGTCGAGGAAGGAGAGGCTGTCGTTGATCGTCGCGTCGGCACGGCCGGTCAAGACGAGCTGGATCGACTGGTCGAAGCCGTCGGTGCCGACGAGTTCGGCGCCGGACGCGGAGGCGAGCTTGCCGAAGTTGCTGGTCAGCGACTGGGCCGACTTCTTGCCCTTGAGATCGGCAAAGCCCTTGATCTCCTCGTTGTCGCTCTTGACGATCAGCACGGCCTTGGAGGCGATATAGGGTTCGGAGAAGTCGTACTTCTTCTTGCGCTCCTCGGTGATGCCGACCTGGTTGATGACCGTGTCGTAGCGGTTGGCGTCGAGGCCGGCGATCAGGCCGTCCCACTTGCCTTCGAGGAATTCAGCCTTGACGCCGAGCTTCTCGGCGACGGCGTGGCCGATCTCCACGTCGAAGCCGACGAGCGCGCCGGAGGCGTCGTGATAGGTGAACGGGGCATAGGTGCCCTCGGTGCCGATCTTCAGGACACCGGCAGATTTGATCGCATCGAGGTTCTCGCCGGCTTCAGCGGAGCCAAGTGCGGCAACCTGCATCAGAGCGGCGGCAAACAGCGTGGGGAGGAGTTTCATCGTGATTTTCCATCTTCTTTCTTGCCCGGCCCGTCGTCCGGATTGAGCGGACAATCGCATAAAAAATCGGCGATCTGAGCGTATAAAACACCAATTCCTGAGCGTTTTGATGAAGAATTTTCCTCGAATTGACCCCGATTGCGCGCAAAAGCCACGGTTTGTCGAAATTCGCGCGCCGCTCCGATTTGGGCGCTGCGCCAGCTTGAAAACGGTTTCAAAAGTTGCTATGCACATTTATCGCGATTCATGCACGTTTATGCACGGTTGGTGAAAATGTCAGGGGAACTCCTTCTTCGTGAGCGAAAGACGCTGATCCAGGAGCGGTTGAAGGCCAATGGCCGGGTGCTGGCTGCTGATCTTGCGGCCGAGCTCAGCGTTTCCGAAGACACGATCCGCCGCGATCTCCGGGAAATGGCGGCGGCAGGACTGTGCGAGCGCGTCTATGGTGGCGCACTTCCGGTCGCGCCGGCGGCCCACAGCACATTGCGAGAACGGGTGGCGATGGCGCCGGAACGCAAGGCGGCTCTGGCGCGTACGGCGGTCGGCCTGATCAAGCCTGATATGACCGTGTTCCTCGATGCCGGCTCGACCAATCTTGCGATCGCGCAACTGATCGAGCCGGAGCTGCCGGTCACCGTCGTCACCAACACACCGCTGATTGCCGTCGCGCTCATGGAGAAGCCGGGTGTCGATCTGATCCTGCTCGGCGGCCCGCTCAACCGTGCCGTCGGTGCGGCGATCAGCGCGCGGGCTCAGCGCGATGCGGAGCTGCTCCGACCCGATCTCTGCTTTCTCGGCACCTGCGGCGCCGACGCCGTTGCGGGCCTGACGGCGATCTATTTCGAGGATGCGGAATTCAAGCGGCTCATTGCGTTGCGCAGCCGGCGCCTGGTTGTCGCCGTCACCAGCGACAAGCTCGGTACGGCCGCCGCGCACGGGGTCGTCGATATCAATGACAAGGTGACGCTGCTGCTCGAGGCGGATGCGTCGGCCGAGCATCGGTCGGCCTTCGAGGCGGCGGGGGCAGAGGTTCTGATGGCGGGAGAGACGGAATGACGACGATCACGCATGTGGCGCTCTGGACGCGGGACCTCGAGGCGATTGCCAGCTTCTGGTCGTCCTTCTTCGGCGCCGAAGTCGGCGAGATCTATGAAAGCCGACGGCGGCCGGGCTTTCGCTCGCGGTTCCTGATGCTTGGCGACGGCCCGGCATTCGAGATCATGGAGGGCCCCTGGGTTGGGCCGGCCGATCCGGCTGAAGAACGTACCGGCCTTGCCCATGTGGCGCTGTCGCTCGGCAGCGAGCAGGCGGTCGAGGCGATGGCCGCGCGCGCCGAGGCTGACGGCATTCTGGTCGCAAAACCGCGATGGACCGGCGATGGCTTCTATGAGGCCGTTGTTCGCGACCCCGATGGAAATCTGATCGAAATCACAATTTGAGCCGGGCGATCCGGCGCAGAGGCAAGACCATGGACCAACGTTCTCCTTCCGCGACCGTCCGCCAGGGCTACATGACCCGCAACCGGCTGGCGGTTTCGCTGCTCTTCCTATTGAACGGCTTCGTCATCGGCAGTTGGGCGCCGAAGATCCCGGAATTCAAGGACCGGCTCGGCATCAGCGAAAGCGTGCTCGGCCTGTTGATCCTGATGTTCGGTATTGGCTCGCTGGTGCTCATGCCGATTGCCGGCGGCTACATCGCCCGTGTGGGGTCGCAGAAGGTGGTCAAGGTCACCGCCATCATCCTGTCGCCGTTGCTTCTGCTTCTGACGCTTGTCCCCGATGTCTGGACGGCGGCTGTCGCCATGTTCCTGCTTGGCGGTTTTGCCGGCGCGATGGACGTCGCGATGAACGCCAATGCGGTCGAGGTCGAGAAATCCATGCGCCGCGCGATCATGTCGTCCTGCCATGCCTATTGGAGCCTCGGCGGCCTGATCGGTGCCGGTATCGGCGGCTTCCTCATGGCCCGCTTCGGTGTGTTGCCGCATGTCCTTGTCGTCACTGCGATCTGCCTGGTGCTGATCGTCGCCGCTTGGCCGATGATCCTGGCCGACAAGCCGCATCCGGGCGCAGCCAAGGAAAAGCTGCGCCTGCCGATGACGCCGCTTCCCTGGCTGATCGGCATCATGGCGCTGTTCTCGATGGTGCCTGAGGGCACAGTGCTCGACTGGGGTGCGCTCTATCTGCGCAACGAGCTTGGCGCCTCCGTTGAGCTTTCCGGCTTCGGCTTTGCCGCCTTCTCCGCCACCATGGCGACCATGCGTTTTGCCGGCGATTTCGTGCGGGATCGCTTCGGCGCCAAACGGACGCTCCGCATCTGCACCGTCACGGCACTCGTCGGCATGATCGTCGCGGGCACGGCGCCCAATGCCTATATCGCCATCCTCGGTTTTGCGATCGCCGGCATCGGCATTTCCAACATGGTGCCGATCGCGTTCTCGGCCGCCGGCAACATGCCGGGCCTGCAGCCGGGCATCGGGCTCTCGGTCGCGACCTTCATGGGCTATTCCGGCATGCTGTTCGCGCCGTCGCTGATCGGCTTCGTTGCCGAGCATACGGGCTTTGCCATCATCTTCGCCTCGGTGCCGCTGCTCTTCATCGTCGTGCTTCTCTTGTCGCACCATGCGGTCCATGCGGATCACGCTAAGGGGCACTGAGACGGAACAGCGCCATCAAATCGCCGTCAGGGCATGATGTCGCCGTTGACAATCAGGCTTTCCTCATCCACCTGATGGGCAAATGGCCAGGGCGAGTTGAGGAAAGTCCATGTGGGTTCTGCCCGCATCCTCGCCCGGCTCAGTGACCCACGAAGAGGCCTTCATGTCTTCCGCCTTCGATTTCGATCCGCAGCCCCGCCGCGCCTCCGTCGCCGTCGATGTCGGCGGCGTCATCGTCGGGGGCGGCGCACCGGTCGTGGTCCAGTCGATGACCAACACCGATACGGCCGATATCGATGGGACCGTGGCCCAGGTGGCCGCGCTGCACAAGGCCGGTTCGGAACTGGTGCGCATCACCGTCGACCGCGACGAGAGTGCGGCGGCGGTGCCGAAGATCCGCGAGCGGCTCGAGCGCCTTGGTCTCGACGTGCCGCTCGTCGGCGACTTCCACTATATCGGCCACAAGCTGCTTGCCGATCATCCGGCCTGCGCCGAGGCGCTGGCGAAGTATCGCATCAATCCGGGCAATGTCGGGTTCAAGGACAAGAAGGACAAGCAGTTCGCCGAGATCGTCGAGATGGCGATCCGCTACGACAAGCCGGTGCGCATCGGTGTCAACTGGGGTTCGCTCGACCAGGAACTGCTGACGCGGCTGATGGACGAGAACAAGGCGAACGGCTTTCCGCTGACGGCGCAAGAGGTGACGCGCGAGACGATCGTGCAGTCGGCGCTGCTCTCGGCGGAACTCGCCGAAGAGATCGGTCTGCCGCGCAACCGCATCATCCTTTCGGCCAAGGTTTCCGGCGTTCAGGACCTGATCGCCGTCTATGCCATGTTGTCGGCCCGCTCGGACCACGCACTGCATCTCGGCCTCACCGAGGCCGGCATGGGCACGAAGGGCATCGTCGCCTCGTCCGCTTCGCTCGGCATCCTCATGCAGCAGGGCATCGGCGATACGATCCGCATTTCGCTGACGCCTGAGCCCGGCGGCGACCGCACCCGCGAGGTGCAGGTGGCGCAGGAATTGCTGCAGGTCATGGGTTTCCGTCAGTTCATCCCTGTTGTTGCCGCCTGTCCCGGCTGCGGACGCACCACGTCCACGGTGTTCCAGGAACTCGCCCAGAAGATCCAGGACGACATCCGCCGCAACATGCCGGTCTGGCGCGAGAAGTATCCCGGCGTCGAGGGCCTGAAGGTGGCGGTCATGGGCTGCATCGTCAACGGCCCGGGCGAAAGCAAACATGCCGATATCGGCATCTCGTTGCCCGGCACCGGCGAAATGCCGGCCGCCCCCGTCTTCATCGACGGCGAGAAGGCAATGACACTGCGCGGCCCCAACATTGCCGGCGACTTCGAGACGCTGGTTTCCGACTATATCGAGAAGCGCTACGGCCGCGGCCAGGCGGCCGCTGAGTAAGCAGCCGCGCTTTGTCCACGCTGTGGCCTCAGAGCCGTGATGTCAGCAGCTTGAAGCCGGCAAAGGCGAAGAAGCCGGCCATCAGGCTCTCGATCAACCGCCTGGACTTGAGATAAGCGCGGTGTACCGGCGTGAGCGAGAAGACGATCGCAAAGCCGCAGAAGGTCATCAGACCCAAGACCATGCAGCCGCCGATAAAAGTGGCGGTAACGCCGACCGGCGCGCCCGCGGGCATGCCGAGTGACACCAGCATGATCCAGGAGAAGATCGCCTTGGGGTTCGTCAGGTGGATGCCGAGCCCCTTGAGATAGAGCCGCTTCAGCGAGGTCTGCACCTTTGCCGTCGGCACGATCGCGCTCTTGTCGCTGCGCATGGCGGCGCGCAGTGCGTTATAGGCGAGCCAGAAGAGATAGCAGGCGCCGGCGATCTTCAAGACGATGATCGCGTGGCCATAGGCGCGGATCAGCGCCGAGAGACCGGAGGCCGTCAGCATTGCCCAGGTGTAACTTCCCGTCAGAACGCCAAGGGCAAGCGCCAGGCCCGCCTTTCGTCCCTGGCTGACCGAGGTGGTGATGATCGCCAGGATCGCCGGCCCCGGCGATGCGGTCGCGATCAGATAGGCGGTCCAGGCAATGAGAAGCTGCGGCAGATAGGGCGTCAGGTCGAACATGTAAGACAAGCTCCGGCTCGGTCGCCGGAGGCTAGATCAGTCCATCGCTTGTTTGAAACGGCGAAAATGTCACCGAGACAACTTAGAGGATCTCGTCTAGCGCCTCGATCAGGCGCGCGCATTCGGCATCGGTGCCGATGGTGATGCGCAGGAAATCGGAGATGCGCGGCTTGGCGAAATGGCGCACCAGCACGGCGCGCTCGCGAAGCGCCTTCATCAGCGTTTCTCCGCTATGGCCGGGATGCCGTGCGAAAACGAAGTTTGCCGACGAAGGCAGCACCTCGAAGCCGCGCGCTGTCAGTTCGGCCGTGAGCCGGTCGCGCGACGCGATGATCTTGGCGCGAGTCTCCTCGAACCAGGCTTCATCCTCGATCGCGGCGATGGCGCCGGCCTGGGCCGGGCGGCCGAGCGGATAGGAGTTGAAGCTGTCCTTCACCCGCTCCAGCCCCTCGATCAGCGGGCGCTGGCCAATGGCGAAGCCGACGCGCAAGCCCGCAAGTGCGCGCGACTTGGAGAAGGTCTGGACGACCAAGAGGTTCTCGTATTTCGAAACCAGTTCTGCGGCCGACTGGCCGCCGAAATCGACATAGGCCTCGTCGATGACGACGGGCTGGTCCGGATGGCTTGCGACCAGCCGCTCGATGTCGGCGAGCGGCAAAGCGATGCCGGTCGGGGCATTCGGGTTCGGCAGGATGATCGCGCCGCAGGGCCGGTCGTAGTCGGCGAGATCGATCTCGAAGCGATCGCTGAGCGGGATCTCGACCGTGTCGATCTCGAAGAGCCGCGCATAGGTCGAATAGAAGCTGTAGGAGATATCCGGATAGAGCAGCGGCGCGTCGTGCTTCAGCAAGCCGGCGAAGATGTGCGCCAGCACCTCGTCCGAGCCGTTGCCGACGAAGACTTCTTCGGCGGTCACGCCATAGCGTACGGCGATGGCCTGGCGCAGCTTCAGCGCCAGCGGGTCCGGATAAAGGCGAAGATCGCTGCTCGCTGCCGCGGCGATCGCGTCGAGCACCTTCTCAGACGGACCGTAGGGGCATTCGTTGGTGTTGAGCTTCACCAGGTTGGCGATGCGCGGCTGTTCGCCAGGCACGTAGGGCTTCAGCTTGGAGATGATCGGCGACCAGTATTTGCTCATGGATCTAGCTCCTGCGATTGGCGATGAAACGGGCGGCTTCGACGAGAATGGCCGAGCGCACTCCATAGGGCGCAAGCAGCGCTTCGGCTTCGGCGACCAGTTGCTCCAGCCGGTCTTCCGCCCAGGTCTGGCCGTTGAGCGCGACCAGCGTGCCCTTGCCACGGGCGGCGTCCTTGCCGGTTGCCTTGCCCATGGTCTCAGCATCCGCGGTAAGGTCGAGCAGGTCGTCGGCAAGCTGGAAGGCAAGGCCGATCTTTTCGCCGAAGGCGCGAAGCCGCGCGCGGTCCTCCTTCGCGGCGCCGGCGACGATGGCGCCAGCCTCGCAGGCAAAGCGGATCAGGGCACCTGTCTTCATCGCCTGCAGCGTGACGATCCCGGCCTCGTCCGGTGGCGACTTTTCCGCGGCCAGGTCGAGCGCTTGTCCGCCGGCCATGCCGCCGTGGCCGGCGGCGCGTCCGAGCGCCAGGATCAGTTCCACCTTCTGCGCATCCGAAAGCGCTGTCTCGGGTGCTGCGATGATATCGAAGGCGAAGGTCAGCAGGCTGTCGCCGGCAAGAATCGCCGTCGCCTCATCGAAGGCCCTGTGCACGGTCGGCTGGCCGCGGCGCATGTCGTCGTCGTCCATCGCCGGCAGGTCGTCATGGACCAGCGAATAGCAATGCACGCATTCGAGTGCCGCGCCGACGCGCAAGGCCGCATCGCGATTGCCGCCGAGCAGATCGGCGCATTCGATCACCAGGAAGGGGCGCAGACGCTTGCCCCCGTTCAGCACGCCGTGGCGCATGGCCGCGAGCAGGTTTGCCGGCCGGGCGATTTCGTCGGCTTCCGTCGCCTGGCCGAGCAGACGTTCCAGCAGACCCTCGACGGTGCGGGCATTGGTGGCGAGGCGACGGGTAAAAGGCGATGTGTCCTGGCTCATGCGCGCTCTTTGACATGGGCGAAGAGGGCTTTCAACGGGGATTCGTGTCGCAGCCGCGCGCTTTCCCTGGGACAGCCTTCTCCGCGCCTTGCCTTTTGCCAGAAAGCCCGTTCAACTCTGCCTGCGCATGCACTAAGAGAAGCGGATGGACAGCGAGGTGAACAGTCAGGCCGCGAACGTCGTTCCGGAAGCGCGCGAGGAGGGCGAATTGCCTTCCAGTCGCTGGTCTTCGCTTCGCCGGACGTTGCGCACGCGTCGCCGCCAGATCGTCCTGGCTGTTCTGGGCTTTCTCGTCCTTCCCTACGCGCTGATCGTTCTCTACCTGGTGGAGTTCATCCATCCCGTCTCGACGCTCATGCTGCGCGATCTCGTGCTGCTGCGCGGCTACGATCGGCAATGGGTCGAGTTCGATGATATCGCCCCGGTTCTCGTGCAGTCGGTGATGATGTCGGAGGACGGGCAGTTTTGCGCCCATGACGGCGTCGACTGGGGCCAGATGCGGGGCGTGGTCGAGGATGCGCTCGAAGGGGAATCCACCCGCGGCGCGAGCACCATTCCGATGCAGACGGTCAAGAACCTCTATCTCTGGAACGGTCGTTCCTTCCTGCGCAAGGGCATGGAACTGCCGCTGGCGGTCGCCGCCGACTTCGTCTGGAGCAAGCGGCGGATGATGGAGATCTATCTGAATATCGCCGAATGGGGCGACGGGATCTATGGTATCGAGGCGGCCGCCCGCCATCATTTCGGGGTTTCGGCGTCGAAGCTCTCGCGCCGGCAGGCGGCGCTGCTTGCGGTCTCGCTGCCCAATCCGAAGGAGCGCAATGCCGGAAAACCCGGCCGCGGTCTCAAGCGCCTGGCGAACCTGATCGAGCGCCGCGCCAGCCGCTCCGGCGGTTACATCACCTGCCTTTATAACTAGGATCAGACCTTTTCATTGGATGCGCTCGTCGGGCGATGTCATGCTCGCGCAGTAGAGTTCTGCCATCTAGGCCTCTCTCCCTTCGAAAGGCCCGATTGCTCCATGACCTTGATTTCCCCCTCGCTTCTCGCCCTTGGCCGTAACGCCAACGATGCCCCGCCGAGACATCTCGGCACGCGCTACAACACCGAAGGCCAGTTCCTTTCGGAACCGGGCAACACGGTCGTGTCTCACGTTGCCGCCGGATCGCCGTCCGAGGCCGCCGTGCTTGCGGTGCGCGACCGGTTGATGGCGATGCCCGAGGCGCGGCAGTTCGCCTTTACCCAACCGTCCAGCCTGCACATGACGATCTTCCAGGGCATCATCGAACACCGCCGGAAGCTCCCTTACTGGCCGGCTGGCATGCCGCTCGATACGCCGATCGAGGTGATGACGGCGTACTACCGCGAACGGCTTGCGCATTTTGCGCCGCTGGAGCAGTTCCGCGCCCGCGTGACCGAGATCACGCCGACGGGCCTTGCGCTCGAAGGCGACGGTGCCGCCGACCGCGCCTGTCTCAAGGCCTGGCGCGACGCTTTCGCGGAAGCCTTCGGCTATCGCCATCCGGATCATGACGACTACCAATTCCACATCACCTATGCCTACCCCGTCGACTGGCTCGACGATGCGGCGCTGCCGCGCTGGCAGGCGATGCTGGACGAGCAGCTCGCTTTTCTGCGCGAGCAGGCGCCGGTGATCGCGCTCGATCCGCCGGCCTTCTGCTCGTTCGAGGACATGAACCATTTCGAGGAACTGATCGTTTTCTCGGAGAGACCAGCAATCAAGGAACAGAAATGACCGGACTTACACTCTATGTCGGCAACAAGAACTATTCGTCCTGGTCGATGCGGCCATGGATCGCGATGACGGCAGTCGGCATCGATTTCTCGGACGTGGTCATTCCGTTCGATTTCGCCGCCGGCAATCCGGAGATCCGGGCGATCTCGCCGACCGGAAAGGTGCCGCTGCTGCGCCACGGGGACCTGCTTATCTGGGAATCGCTGGCGATCATCGAATATGTCGCCGAACTCTTTCCCGACGCCGGGCTGTGGCCGGCCGACCCTCAGGCGCGCGCCCGGGCGCGCAGCTATTCGATGGAGATGCTGTCCGGTTTTCGCGCTCTGCGTGGTGCCTGCCCGATGAACATCCGTCGGCCAAAGCAGGCGCTGGACGTTGGCGCGGACGTCCGCGCGGACGTGGCACGTATCGAGCAGATCTGGACGGAGGCGCTTGCGCGTTCCGGTGGCCCGTTCCTCTTCGGGTCCTTCAGCGCGGCCGATGCGATGTACGCGCCTGTGGTTAACCGCTTCGACGTCTACGATCTCGTTGCGGATCGAGAAACGCTCGGCTACATGAACCGCGTGAAGGCACATCCGGCGTTCCTGAAATGGGAGGAGGCCGCCCGCGCAGAGCCGTGGGTCGTCGCCGAAGACGAGGTCTGAAAAGGTCGAGTCGAAAAATTGCCCGTGGGGACTGGTCAAACGGCAGTTGTCCATGTATAAGCGCGCCAAATTTCCGTGATTAACATCTGTTTTACACGGCCATTTCGGCTGCTGAACAGTGTTTGCCCGATAAGTGGAGAATGAAATGGCTGTACCTAAAAGAAAAACGAGCCCGTCCAAGCGTGGCATGCGCCGTTCGGCTGACGCTCTGAAGACCCCGACCTACGTCGAAGACAAGAACTCCGGCGAACTGCGTCGCCCGCACCACATCGACCTGAAGACCGGCATGTACCGTGGCCGTCAGGTTCTGACCCCGAAGGAAAGCGCATAAGCGTTTCCGTTCGCGGATTAGGTTCAAAGGGCTGGCTCTGCCGGCCCTTTTGTTTTGCATCTGACATGATCTTGCTTGGACGCCGTGGTATCGCTGGCGCCTTGCGTGACGACGCCGCATATACATGGTCCACCATAAACGCGGTCAAGGAGTTCTGATGCTTGCTGCCATACCGCTGCTGATCCTACCTTTTGCAATCTACAATCTCGCGATGATCGGAATGTTCGGCGGCCTCGCCGGCCTGAACGCCGACATGGTGTCGCTCTCCATGCTATCAGGCGCGACCTGGACGATGCGCTTCGGCGACCTTCTGATCGTCGGCGCCCTGCTGCTGCTCTTCGTCGAATTGCTGAAAGCGACGCGCACGAGCAGCCGCGCACTGATGGATCATCTGCTCTCGATGATCCTGTTCATCGTCTTTTTGATCGAATTTCTGCTGCTCGCACCGGCGGCAACGCAGCTCTTCTTCATCCTGATGACCATCAGCTTCATCGATGTTATCGCCGGCTTTGCCGTGTCGATGCGCTCGGCCGGCCGGGACGTGTCGATCGGCCTCTAGGTCCAGACGGTTCGGGGCGACGCCGCCCCGATTTCCGCGATCTCTGTTCAGGTGAGGTGAAGGCAGGAACCGTATTCCTGCCTGGTGGTCCTGCCTAGCCGAGATTGTCGAGCTTGGTCTGGAGCGCGCGAAGCTGCTCCTTCAGCTCGTCGATATCCTTGGCTTCGGCCTTCTTCGTTTCCTTCACGGGCGGCGCGGTGATGAAGGGCGAAAACATCTGCATGGCCTGATGGAACATCTCGGTGTTGCGACGCACCTGCTCTTCGACAAGTTGCAGCGGAACCTGCAGGTTTTTGCCGAGCGGCGTGTCGCCGAAGGCCTTGTTGATCTGCTCGCGCATCTGCGACTGCTGCTCGGTGAAAGCCTGCATCGAGTGTTCGAGATAGCTCGGCACCACCATCTGCATCTGGTCGCCGTAGAACGAGATCAGTTGGCGCAGGAAGGAGATCGGCAGCAGCGTGTTGCCGGTCTTGGACTCCTGCTCGAAGATGATCTGCGTCAGCACGGAATGGGTGATGTCCTCGCCGGATTTTGCATCCTGAACGATGAAGTCCTCACCCTTCTTCACCATCACAGCCAGGTCGTCGAGCGTGACATAGGTGCTGGTCCCGGTGTTGTAGAGCCGCCGGTTCGCATATTTTTTGATAACGATCTGGCCTTCGTGCTTCGCCATCAGGGTCTCCTCTCCCCCATCATCCCGTCTTTATTGCGTTTTTCAGAGTATCCGCAAAAGCGCGCCGCTGACAATGTCTTTGTGCGTTGCGGCGACGCAAGTGCAAAATCTTGCGGTTGCGTTTTAGGTGACGCTTTTGTGGCACTGCATCAAGGCGTTTGACTTGCGTCGCGCGCTTTGCCAGTCTGCCTGCATTAGGCAAGAAGATCTGAGGAAACGTCCCATGAGCAATCCCTCCATCGTGATCGCCAGCGCCGGCCGCACCGCGGTCGGTTCCTTCAACGGTGCCTTTGGCAATACGCCGGCGCATGAACTTGGCGCTGCCGTCATCAAGGGCGTGCTCGAGCGCGCAGGCGTCGAGGCTGCCGAGGTCGACGAGGTGATCCTCGGCCAGGTGCTGCAGGCAGGCGAAGGCCAGAACCCGGCGCGCCAGGCGGCGATGAAGGCGGGCGTTCCTCAGGAAAAGACCGCCTGGGGCATGAACCAGCTCTGCGGCTCGGGCCTGCGCGCCGTCGCGCTCGGCATGCAGCAGATTGCAACCGGTGATGCTGAGATCATCGTCGCCGGCGGCATGGAGTCCATGTCGATGGCGCCGCATTGCTCGCATCTTCGCGGCGGCGTGAAGATGGGCGACTTCAAGATGATCGACACGATGATCAAGGACGGCCTGACCGACGCCTTCTACGGTTATCACATGGGCATCACCGCCGAGAACGTCGCTCGCCAGTGGCAGCTCAGCCGCGAGGAGCAGGATGCGTTCGCGCTCGCCTCACAGAACAAGGCCGAAGCCGCCCAGAAGGCCGGGCGCTTTGCCGACGAGATCATTCCCTTCATCGTCAAGGGCCGCAAGGGCGACGTCACCGTCGACCAGGACGAATATATCCGCCATGGCGCAACGCTCGACCAGATGACGAAGCTGCGCCCCGCCTTCGACAAGGAAGGCACGGTCACCGCCGGCAACGCTTCCGGCCTCAATGACGGCGCCGCAGCCACCCTGCTGATGACCGAGGCGCAGGCCTCCAAGCGCGGCATCCAGCCGCTCGCCCGTATCGTTTCCTGGGCAACCGCCGGCGTCGATCCGCAGGTCATGGGCACCGGCCCGATCCCGGCGTCGCGCAAGGCGTTGGCAAGGGCCGGCTGGGCGATCGGCGATGTCGAGCTGGTGGAGGCCAACGAAGCCTTCGCTGCCCAGGCCTGCGCGGTCAATAAAGATCTCGGCTGGGATCCGTCGATCGTCAACGTCAATGGCGGCGCGATCGCCATCGGTCACCCGATCGGCGCTTCCGGCGCCCGCGTGCTCAACACGCTGCTTTTCGAAATGAAGCGCCGCGGCGTTTCCAAGGGGCTTGCAACCCTCTGCATCGGCGGCGGCATGGGCGTCGCCATGTGTGTCGAGCGGCTCTGACGGTCTGGCGGCATGAACAGCGCCAGGTGGGTTCCATTTTCCCTGCTTCTGGCCGGTTCGCCGATCGTTTCTGCACATGCCAATCCCGCGCCTCTCGACGAGGCGCGGCTGGTAGAGTGCATGCTGGAACATACGACTTCTGACGAGGAGAGTGTTTTCAAGGACGTGATGGTCGCGGCCTTGAGAGATGACGGCGGCGCATTGAAGGTTTCGCTGGAGCAGCTCTCCGCGGTGATGATGGGTCTCGCGCTGGAGAAGTGCGAGGTGGCTCTGTCCGCGCTGACTACGCCGCAGTTTCAAGCGGCCGCCGGGCTCTACGGGCAACAGGTCGGCGAAAAGCTGATGAAGAAGGCATTCGAAAAACTGAACTGATCAAGTGGGAGGCGCATATGAGCAGGGTAGCATTGGTCACGGGTGGGTCGCGCGGCATTGGCGCGGCAATTTCCATCGCACTCAAGAATGCCGGCTACAAGGTGGCTGCCAACTATGCCGGCAATGACGAGAAGGCTCAGGCCTTCAAGCAGGAAACCGGCATCCCGGTCTACAAATGGGACGTTTCCAACTATCAGGCCTGTGCCGAGGGCATCGCCAAGGTCGAGGCCGATCTCGGTCCGGTCGATGTGCTCGTCAACAATGCCGGCATCACCCGCGATGCCATGTTTCACAAGATGACGCCGGAGCAATGGGGTGAGGTGATCGGCACCAACCTCACCGGTCTCTTCAACATGACGCATCCGCTCTGGTCGGCCATGCGCGACCGTGGCTTCGGTCGCGTCATCAACATCTCGTCGATCAATGGCCAGAAGGGCCAGATGGGTCAGGCCAACTATTCGGCGGCCAAGGCCGGCGATCTCGGCTTCACCAAGGCGCTCGCCCAGGAAGGGGCTGCCAAGGGCATTACCGTGAACGCGATCTGCCCCGGCTATATCGGCACGGAGATGGTGCGGGCGGTGCCGGAGAAGGTGCTCAACGAGCGCATCATCCCGCAGATCCCGGTCGGCCGCCTCGGCGAACCGGAAGAAATCGCCCGCTGCGTGGTGTTCCTCGCCTCCGACGATGCCGGCTTCATCACCGGCTCGACGATTTCGGCGAACGGCGGACAGTTTTTCGTCTGAGCATCAGACAAGCCGAACATTACCGGACGGCGCCTTTCGAGGCGCCGTTTCCATGCGGCGGCAGCGCTGAGAATCCCGCTCGAAATCCTGAAGTTGCGCTGGCAGTTCCGTTGCCGGAGTGGGGCGTAGACACTATATCTTGTGGAGAACAAAGGTGGAATGACGCGCGGTCTGCGAGTCGCTGCCGAATGTTCCCGCACTGGTCGCGACTCTAAACTGCGATTCTCATTCTCTCACTTGGGTGAATCCCTGACGAATTTCGTGAAAAATTTTCCAGGCTTTCCAGAGTCTTGGATTCGGAATCCTTGGACCTGTCAGGCAATGGCAGAGCCGGGATTGTTGCGCGCCAAAGGGCCTGATGCGCGGAATCAGCTCCAGATTCAGCATGTGGTGCAACGTTCGGCGTTGAAATCTATATGTAGTCGTGAACATACAGTGAATCACAATGAGTCGTCGATTCGTCGCCGATTTGTTCCACGGCTGTTCCAATTGTCGATTGCGCCGACCACAACAGGTGGTGCAATGGGCTAAGAGATGCCAAGCGATGGTTTTAGTTGTCGGCGCCCCTTGCGTTTGGCTCGGTGCGTGGGCATGTGTTTGCCGCCAGCGTGAAAAGACGCTGCCGTAATTTCTGAATGCCCGGGATCGATGACGTGTCCGTTCACCCCATGATCCTGAGCGGCCGCGGTGTCACCGCGGTGCTCGGGCCTACCAATACCGGCAAGACGCACTACGCGATCGAGCGCATGATTGCGCACGACAGCGGCGTCATCGGCCTGCCGCTGCGGCTTCTCGCGCGCGAGGTCTATACGCGCCTGGTCGAAAGGGTCGGCCACCACAATGTCGCGCTGATCACCGGCGAGGAAAAGATCACCCCGCATCGCGCGCGCTATTCGGTCTGCACCGTCGAGGCCATGCCGCGCGAGACGACGGCGTCCTTCGTCGCGATCGATGAAGTGCAGCTTGCCGGAGATCTCGAGCGCGGCCATATCTTCACCGACCGGATCCTGCACCTGCGGGGTCGCGGCGAGACGCTGCTGCTCGGTGCCGGAACGATGCGGCCGATCCTCGAGCAGTTGCTGCCCGGCATCACCGTCGTCGAGCGGCCGCGCATGTCGCAATTGCTCTATGCGGGTTCGAAGAAGATAACCCGACTGCCGCACCGCACGGCAATCGTCGCCTTCTCTGCCGACGAGGTCTATGCGATCGCCGAGCTGATCCGCCGCCAGCGTGGCGGTGCCGCCGTCGTGCTCGGCGCGCTGTCGCCGCGCACGCGCAATGCGCAGGTGGCGCTCTACCAGGAAGGTGACGTCGAATACCTGGTCGCGACCGACGCGATCGGCATGGGCCTCAATCTCGACGTCGACCACGTCGCCTTCGCGCAGGACCGCAAGTTCGACGGCTATCAGTTCCGCAATCTCAACCCGGCCGAACTCGCGCAGATCGCCGGCCGCGCCGGCCGGCACTTGCGTGACGGTACGTTCGGTGTGACCGGCCGCGTCGATCCCTTCGACAACGAGCTGGTCCACCGTATCGAGGCGCATGAATTCGATCCGGTGAAGGTGCTGCAATGGCGCTCGAAGGCGTTCGACTACGCGTCGATTGCCGCTCTGAAGAAGAGTCTTGAGGCCGCGCCGACGGTTCCCGGCCTTGCCCGGGCGCTACCTGCAGTAGACCAGCAGGCGTTCGAGCATTTGGCCCGCTACCCTGAGGTCGTCGACATCACGACCAATGCCGAGCGGGTGGAAAAACTGTGGGAAGCCTGCGCGCTGCCGGACTATCGGCGCATTACACCGGCTCAACATGCCGACTTGATCTCGACGATCTACGCGGATCTTGTCCGCCGCGGTACCGTAAACGAAGATTTCATGGCCGAGCAGGTCAGGCGGGCCGATCATACGGACGGTGAGATCGACACACTTTCGGCGCGAATCGCGCAGATCAGGACATGGACTTATGTGTCGAACCGGCCGGGATGGCTGGCCGATCCGACACACTGGCAAGAAAAGACGCGGGAAATTGAAGATCGATTATCCGACGCACTACATGAACGGTTGACGAAACGCTTTGTTGATCGCAGGACATCTGTGCTCATGAAGCGCCTGAGAGAGAATGCTATGCTGGAAGCTGAAATCAGTGTGAATGGTGATGTCTTCGTTGAAGGTCATCACGTAGGACAACTAACCGGTTTCCGGTTTACGCTGGCGACCGGCGGCGATGGCCCGGATGCCAAGGCTGTGCAGGGTGCTGCCCAGAAGGCGCTGGCGCTCGAGTTTGAGGCACGCGCCGCGCGGCTGCATGCTTCCGGCAACAACGACCTGGCGCTTTCGTCGGATGGTCTTGTGCGCTGGCTCGGCGATCCCGTCGCCCGTCTGACGGCAAGCGACCACGTCATGCGCCCGCGCGTCATCCTGCTGGCCGACGATCAGCTGCAGGCGAACGCCCGCGAGCACGTTCTGGCGCGCATCGAGCGTTTCGTGAACCATCACATCGGAACGGTCTTGAAGCCGCTCGACGATATTTCGCGCGCTGAAGATCTCGAAGGTCTCGCCAAGGGCCTCGCGTTCCAGCTCGTCGAAAACCTCGGCGTGCTGTTCCGCCGCGATGTCGCAGACGACGTCAAGTCGCTCGACCAGGACGGTCGCGCTTCGATCCGCAAGTACGGCGTTCGCTTCGGCGCCTACCACATCTTCCTGCCGGCGCTCCTGAAGCCGGCTCCGGCTGAACTCATCACGCTCCTCTGGGCGTTGAAGAACGACGGCCTCGACAAGCCCGGCTATGGCGACCTCATCCCGATGCTCGCCGCCGGCCGTACGTCTGTCGTTACCGATCCGTCTTTCGAGCGGACCTTCTACAAGCTCGCCGGTTTCCGCTTCCTCGGAAAGCGTGCGGTGCGCATCGATATCCTCGAGCGCCTCGCTGACCTCATCCGACCGCTCCTTCAGTGGAAGCCGGGCACGCAGCCGCGTCCGGAAGGCGCCTATGACGGCCGCCGCTTTACTGCGACCACCTCCATGCTCTCGATCCTCGGTGCAACGCCCGACGACATGGAAGAGATCCTGAAGGGCCTCGGCTACCGCGCAGACAGCGTCAAGGCCGAGGAGGCCCAGGCCTTCCTCATGGGTCAGGATGGTGGTGCTGCCGTTGCTGCCGCCGCTTCCGAACCGGTCGCTGCCGTTGATGACGCCGATGCCGGCGACAGTGCGGCAGAAGCCGAGACTGCAGTCGTCGAGGCACCTGCTGCCGAGGCCGAAAAGGCCGAAGCTGACGTTGCCGTCGCTGCCGACGGGGCCCAGCCTGCTGAGGCTCAGGTGACCGAGACCCAAGTGACGGAGACCGGCGAGCCGGTCGAAGCCAAGCCCGTTCTGCTCTGGCGTCCTGGCACCCGTCAGGACAACCAGCGCCAGGGCGGTGGCCGCCACGAGGGCGACCAGCGTCGCGGCGGTCAGCGCCACGGGCGTGGCCAGGGCCAGGGCCAGGGCGAAGGACGTGAAGGCGGGCGTAAGGGTGGTCAGCAGGCGCGTGGCAAGCGCCATGACGGTGGCAAGCCGGAAGGCGGCCTGCGCCAGGATCGCGGCGAGCGTCATGATCGTCACGACCGCGGCGGCAAGCCGGGTCAGGGCAAATTCGAGGCGCGTCCGCCGCGTCGCGAAAAGCCGGTGGATCCGGATTCGCCCTTCGCCAAGCTTGCTGCTCTCAAGGAGCAGATGAAGAAGTAAGGTAGACCATGGAAAAACAGCCTGCGTCCAACCCGGCATCGCGCCAGCGTCTCGACAAGTGGCTGTTTTTCACGCGGCTGATCAAATCCCGATCGCTTGCGCAAAAGGCGATCGAGGGTGGCCGTGTCGCCGTCAACGACGAGCGCGTGACGCAGTCGTCGTTTCAATTGAAGACGGGCGATATGCTCGAACTTGCGCTCGACCGGCGCAGTCTGATCGTCCGGGTCGTGGGCCCGGGTGAGCGGCGCGGTCCCTATGAGGAAGCGCGTCTGCTTTACGACGATCTGACGCCAGAGCAGCCGAAGGAGAAGTTGTCGGCCTACGAGCTTGCCACGCGCGAGCGCGGAGCGGGCCGGCCGACGAAGAAGGAGCGGCGGGAAACCGATCGGCTAAAGCCCGATTTCGATCCGCGCGAGGACTGATAGGCGCCGCGAACCCTGCCCGCCGCTGGCTGTAAAACACGAGGCGCTTTTGCGCGACAGCCTTTAGAAAACTCTGCCTTTGCCGTGGCGTTTCGCGCATTGAATATTCTTGCAAAGGGTCCATAAAGCCTTTACCTGACAGACCCACGTTGGGTGCATCGGGTTTGCTTCGGCAGCTATGCGCGCCGGACATTCCTAGCATGCGCGGACGACGAGCATCACCATTGATTGCCGTCTGCCATCAAACGTGAGCATTGGCTGGAGTACCTCATGACGTATGTCGTGACCGACAATTGCATTCGCTGCAAGTATACCGACTGTGTTGAAGTCTGCCCCGTGGACTGCTTCTACGAGGGTGAGAATTTCCTCGTCATTCATCCCGACGAGTGCATCGATTGTGGCGTTTGCGAGCCGGAATGTCCTGCCGAGGCGATCAAGCCGGATACCGAGCCGGGTCTTGATATGTGGCTGAAACTGAACGCGGATTTCGCTTCGAAGTGGCCGAACATCACCGTCAAGCGCGATCCGATGCCGGAAGCGAAGGAGATGGACGGCGTCGAAGGCAAGTACGAGAAGTTCTTCTCGACCGAGCCGGGCCAGGGCGACTGAGACGAAGCGGTCGCCGCCGTTCGTCGAGGCTGACGAAGCAAAGCTGCCCCCGGGCGCAAAGCTGGGGAAAACACGAGCCGCGCTCGCAGTTGCGAGAATGGTGGCTTGATGGCTGCCATGCAGCAAATTATTGATTTCGGCACTTTTTTGTGATAGGTTCCTTCTACTGATCCACAGAGGGTGTTTTTGCGCGCCCGAAAACCATCACGAAAGCAAACGATCTCCAAAACGCGGTTTCTCCCTAGTACGCAACGTGGCGTTGCTCTGTTGTGACCGCATTTTATGAGGCTGTTTGCATTCCTTGGACGGACCAGGATGTACCCACCCGGCGGTATCCCCGTCTATCCCGGGCCTCACTGACCCGGCCCCGGCCAGAATGGCCGGCGCGAAACAGGGAGTTTTTGAAACGAATGACGACCCAGCAGAAAAAATCTTCGACACGCCAGGGCTTCAAGACCGGTGAATCGATCGTCTATCCGGCCCACGGCGTTGGCCAGATCGTGGCGATCGAAGAGCAGGAAGTCGCCGGCATGAAGCTTGAGCTTTTTGTCATCGATTTCGAGAAGGACAAGATGCGCCTGAAAGTGCCAGTGGCCAAGGCCGTCAGCATCGGCATGCGCAAGCTCTCCGAAACCGATTTCGTCGACCGCGCGTTGAAGGTTGTGCAGGGCAAGGCTCGCGTGAAGCGCACCATGTGGTCGCGCCGCGCCCAAGAATACGATGCCAAGATCAATTCCGGCGACCTGATTTCCATCGCGGAAGTCGTACGCGATCTCTACCGCGCCGAAAACCAGCCGGAACAGTCCTATTCCGAACGCCAGCTCTATGAAGCTGCCCTCGACCGCATGGCGCGCGAAATCGCTGCCGTCAACAAGATGTCGGAAACCGAAGCTGTTCGCCTCGTCGAGGCCAACCTCAGCAAGGGTCCGAAGCGCGGCAAGGCGATCGACGAAGACGACGCTCAGGACGAAGCTGCATAAGCTGTCCGACTGCACTGAGACTACCAAAAAGCCCGGCCATCGCGCCGGGCTTTTTCTTTGATCGCATGGAACTTTTGCCGTCCGGGCGCATTTATAAAGGCCGGCAGAAGCGCGCCGCTTTCGCGCCGGGCGATCTTGCTTCTGTGATCCCGTCACCGTTCAGGTTCGTGACTTCGAAGTTAGGGCGCCGCGTCGTTTCTTCAAGTTTCGACATCGCGGCGCGAGACGCCCCCTGCTGCCGGACACTGCATCCGTCCGGCCTTTTGGACTTCACACGCAATGGCGCCCGGCGCCAGTCACGGAGTGATCGATGAAGACTCTCACTGCAGACCGGCGGATGATCAAGATCGCAATGGAGGCGCCCTATCTCGAGCGCGACGAGGAGCACAAGCTGGCGCAAGCCTGGCGAAACGACAACGATCAGGAAGCCCGCAACAAGATCGCCATGTCGCATATGCGTCTGGTAATCTCGATGGCCGCGAAGTTTCGCAATTTCGGGCTGCCGATGGGCGATCTCGTCCAGGAGGGCCATATCGGTCTCCTGGAGGCGGCGGCCCGTTTCGAGCCGAGCCGCGAGGTCCGCTTCTCCACCTATGCCACCTGGTGGATCCGAGCGTCGATGCAGGACTATGTCCTGCGCAACTGGTCGATCGTCCGCGGTGGCACCAGTTCGGCGCAGAAGGCCCTGTTCTTCAACCTTCGGCGTCTTCGCGCCCGGCTTGCCCAGGGCGACAGGCAGCTTACATCGCAGGCTATGCATGAGGAGATTGCGGCTGCCCTCGGCGTCAGTATCGCCGACGTGCAGACGATGGATGCACGTCTCTCCGGCAGCGACACCTCGCTGCAGGCGCCGGTCGGCGGCAGTGATTCCGATGGCGGTGAACGGCTGGATTTCCTCGCCAGCGACGCGCCGCTGCCGGACGAGCAGGTGAGCGAGATGATCGACGGCGAACGGGCACGTGTGTGGCTGCGCGACGCGCTGTGCGCGCTGACGGAGCGCGAAATGCGCATCATCCGCGCCCGGCGGCTGACGGAAGAAGGAGCGACGCTCGAAGAGCTCGGCATCGATCTCGGCATATCCAAGGAACGTGTGCGCCAGATCGAAACTCGGGCGCTGGAGAAGCTCCGGGCGGCCTTGGCGACGCGAGCGCCGGCGCTGACCGCAGGCATTCATTGACCGCCTGACGCCGACCGTCTGCCGCCATGCCCGTACTATTCGCCGGAACCCCGCATTGCGCCGGGAAGCGGCACTGTCCGCTGTCAATTTGGCGATGACGATTGGCGCAGCGTGCTTTCGTTCGTGACCGTTCAGGCGCCTCGCGACGTGCTTGCCTAGCAGATGGCAGGCAATTCACGCCCGCAACCGAACGCGCTTCAGCTGCGCCTGTCTCAATCCTATTCGGAAACGATCTTCACCCTGTCGCCCGGCTTCACCGTCGAGCTGACCTGCATCGCATTGATCACCCGGAAGAGGTCGAGCTTACGATCGGTTCCCATCATGCGGGCCGACAACGTGGTGATCGTGTCGCCGGGCCGGACCGTCACCACCCGGATCCGCAGCGGCTTCAGCGACTGCGTCTCAGCGGCCGTCATGCGGCGGAACGTGCTGCGCAACTGGTTTGCGGTCGGCTCGAGTGCGCTCGACCCCTTGGGCACGGCGGTCAGGAAGCGGTAGATCCGCGTGTCGATGCGGATGACCGTCACGTCGAAATCCCAGCGGTCGGCGGAGGCGCGCGCGGTTGCGGCTTCCAGGCCGTTGACGCTGATCTGCCGGATCGTGTCGGGCTTCAGGCCGGTGACCCAGCCGCTGGCGATATAGTCCGTCAGGCTTCGGCCGCCCGTGTCGGCGACGCCATCGAAGCGCACGGCGATGTCGCCGGCGCCGGTCGCCAGAACCGCTTCGGCCTTGTTGTCGATCTGGAACCCGGCGGGCACGTCGAAGCGGATGCCGAGCTGGCCGTGCAGGAACGTCTGGCCGCGCACGTAGCCCTCCTGCGGGCTGTCGCCATAGAGCAGGCCGTCGATGCCGGCGAGATAATAGTCGCGACCGCGGTCGCCGCTGGTGCCTTCCGGACCGAAGGCGCGGGCGTGCCGACGCGCGAGATCGACACGCTGCGGCGCGTTCGGGTGGCTTGACAGGAAGTCGAGGCTCTGGTCGGATTCCGGATCGACCGCCGTGAAGCGGCTATAGGCGGCCATCGAATCGAGGAAGCGCGCCGCTGCATAGGGGTCGTAGCCGGCTTCGCCGAGCATGCGCACGCCGATCACGTCGGCCTGAAGTTCCTGGTTGCGCGAGAAGGCCGCGAGCCGGAGCTTGCCGCGCGCGAGCGCCTGCTTGCCGGCGATATCGGAGGAGAGGACTTCGGAGACCACGCGGCTGGCGATCACTTCGGCTTCCTCGCGCTGCTGACGCTCGATGCCGTGGTTGGCGGTTACGTGCGCCATCTCGTGCGACAGCACGGCTGCGACCTCGGAGGCATCGTTGGCAAGCGCCAGCAGGCCGCGGGTGACATAGAGATAACCACCGGGCAGCGCGAAGGCGTTGATCGCCGGCGAGTTCAGGATGGTGATGCGATAGGACTGCTGCGGATTCTCGGAGACCGCCGTCAGCGCGCCGGTGATGCGCGCGACCAGGCGCTCGGTCTTGGCGTCCTTGTACTCGCCGCCGTAGCTTGCGACGATGCGCGGATGTTCGCGCGCGCCCAGCTGCGCCCGCGGATCGTTCTTCTGGACTTCCTCGACGATCTGCGGATTGGAGGAGGGCGAAACGGTCGGCTGGTAGGTCTGCTCGATCACGGATTGGCATGCGGAAAGGAGCGTGGTCGCAAGCAATGCAACCACGGCGCGTCCACGCAGCCGTCCGCCCTTCGGCGGGAACCGGTCGTGTGTGACTGTATGCCTCTCCATGCCTCAGCCCGTTCCCATCCATCGCTCCGCCCGCATCCTGCGGACAAGTGGTACGACAGCGTTGAAAGTCCTACTTTTTCAGCCCGGCAGCGTTGCTCTGCCGCGACCTCTCAGTCCTGGTCTTGCTGTATCTGATTTCAGCGCCACCTGCCTAGTTTGTCTCGGTAGAAATAGTTGCCCCGTGGTATCACGGCAACGGATGCGGGAATATTCGCGCCCTTGCCGGATATTTCGCGCGTCGCATGGCGCCGCGGTCAAATTGTGGCAATCGGCCAAGGGCGTGGAGAATCCGATCCGTCCTTCAAGTATTGCCGAGAAAGCGGTCGATCGCCGCATTGTCCCGCCGCGCCAGGAAGCGGTCGAGGGTGTCGTTTGCGATGATACGCCCCTGGTCGAGAAAAAGCACGCCGTCGGCCAGGGCCTTCACGTCTTCGGGATGGTGTGTGATCACCAGGATCGTGTTGCCTTCCTCCTCGTGCAGTTCCCGCAGGAGCGTGCGCATGCCGGCGCGCATGCCGGGATCAAGCGCTGCGAAGGGCTCGTCGAGCAGCAGCAGGGGGCGCTTTCGCACAAGCGCGCGGGCGAGGGCGACGCGCTGGCGCTCGCCGCCTGAAAGCGTCGGCGGCAGCCTTTTCCCGAAGCCTTCGAGCCCGACGCGGCGGAGCGCGTCTTCAATCTTCTCGCGGTCGGTTGCGCTCAGCCGAAGCGCCGGGTCGATGCCGAGTCCGATGTTGGTCGCGACGTCGAGATGGGCGAAGAGGTTGTTGTCCTGGAAGATCATCGAGACCGGCCGTTCCGACGGCGCCCGATCGGCAACGTTCTCGCCGAGAATGCGCACCTCGCCGCGATCGGGATCCTCGAACCCGGCAATGAGGTGGAGCAGCGTCGATTTGCCGGAGCCCGAGGCACCGGCGACAGCGACGATGCCCCCCTTGGCGATGGTGCAATCGAAGGTGAGCTTGGCCGTTTCGAAACGGACCTCGACATCGCGCAACTCTATCGCGGGAACGGGATCGATCATGCTTTGCGTCCTTCCGGCCGGCTGTCATTGGCCGTGCCGAGGATGGTGAATATCAGGCAGAGAAGCCCGAGGAAAAGGGCGAGACCGGCGGCGTCGGCGGTGCGGTAGCTGCCCATACGGCTATAGAGCAGCCACGGCAGCGTCACCATGTCTTGGCTGCCGAAGAGAGCGACGGCGCCGAGGTCGCCGAGCGACAGCGCCATGGCGAAGGAAAGGGCCATCAATAGCGGCTTGCGCAGCGCCGGAAAGTCGATCCATCGCAGACGATCAAAACCACGAATGCCAAGGCTTGCCGTCAGCCGTTCGGACCGTGCCGCATGGGTCGCCATTGCCGGCGCGAGGATGCGGTGGACGAAGGGCAGCGCCATCAGCGCGTTGATCGCAACGACGATGGCAGGTGCAAAGCGCGCGACGTCACCGAAGGGACGCAAAAGCAGAAACCATCCGGCGCCGAGCACCACCGGCGGCACCAAGAGGATCAGCGAGGTGCTGGCACCGATGGCACCGGCAAAGCCGCGGGAGAGCGACGTCGCGTGACGCGGCGCGGTGGCGGTTGCCGCCGCCCGGATCATCACGGCTGCCATGGTGACGGAGGCGAGTGCCGAGGCGAGCGCGATTGCCGCACTCGTCCGCAGCGCCCGGTGCACCGCCGGATCGCGGGCGAGCTTCAGCAGATCGGCTTCGAGTCCGGAGATGAGAACCGCGACCAGCGGCGCGCCGAGAAACAGAAAGGCAAGCGTGATCCAGGTGCCATCACTCAGGCGCGCGATCCTTGACGCGCCATCGAAACGGCGCACAGTACGGCCACCGGTCATGCCCTCTTCCGGCTCGGTCGCCAGATGACGAAGCAGGAGCAGCAGCAGGCCGGTCATGGCGATCTGCAGGGCTGACAGCGCGATCGCGCGCGGCGGATCGAAATCGAAACGCAGCGCCTGGTAGATCGCCACTTCGATTGTGCTGGCCGCAGGCCCGCCGCCGAGCGTCAGCACGAGGGTGAAGCTGGTGGCGCAGAGCATGAAGACGAGCCCGGCGGCACCCGGCAGGAGGCCGCGCAGCACGGGCCATTCGATGAAGCGAAAGAGTGCGCGTGACGGCATGCCGAGATTGGCGGCGCTGCGCCAGTATTCGGCGGGGATGCGCTCGAGCCCGGCCAGGAACAGGCGCGCTGCAAGCGGCATGTTGAAGAAGACGTGGGCAAGCAGGATGCCGAACAGGCCGTAAATGCTGACGGGCTGCGCGAGGCCGAGCCAGCGCAGGCCGGAATTGAGGAAACCCTGCCGCCCCCAGATCTCGATCAGCCCGAGTGCGCCAACCAGAACCGGCAGTCCGAGTGGCAGCGCCATCAAGCGCAGCAGCCAGATGCGGCCGGGGAACTGCGGTCGTCGCGCTAGCGCCCGGGCGACGGGGATGGCAAAGAGCACGGACAGCAACGTCGAGAGGGTCGCCTGCAGCAGCGTGAAGCGGGTGACGCGCCAGATGTAGGCGTCGAACAGCGCATCGTCGCTCGCGCCGCCCGTCTGGCTCAGCAAGGCGACGATCGCAAGACCGACGAAAAGGACGAAGACGCCGAGGCAGGCTGCCCCGGCGACCACTGTCATACGATTTTCGCGCAGTGCGAACAATCCGGCCTCAGTTCTTGCTCATGGCGGCAAGCCATTCGTCGATCCAGGCCTTGCGGTTCTTGGCGACGTCTTCCGAGGGCAGGAGGAAGGTGTTTTCCGGCTTGACCAGCTTATTGAAGGCGTCCGGCAGCGGCTCCTTGGTCGCTGCGACCGGCATCATCCAGTTCGTCGTCGGGATGATCGACTGGAAGTCCGGACCGGTCATGAAGGCGAGGAACTGCTTTGCCAGTTCCGGCTCCTTGGCGTTCTTGGTCATGCCGGCGACTTCGATCTGGATGTAGTGCCCTTCGGAGAAGGCAGCGGCCTGATAGCGCTCGGTGTTTTCCGCGACCATGTGGTAGGCCGGCGACGTGGTGTAGGACAGCACCATCGGCGCCTCGCCCTTGGTGAAGAGGCCATAGGCTTCCGACCAGCCGGGGGTGACGGTCAGAACGCGGTCCTTCAGCTTCGTCCAGGCGGCACCCGCCTCATCGCCATAGACGGCCTTGACCCAGAGCAGGAGGCCGAGGCCCGGCGTCGACGTACGCGGATCCTCGATGACGATCTTCTGCGACGGGTCGCCTTCTACCAGCTCCTTCAGGCTCTTCGGCGGCGTCTTCAGCGTCTCGGTGTCGTAGACGACGGCGAAGTGGCCGTAGTCATAGGGCAGGAACGTGTCGTCGGAGAAGTTGCCGGGAACGGTGACGCCGGTTGCCTCGACGCCGTGCGGCGCGAAGAAGCCCGTTGCCTTGGCTTCCGCAACGAGGTTGGTGTCGAGGCCAAGCACGATGTCGGCCTTGGAAGCCTCGCCTTCGAGCTTCAGGCGGGTGAGCAACTCGACGCCGTCGGCCACGCCGACATAGTTGACCTTGCATTCGCAGGTCTTCTCGAAGGCTTCTGCGACCTTGGCGCCCGGGCCCCATTCGGTGATGAAGCTCTCATAGGTGTACACCGTCAGCGTCTCGTCGGCGGCGGTCGCGGCGCCGGAGAAAACAAGGCTCGCGGCCGTCGCAAGGGCTAGCCGGCTAAAGAATTTAAGTTGCGATGAATTGCACATGGCGAGGACCTCTCTCCCAAAGTTCGTTGTTGCATGGGAAAAGGGCGTATCGATCCGATCGCGTCTAATCCCTCCGCCGGTATGAGCCGGATCAGGTTCCGCGGGTTGGCGTTTTGACGCCTCTCAGCCTCCGGCCGCAATGCGGTCGGGAGGCACCCCGTTAGAGCGGCAAGAGATTTACCGCTGCCTCGGTCCCATGGCAAGCGATGTTTACGGCGAAGCTAGGGGACGCCTGGCCAGTACAATGGCGCGTGTTTGCGTATGCCGCCAACTGCGCTACACAACGGCAGCGAGGAGGAAATGTCATGCCCGATATGCTTGTTCGACTTTATGCCCTGCCGGCTGAACCTCAGTCGAAGCTTGGCCTTGGCGTCAGCATTCGCCGCGCCATGGCGCCGGAGCGCCGCCTGGTTGTTTCCTGGATCGAAAGGACTTTCGGTGCCGGATGGGCGGGCGAGGCGGAAGCCGCCTTTTCCTCCACCCCGACGCGCATGCACGTCGCTGTCCATGACGAAAAGATCGTCGGCTTTTCCTGCCACGACGTAACGGCACTCGGCTTCTTCGGTCCGACCGGCGTCGACGAAAGCATGCGCGGGCAGGGGATCGGTGAGGCACTGTTGCTTGCAAGCCTCACGGCGATGCGCGAGGCCGGCTATGGCTACGCGATTATCGGCGGCGTCGGGCCGGCGAAGTTCTACGAGCGGGTGGCCGGCGCCGTCGAGATTCCGGATTCGACCCCCGGCATTTATGCCGGCATGCTTTTCCCCGATCCGGTGCCCGAGGGGCATTGATGGTCTGACCAAAATATCGAGAACCGCTCGTTCGACGGTTTTCTTCGTTTTCCTTCGGCGGTCCTTTGCGCTATGGGCTTTGCCATGTCTCGATCGACCTTCACCATTCTGCTTGGCGGCGCCCTTTCGCTGACCGACCGGCTGGCTCACCAGCTGGCCGCAAGTCGCTTCATTGCGGCTGACGGCGGCATGCGCCATGCCCGATTGCTCGGCATCGTGCCGGATGTCTGGGTCGGTGATTTCGACTCGACCGAGGAAGCCCTTCTTGCGGACTACGCCTCCGTCCCGCGCGAGCCCTATCCGGCGGCGAAGGCCGCGACGGACGGGGAGATCGCGGTCGAGGCGGCGCTGTCGCGTGGAGCCGACCGCCTGATTTTCGCCGGCGCACTCGGCGGCACCCGCAGTGATCACGCCTTCATGCACCTGCTGCATGCTGTTGCCCTTGCCGAGCGTGGCCTTTCCGTGTTGATGACCTCGGGCGAGGAAGAGGCCTATCCGCTGCTGGCCGGCTCGCTCGACCTTGATTTGCCGAAGGGCTGCCTCTTCTCGGTGCTCGGGTTGACCGAGCTTACCGGTCTTTCGATCGTCAATGCGCGCTATCCGCTCGACGATTTCACCTTGCCGTTCGGCTCGTCCCGAACCGTTTCCAACGTTGCGGAGGGTCCCCTTCGCTTCACTCTCCAGAGCGGTCGCGCCATTGTGCTCGCCCGCCCCTATGATCTTTCCGGAGCCTGAGCCTTGGCGCCTCCCATTCTGAAACTCGACGACATCTTCCTCACCTTCGGTGGCGCGCCGCTGCTAGCCGGCGCCAATTTTCAAGTCGAACCGGGCGACCGCATCTGTCTTGTCGGCCGCAACGGCTCGGGCAAGTCGACGCTGATGAAGATTGCCGCGGGTCTGGCCGAGGCGCAGTCGGGCGAAATCTTCCGCCATCCCTCCGCGACCATCCGCTATCTGCACCAGGCGCCGGATTTCGACGGCTACGACACCGTGCAGGCCTATGCCGAGGCAGGACTCGGCCCGAGTGACGATCCCTATCGCGTCGCCTATCTGCTGCAGCACCTGGGGTTGACCGGCGAGGAAGACCCGAAGCGCCTTTCGGGCGGCGAAGCGCGTCGCGCGGCGCTTGCCCGTGTCATGGCGCCGGAGCCGGATATCCTGCTGCTCGACGAGCCGACCAACCATCTCGACCTGCCGACGATCGAATGGCTGGAAGACGAACTGATCCGCAGCCGTTCGGCGCTCGTTCTGATCTCGCACGACCGGCGCTTCCTGGAAAAGGTCTCGACCGCGACCGTCTGGCTCGACCGTGGCCAGTCGCGGCGGCTCGACCGCGGCTTTGCCCATTTCGAGGCCTGGCGTGACGAGGTGCTGGAGGCCGAGGAACTGGAGCAGCACAAGCTCGGCAAGGCGATCGAGCGCGAGGAACATTGGCTGCGCTACGGCGTGACCGCACGACGTAAGCGCAACATGCGCCGCCTCGGTGAGCTGCAGACCATGCGGGCGACCTATCGCGGCCAAAAGGGGCCGCAGGGAACGGTACAGGCGACGGCCGCCGACGCCAAGGAATCGGGCAAGCTGGTGATCGAGGCGGAGAAGGTCACCAAGGCCTATGGCGAGCGTACCATCGTCGCGCCGTTCTCGATCCGCGTGCACCGCGGCGACCGCATCGGTCTGGTCGGCCCGAACGGCGCCGGCAAGACGACGCTCCTGAAGATCCTGACCGGGCAGATCGAACCGGATACGGGCACGGTCAAGCTCGGCACCAATCTCGAAATCGCGACGCTTGACCAGAAGCGCGAAGACCTCAATCTCGACGAAACGCTGGCGCACTACCTGACCGACGGGCGCGGCGACAACCTGCTGGTCAATGGCGAGCAGCGCCACGTCACCGGCTACATGAAGGACTTCCTGTTCCAGCCGGAGCAGGCGCGCACCCCGATCCGCGAGCTTTCGGGCGGCGAGCGCGCAAGGCTGATGCTGGCGCGCATCCTCGCGCGCGCAACCAACCTTCTGATCCTCGACGAGCCGACCAACGACCTCGACATCGAGACGCTCGACCTCCTGCAGGAGATCGTCGCCGGTTTTGCCGGAACGGTGATCCTCGTCAGCCACGATCGCGACTTCCTCGACCGCACCGTCACCTCGACGATTGCGCCGGCCAATCCGGAGGCGCCGGATGGACGCTGGATCGAGTATGCCGGCGGCTATTCCGACATGATGGCGCAGCGCAAGGGCGCGATCGAGGAGAAGCGCAAGGCCGAGAAGGCGGAAAAGGCCAAGGCCGAGGCGGCGGCCCCTGTCGCCGAAGCGCCGAAGGCTGCCAAGGGTAAGCTTTCCTACAAGCAGAAATTCGCGCTCGAAAACCTGCCGAAAGAGATTGCCAAGGCGGAAGCCGAGGCTGCCAAGCGCGAAGAAAAGATGGCGGACCCCAATCTTTTCACAAAAGATCCAAATGCTTTTGCGAAGCTGGCGCAGGAGCTGGAAAAGCTGCGTGCCGACCTCGCTCGCATGGAAGAGGAATGGCTGGAGCTCGAAATGCTGCGCGAGGAGCTTGAGGGCTGAGACACAACAACGACGGTCCCGCGCGGGATTGCGAAGGTAATACGTTGAATCCTTGCAAGTTTTACCGTTAAACTGGCAAGGGAAAGATGGCCTTCCGCGTTGAACGTTTTCACAGGGTATGATAAGTAAAACTTATTATATCACCTGTGAACGATCATGATGCCCTTCAAGCTAGAATCCGAAACCATTGGAATGCTTCTGACCGATGTCTCGCGCCTCTTGCGCGGGGCCTTCGACCGCAAGGTCAATGCCATGGATCTGGGCATCACGCCTGGCGAGGCGCGCACGTTGATCCAGGTGGCGCTCACCGAGGGCATCAAACAGGCCGAAATCGCCACACGCATGGGCATTGAGCCGATGACGCTGTCGGCCTATCTCGACAGGCTGGAGGCGAACGGGCTCGTCGCCCGCGTTCCCGATCCGGCGGATCGCCGCGCCAAGAATGTCGTCATCACCGAAAAGGCCGGTCCGTTGTTCAACGAGCTGATGACCGGTCTTCGCGAAATGATGGATGCCTATACGGAAGGGCTGGACTCGGAAGCGCGCGCGCTTCTCTGTTCCAACCTGCGCATCCTGCGTGACAATTTGCGTCAGCTCGATCCGTGCCTTGCCGGTAAGGAGACAGCGGAGAAGGCCGAAGTCCGGGTCGGAGCCGCGCCATGACGCGTCGCATGAGCGAGCGGCGCACAAGCATCATCGGTGCCTTCCTGGTGGCGCTCGGCCCCGTTTCCATGGCGCTCTATACGCCGGCGATGCCTGAACTGGTGCGCGCCTTCTCCTCCAGCGAAGCGGCGATCAAGATGACGCTGTCGCTCTATTTCGCCGGCTTCGCCTTTGCCCAGCTGGTGTCTGGCACGCTTTCCGATGTCATCGGTCGCCGCCGCGCGACGCTGATCTTCATGGCGATCTACCTCGTCGGCAGCCTGATGGCGGCCTTTGCGCCTTCCGTCGCGGTGCTTTTGGCCGGCCGCCTGGTGCAGGGCATCGGCGCCTCCGTCGGGATGACCGTGGCGCGGGCGATCGTGCGCGACCAGTTCACCGGGACTGAAGCCGCACGCATCATGAACATGATCGGCATGATGCTGGCCCTCGGACCCGCCGTGTCCCCGACGCTTGGCGGCCTGGCGCTCGGTCTCTTCGGGTGGCAGTCGATCTTCTTCCTGATGGTCGGCTTTGCCGCCATGGCCTGTCTCACCGTGCAGTTTTTCATGGCCGAGACCGCGACCCCGGATCCGGCCAAGGGCCACCTGAAGCCCATCCTTGCGGCCTATCGGCGGTTGGTGAGCGACAGCCGCTTCGTTTCCTCGACACTTGTGATCGGCGGAGCGGTGGGCGCACTTTATGCCTGGGCGACCATGCTGCCCTTCGTACTGATCAATGCGGTGGGGCTGACACCGACCGAGTTCGGCGTCGGCATGCTGATGCAGTCGGGCCTTTTCTTTTCGGGAACCGTGGTGGTGCGGCTGCTGATGCGGCGTTTCACGCCGCAGGCGCTGGTGCCGGCCGGCCTCGTCTTCATCGGTGCGGCCAGCCTAGCGCTTGCCTACACCATGCACATGCTGCCGCCGAGCTTCCTCTCGGTCATGCTGCCGATCGGGATTTATGCCTTCGGCATCGCCTTCGTCATGCCCTATATGATGACGGCGGCGATGGCGCCGTTTCCGGACATCGCTGGCACGGCGTCGGCAGTGATGGGTTTCGTCCAGATGGGCTCGGGGCTGCTTGGTGGCGCGATCGCCGCGGCGGTCGGCGCTCCGGTGCTGGCGCTCGGCACGATCATTCCATGCTTCGGCCTCGTCTGCATCCTGAGCTATGTCTGGTATCGCCGCAACGTTCGCTCGCAGCCGCTCGCCGTGCCGGTCAAGGACCCGCTTTCGGAAGCGGCGGAGTAGAAATCTGGTGCGGCATCGGCATCGATACCGCTTCGCCCTGCATATGAAAAAGCCTCCGCGAACGGGTCGCGGAGGCTTCTTTCTTCAAAACGCGTCGTCTTAGCGGTTGCGCGCGGCCAGCGTGCGCAGGCGCAGCGCGTTGAGCTTGATGAAGCCGGCGGCATCCTTCTGGTCGTAGGCGCCCTGGTCGTCCTCGAAGGTGACGAGCTTGTCGGAGTAGAGCGACTTGTCGCTCTCGCGGCCGATGACCATGACGTTGCCCTTGTAGAGCTTCAACGTCACTTCGCCTTCGACATGCTCCTGGCTCTTGTCGATTGCGGCCTGCAGCATCTCGCGCTCCGGTGAGAACCAGAAGCCGTAATAGATCAGCTCGGCGTAGCGCGGCATCAGCTCGTCCTTGAGGTGGGCGGCGCCGCGGTCGAGCGTGATGCTCTCGATTGCGCGGTGCGCGGAGAGCAGGATGGTGCCGCCGGGGGTCTCGTAGACGCCGCGCGACTTCATGCCGACGAAGCGGTTCTCGACGAGGTCGAGACGGCCGATGCCGTTGTCGCGGCCGTACTCGTTGAGCTTGGCAAGCAGGGTTGCCGGCGACAGGCGTACGCCGTTGATCGAGACGGCGTCACCGCGCTCGAAGCCGATCTTGATGACGGTGGCCTGGTCGGGAGCGGCTTCCGGCGAGATCGTGCGCATGTGCACGTACTCAGGGGCTTCCAGTGCCGGGTCTTCGAGAACCTTGCCCTCGGAGGAGGAGTGCAGCAGGTTGGCATCGACGGAGAACGGCGCTTCGCCCTTCTTGTCCTTGGCAACCGGGATCTGGTGCTTCTCGGCGAATTCGAGCAGGTCGGTGCGGCTCTTGAACGACCAGTCGCGCCACGGCGCGATGATCTTGATGTCCGGGTTCAGCGCATAGGCGGAAAGCTCGAAGCGAACCTGGTCGTTGCCCTTGCCGGTCGCGCCATGGGCGATCGCGTCGGCGCCGGTCTTCTTGGCGATATCGATCAGGTGCTTGGAGATCAGCGGGCGGGCGATCGAGGTGCCGAGCAGGTAGACGCCTTCATAGACGGCGTTGGCGCGGAACATCGGGAAGACGAAATCCTTGACGAATTCCTCGCGGACGTCCTCGATGTAGATCTCCTTGATGCCGAGCATTTCGGCCTTCTTGCGGGCCGGCTCGAGCTCTTCGCCCTGGCCGAGGTCGGCGGTGAAGGTGACGACTTCCGCGCCGAGTTCGGTCTGCAGCCACTTCAGGATGATCGAGGTGTCGAGACCGCCCGAATAGGCGAGAACGACCTTTTTCACGTCTTTATGCGATGCCATGGTTTCCGTCCGTCTGGTCTTGGGGAGGGCGGCGATGCCGCGTGCAAATCTGCGGCACTTTAGCCAGAACCTGCGGCGATACAAGCGCTAGAACGCTTGACGATGCGAATCCGCTGGCAAAAGCGCAGGCGCAGGATTACTGGAGGCGACCCCCGTGCCGAGGAAACGACGATGGACTTCATTCCCAGCCTGCCGACCCTCCTGACCTTTGCCGCTGCGACGCTGCTTCTGGCGGCCACACCCGGCCCTGACATGACGCTTTCGATCAGCCGGGCGCTCGCCCAGGGCAAGAAGGCCGCGCTCTTCGTCGTGCTCGGCACCAGCTTCGGCATCGTCGTGCATACGCTGCTCGTCGCGTTCGGTATCTCGGCGCTGATCACCGCCTCGCCAACCGCATTCACCATCCTCAAGACCGGCGGTGCCGCCTACCTGCTCTGGCTTGCGGTGCAGGCGATGCGCTTCGGCTCCAGCATTTCGGTGCAGAAGGTCGAGCCGACGGAAGGCAAGGCGCTTGCCAACATCTCGGCCGGCTTCTGGGTGAACCTGTTGAACCCCAAGGTCATCATCTTCTTCATGACCTTCCTGCCGCAGTTCGTCAGCGCCGATGATCCCTCGGTCACCGGCAGGCTTCTGTTCCTCGGCCTGTTCTTCATCACCATCGGCATGCCGGTGAACATGCTGGTCGTCTTCACCGCCGACTGGCTTGCCTCCTGGCTGCAGCGCAACAAGGGCGTGATGCGGGCACTTGATTTCAGCTTCGCCGGCGTCTTCTCGGTGTTTGCGGTGAAGATTTTCATGACGACGGCTCGGTAAACAAAAACAAAAAGCCCGGACATCTTGGATGCCCGGGCCTTGTTGTGAATTAGTCTTCTGTACTCAGCCGATCAGCAGCGCATCGTCGTCGAGCGTCTGGCCGCGGATGCGGCGGAACATGGCGATCAGGTCCTCGACCTGCAGTTCCTTGCGGCTGTCGCCGGCGACGTCGAGAACGATCTCGCCGCCGTGGAGCATGATGGTGCGGTGGCCGTAGTCGAGTGCCTGGCGCATCGAATGGGTGACCATCATCGTCGTGAGCTTGCGCTCGGAGACGATCTTCTGCGTCAGGTTCATCACGAACTCGGCCATGCCAGGGTCGAGGGCTGCCGTATGCTCGTCGAGCAGCAGCACTTCGGAGCCTGCGAGCGTCGCCATGACCAGCGAGACCGCCTGGCGCTGGCCACCGGACAGAAGGTCCATGCGGTCGCCCATGCGGTTTTCAAGGCCGAGGTTGAGCTCGGCGATGCGTTCGCGGAAATGTTCGCGGCGCTTCGGACCGAGGGCTGCGGTGAGGCCGCGGGCTTCGCCACGCTTGGCGGCGAGTGCCAGGTTTTCCTCGATCGAGAGTGCGCCGCAGCTGCCGGTCAGCGGATCCTGGAAGACGCGAGCGACGAGGCCCGCGCGCGCAGCGGTACCCTTGCGGCTGACGTCTGTCTTGCCGATCGTCACCTGGCCGGCACTCGGCAGCACATCGCCGGCGAGCACGCCGAGCAACGTCGACTTGCCGGCGCCGTTGGAGCCAATGACGGTGACGAAGGAGCCCTGCTCGATCGTCAGGCTGACGCCGTTCAGCGCCTGCTTCTGCAGCGGCGTGCCCTTGCCGAAGATGACCTCGATGTTGTTGACGCTGATCATGCCGCACCTCCACGACGCAGACGGGGAAGGACGAGGGCGAAGGTGACGAGTGCCGCGGTCACGAAGTTGAGGTCGGAGGCCTGCAGCCCGAGCATGTCGGTCGACAGCGCCAGCTGGATCGCTATGCGGTAGAGGATCGAGCCGAGCACGCAGCCGATCAGCGCAATCAGGATGCCGCGGGCACCGAGCAGCGTCTCGCCGATGATGACGGCCGCAAGCCCCACGACGATGGTGCCGACACCCGAGGTGACGTCGGCAAAGCCGTTGGTCTGGGCGAACAGAGCGCCACCGAAGGCGACGAGCGCGTTGGAGATCGCCATGCCGAGATAGATCTGGCGGTTGGTGTCGACGCCCTGTGCGCGGGCCATGCGGGCATTGGCGCCAGTGGCGCGCATCGCAAGGCCGGCATCGCTCTCAAGGAAGCGCCAGACGATGATGACGGCGACGACCACGAGCACGCCGATAAACAGCGGCCGGACGTAGAAATCGCGCAAGCCGAGGCCGTAGAAGGGTGACAGCATCGTGTCGGCGTTGATCAGCGCGACGTTCGGCTTGCCCATGACGCGCAGGTTGACCGAGAACAGCGCGATCATCGTCAGGATCGAGGCGAGCAGGTTGAGGATCTTGAAGCGCACGTTGAGCATCGCCGTGACGATGCCGGCTGCGGCACCCGCGACCATCGCCACGCAGGCGGCAAGCCATGGATTGACGCCGGCGATGATCAGGACCGCGGTGACGGCGGCGCCCAGCGGAAACGATCCGTCGACCGTGAGGTCGGGAAAATCGAGAACCCGGAATGCGAGAAAGACGCCGAGGGCAACGAAGGCATAGACCAGCCCCAGCTCCACGGCTCCCCAGAAAGCAATTAGACTCAACCCCAGACCCTCTTTTCTACCTGTCGCGCCTGATTGTGCTTATGAGCGCGACGCTCCCGCTTGGCACATGGGGCGCACGGCCGGGCGCATGTGCGGCTTAGAAACTTGGAGCGGCCTCCGGTGTTCCGGGCCCCTCATAGCGAACCGCCCCCGTATGGAACGGAGGCGGGCAAAACGCAACAAACTTGAACCTGAAAAGGCCGAAAGCCTTATTCAACGACGCGGGTTGCGCGCTTTACGACACTTTCCGGAAGGGTGACGCCCATTTTCTCGGCGGCCTTCTTGTTGATCACCAGGTCGGAACCGGCGGCAACCTTGACGCCGATATCACCCGGGTTTTCGCCCTTGAGGATGCGAACGACGATTTCGCCAGTCTGCTTGCCGACGTCGTAGTAGTTGAAGCCGAGGGCTGCGAGCGAGCCGCGGGCAACCGAGTCCGTGTCGGCGGTGAAGAGCGGCAGCTTGGCTTCTTCGGCGACGGCGACGGCACCTTCAAGTGCGGAGATGATCGTGTTGTCGGTGGGCACGTAGATCGCATCGGCGCGGCCGACGAGGGCGCGGGCAGCACCCTGGACTTCAGCCGACTTGGTCGCGGCGGACTCGACGACGGTCAGACCGGCCTTTTCGGCCTCGGTCTTCAGCACCGCGAGCAGCGAAACGGAGTTGGCTTCGCCGGAATTGTAGAGGTAGCCGATCGACTTGGCGTTCGGCAGGATTTCCTTGATCAGGGCGACGTGTTCGGCAACCGGCGACATGTCGGAGAGGCCAGTGACGTTACCGCCGGGCTTGTCCATGTCCTTGACCAGCTGGGCGCCGACCGGGTCGGAAACGGCGGTGAAGACGACCGGGATATCGCGGGTCGAGGAGACGACCGCCTGGGCCGACGGCGTCGAGATCGGAACGATCACGTTCGGCGCTTCGCCTGCGAACTGGCGGGCGATCTGCGCGGCGGTCGCCGGGTTGCCCTGGGCCGACTCGTAGATGAATTTGAGGTTCTCGCCTTCCTTGTAGCCGGCGGCGGTCAGCGCGTCCTTCACGCCGTCGCGTGCCGCGTCGAGTGCCGGATGCTCGACGATCGCGGTTACGGCGACGGTCACCTCATCGGCACGGGCGGGCAGGGTGAATGCCACCGTGGCGGCAAGGGCGATGAGAAGCGAGCGCATGGGTTGTCCTCCAATTGATGTCCCGCTTTCTTAGGAAACCGATGACATGAAATCAATCGATAGGAACTGCATCACCCATCAAAGTTCTTCATCGATGGGTGATGGGCGAGGAACGAAGGACCCGAGGAGGCGCTTCGTCTCAATCTTCGCCGTGATTGGCGATCATCATCGCTTCGAAGGCGAGGCGGTCGACTTTGCGCATGCGTTCGGATTCCGACTTCAGCTGGCCGCAGGCGGCAAGGATGTCGCGGCCGCGTGGTGTGCGGATAGGCGAGGCGTAGCCGGCTTGGTTGATGAAGTCGGCAAACTTCTCGATGTGCTCCCAGTCGGAACACTGGTAGTTGGTGCCCGGCCAGGGGTTGAAGGGGATGAGGTTGATCTTCGCGGGCACACCCTTCAGGAGCTTCACCAACTGCTTGGCGTCTTCGAGGCTGTCGTTGACGTCCTTCAGCATCACGTATTCGAAGGTGATGCGGCGGGCGTTGGAAAGGCCGGGATAGGCGCGGCAGGCGTCCATCAGTTCCTTCAGCGGGTACTTCTTGTTGATCGGCACCAGCATGTCGCGCAGGTCGTCGCGCACGGCATGCAGCGAGATCGCCAGCATGACGCCGATCTCTTCGCCGGTGCGATAGATTTCCGGCACGATGCCTGAGGTCGACAGCGTGATGCGGCGCTTGGACAGCGACAGGCCTTCGCCGTCAGAGGCGATCAGAAGGGCGGTCTTGACCTGCTCGAAATTATAGAGCGGCTCGCCCATGCCCATCATCACGATGTTGGTGATCTTGCGGCCTTCGGCCGGCACGATCGCGCCCTGCGGGGTGTCGCGCTCCGGGAAGTCGCCGAGCCGGTCGCGGGCAAGCAGCAGCTGCGCGAGGATTTCCTCGGCCGTCAGGTTGCGCACCAGCTTCTGGGTGCCGGTGTGACAGAAGGAGCAGGTGAGCGTGCAGCCGACTTGGCTCGAAATGCAGAGCGTGCCGCGGCCTTCCTCGGGAATGTAGACGGTCTCGATCTCGACCGGTCGTCCGGCGCCGCGCGCCGGGAAGCGCAACAGCCACTTGCGGGTGCCGTCGCCGGAAATCTGTTCCTCGACGATCTCCGGGCGCGCGATGGTGAAATGCTGCTTCAGCATCTCGCGCATGTCCTTGGACACGTTCGTCATGTGATCGAAGTCGGAGACGCCACGCACGTAGAGCCAGTGCCAGAGCTGGCTGACGCGCATCTTGACCTGGCGTTCTGGCACGCCCTTTTCGACCAGTGCCTTGGCCATGTCCTCGCGCAGAAGTCCGATCAGCGACGGCTTTTCCGCCTCTACGGCTGCGCGCACCTGCGGCGCCTTGGCGATTTCCACCCGGTTCAGAATTTCAGTGGCTGCCATGCTCATGATGTCCTGTCATACGGCGAGAGGCCGTCCGGAGAGCGGGTCCGGAAATCGTCCTGATGCGCGAATTGAAATCGGTCGAGCCATCGAAAGCGGCCTATCGGGGCGCGGAGGCTCTCAAGTTGGCCGCCCTTTAGCATTGTTTTGGCTGGGAGTCACGAGGCAGGCCCCTTGAACGCAAAAGGCCGGCTTTGCAGCCGGCCCCTACGCGTGACTTTCGGTCTCGCGATTACTTGCAGGCTTCGATCTGCTTCAGCGCAGCGGAGATGCCCGAGAGCGAGTAGGAGTAGGAGGTCGCGGTACCCTTGCGCGACTTGGCGTTGACCGACATGGCCTTGCCGTTCTTCATGGCGGCAACCAGTGCCGGCTCTTCGGCAGCATTTTCGACCCAGGCCGAATTGCCCTTGGTGAACATCACGAAGGTGCGGCCGTCGATGACGACGTTGACCTTGGAGTTTTCCTGCAGAGCATAGCCCATCATTGCCTGAGGCTCGTAGCTGATGTTCTGGCCGGGGCGCTGGGAAACGAGGAAGAAGATGTCGCCATGGTCGACGCCGGCCGGGCTCTTTTCCTTCGGAACCGAGAGTACGTAGCAGACCTTGCCGCCGCCGGCATTGTAGGAATAGGCGCCCCAGGCGTTGAACTGCTGGATGCGCGTCGGAGACTGGGCGGCAGCCATGCTGGCGGTGGCCAGAACGAGTGCGATTGCGGTTGCGATCTTTCTTACAAACATGAGGTCCTGCCGCTTTTCTTGCTTTTCGATCACCCGAAACAGGTCAGACGGGCGACGCGTAGTCATGATTTGATTTGTTTTGACTTAATTCAGGTTACCAAACCGTCAACGGTGGCCGAAAACCGCGGCTTTAGCCCCGAAATGGAGCGGTTTGCCCCATCGCACAGTGCCTTTCGACCGCCGATTCGCGCCTTCGCCGAACCGGGCTCGATCGAGGATGCGCGTTGCCTCGGAATGCCCGTTCCAGAAGGTTTCCTGCCCCAAGCCATTGCATGGCGTCAGCCGCACCAAAGCGCGCGACCAGCGTCACTTGCAGATCTATGCCACAAAGAATTAGGCAAGAGTTTGACTTTCGGGCGGGAATGCGGCGCCACAACCGGACAGGCGGCGTCCGGCGTCAGCTCTCCGGCGTATCGGCCAGCGTCTCGTCGGCCTTGGTATAGTGCGTTTCCTTGATCTGCCCGCTGATGGCAGCAAAGGCCGCGGTCAAGACGGCAACGTCATCGGAGAAGCCGACGACGGCCAGCACGTCGGGGATGATATCGATCGGCAGCACGAAGTAGGCGAGGGCTGCAAGCAGGATGCCGCGGGTGCGTGTCGGGGTCTTCGGATCGATGGCGCAGTAATAGGCGGCAACCAGGTCGCGGCTGAATGGGATCTGGCGGGCAGCTCGGCGAAAGGTCGGCCAGAAGCGGCGCTTCACGCGCTTTTCCCGCCGCTCCTGCTCGGATTCTTCGCCAGGCAAGAGAATTTCACCAATCTTGATGTCGTCCATCGTCCCGCTTCCGCTATATTCTCGGGCGCCAGGCGTTCTCGTGAACGCGCGGCGCTCCGGCGCTTTCAATATGGGAATTCCGCGTCCTATTTCAAATGATCGGGCATGCGGCCGGCCGCTGCCTTGTCCATGCGCGCCGCCAGCTTGAAGTCGAGTTCGCTCAATCCGCCGGCGTCATGGGTCGTCAGCGTCACGTCGACGCGATTGTAGACGTTGAACCATTCCGGGTGATGGTTGAGCTTCTCGGCGACGATCGCGCATTCGGTCATGAAGCCGAAGGCCTCGACGAAGTTCTTGAAGCGGAACGCCTTCCAGATCGAGTTGCCGTCTTCGGCCCGCACCCAACCTTCCATCTTGTGAAGGTTGTCGGCAATCGTCGCTTCGTCCAGTCTCTCCGCTGCCATCGCTTGTGTCCTCCCATGCGCCTGTTCGAAGCCCGAGCTGTCGCGTATAAGCGTCAACTGTCTCCAGCCTTCGAATCTGAATAGCATGAAACCGGTCAGAGTTCTTTTCGTTTGTCTCGGCAACATCTGCCGGTCGCCGCTTGCCGAGGGCGTGTTGCGCGCATTGGCGGAGCAAAAGGGATTGGCTGTAGCGCTGGAGATCGATTCGGCCGGAACCGGCGCCTGGCATATCGGCGATCCGCCGGACCGGCGATCGATAGAGACGGCGCGGCGGCACGGCATCGATATTTCTACACTGCGCGGACGCCAGGCGGCGGAGGCAGATTTCAGTGATTTCGACCTCATCCTCGGCATGGACGAGAACAATGTCCGCACGCTGAAAAGGCTCGCGCCGGATGGCACGGCGCAGAAGGTGCATCTCTTTCTCGATTATGCGTCAGGCGACCTGCGGGACGTGCCAGATCCCTATTACGAAGGGCGGGAAGCCTTCGAGGCGCTTTACCAGATGCTGGAGGCCGGATGTTCGTCGTTGCTCGAAAGGCTCGGCGAACGCACCTCGTGAAGCGGGAAAACCTCTTCCGTCAGGTACGGTCCGCCGCCGACTGAATCGCGCGACGAGAGCAGCACGAAGCGGGAGACCGTGAACAGCGAGGTCATGAAGTTGCCGCGCCCCGAGAGGTACTCGACCACGTCTTCGACACGGCTGGAGCGCAGCCGCGCCAGCGTCACGTGCGGGGTGAACTTGCGCGGGTCCGGCCCCAGTCCGAGCCTTTGGCAGATGCGCTCGATTTCGGCCTGCAGCGCATACATTTCCGGATGGTTGGTAACGCCGGCCCAGACCGAGTGGGGCTTCTTCGAGCCGAAGGCGCCGGTGCCGTTCAGTTGCAGTTGGAATTCAGGACGTTCGATGCGATCGAGTTTGTCGATGATCTCGTCGGCGGTGCGCCAGTCGACGTCACCGATGAAGCGCAGGGTGATGTGGTAGTTCTCCACATCGATCCAGCGAGCTCCGGGAAGACCTCCGCGCAGCAATGAAAGACTCATTGCAGCATTGCGCGGAATTTCGAGGGCGGTGAATAGTCTCGGCATGGCGAGCTCCCCGAATCTCTTGCAGATGTCTTAGCGAATCACGCATCGCATCTGCACGCAACTGGTATTTGACGCTTCAGAATATTAACGTTGCCTTAACTGTGGACGATGTCATCACTCCGTCTTGTTCAGCGTTGCCAGAAACCGCTCGACGACGGGCAGGGCCTTCTCGACCATGACGCCGACGCCGTCGCCATTGGGATGCATGCCGTCTTCGAGCTTGAGCTTGGCCTCCGTCACCACGCCGTCGAGAAAGAACGGATAGAGTTCCAGCCCATATTTTTTGGCGAGTTCCGGATAGATCGGGTTGAAGCGGGCGGCGTAGTCGGCGCCCATGTTCGGCGGCGCCATCATGCCGGCGAGCAGCACGGCGATGCCGCGGTCCTTCAGCCGGGTGATCATCGCCTCGATGTTCTTGCGGGTCTCTTCAGGCGCGATGCCGCGCAGCGCGTCGTTGGCGCCAAGCTCGAGGATCACGCCCTTGGTACCATCCGGCACCGACCAGTCGATGCGGGCAAGACCGCCGGAACTCGTGTCGCCGGAAACGCCGGCGTTCGCGATCGTCACGTCGAAGCCCTTTTCCTTCAGCGCCTTTTCGAGCCGGGCCGGGAAGGCGTCCTCCGGCGGGAGCTGATAACCCGCCATCAGGCTGTCGCCGAACCCGATGAGGCTGATCGTCTCGGCGCGTGCGGTGCATGATAACGCAAATGTCATCATCAGTGCCAAGAAAACCCGTTGAAATCCTTTTAATGCCATGGGCCTGTTCCTAAATCCCGAATGCCGTTTCTGTTCCCCACTTCGTTTCATATAGGGTTGTTTCGCTTGGCCAGCACCATCATCGAACTTAAAAACGCGGATCTGACGCTGGGCGAGGCGGCCGCCTCGGTGCATGTGCTGAAAGGCATGAGCCTGACGATCAATGCCGGAGAATCGGTCGGCATCGTCGGCCCGTCCGGTTCAGGCAAGTCGACTTTGCTGATGGTGCTTGCCGGGCTCGAGCGGCTGGATCGCGGCGAGATCGTCATCGACGGCACGCCGCTGCACCGGCTCGACGAGGACAGGGTTGCGGACTTTCGCGGGCGCAACATCGGCATCGTCTTCCAGTCTTTCCACCTCATTCCCAACATGACGGCACTCGAAAACGTCGCCGTGCCGCTCGAACTGGCCAATGTCCCGGGCGCCTTCGAGATCGCGCGCAAGGAGCTTGTCGCCGTCGGCCTCGGCGAGCGGCTCAGCCATTATCCCGGCCAGCTCTCGGGCGGCGAGCAGCAGCGCGTTGCGATCGCCCGGGCGCTTGCGCCCTCGCCGAAGCTTCTGATCGCCGACGAACCAACCGGCAACCTCGACGCCGAAACCGGACGGCAGATCGCCGATCTGCTTTTCGCCGAACAGCGTGACCGCGGCATGACACTCGTGCTCGTGACCCATGACGCCGCCCTTGCCGACCGCTGCGCGCGGCAGGTGCGGGTGCGCTCGGGCGAGATCGTTGCCGGCGGCGCCGCGGACCCCGTGGCCGTGGCGCCGGTCCAGCAGGCGGCCTCGGCATGATCGGCGCGCCTTCGGTACGGCTGCGGCCGCTGCTTGCCCTGCGGCTGGCGCTGCGTGAAATGCGCGGCGGGCTCAAGGGCTTCTACATCTTCCTCGCCTGCATTGCGCTGGGTACGGCGGCGATTGCCGGCGTCAACTCGCTGTCGCAATCGATCACAGCGACGATCGCATCGCAGGGTCAGGAACTGCTCGCCGGCGATATTCGCTTCGAGCTTAACAATCGTGTCGCAACGACCGAAGAGCGCGCCTATCTCGATGGTCTTGGAACCGTTGCGGTTTCCGCTGGCCTGAGATCTATGGCGCGGCTGCCCGACGGTTCCAATCAAGCCCTGGTGGAACTGAAGGCCGTCGATGCGGCCTATCCGCTCTATGGCACGCTGGAGAGCGAACCCGACAGGCCGCTGCACGACCTCATCGCACGCGATGGCGACGTCTTCGGTGCGGTCGTGGCGCCTCTGCTGCTCGACCGCCTGGACGTTAAGGTCGGAGACGAAATCCTTCTCGGCAACGCCCGTGTCCGGATCGCCGGCAGGATCACGCGCGAGCCGGATGCGCTTTCCGACGGCTTCGGCTTCGCGCCCCGCCTGATGGTCTCGGACGAAGCCCTGGCGGCGACGGGACTGGTGCAGACCGGAAGCCTCGTCGAGCACACATACAAGGTGAAGCTCGCCGATCCGGCAGGGGTCGCGGCCGTTCGCACCGAGGCGGAGAAAAGCCAGCCGGCAGCCGGCTGGTCGATCCGCACCAGCGGCAACGCAGCACCGGCGCTGACGGCCAACATCACGCGTTTCTCGCAGTTCCTGACGCTTGTCGGCCTGACGGCGCTCATCGTCGGCGGCGTTGGCGTCGCCAATGCAGTGCGCGCCTATCTCGATGCCAAGCGCAGCGTGATCGCGACCTTCAAATGCCTGGGCGCGCCCGCTGCGTTGGTGGCGATGATCTATCTCGCACAGATCCTGATGATCGCCTTGATCGGCATCGTTATCGGGCTCGTGCTCGGGGCTCTGATCCCCTTTGTCGCGGCGCAGTTTTTGGCCGACCTGTTGCCGATTTCGACCGCCTTCCATCTCTATCCGGGCGCGCTCGGGCTTGCCGCCCTGTTCGGCGTGCTGACGGCGCTGACCTTCGCCATCCTGCCGCTCGGACGGGCGCGCGCCATTCCTGCGACCGCACTCTTCCGCCAGCAGGGTTTCGATCCCTCGGGTTTTCCGGCCTGGCCCTATCTGCTCGGCGCCGTCGCGTGTCTTGCCGCGCTCGCCGGCCTGGCGATCTTTACGGCTTACGACCGCTATATTTCGCTCGTCTTCCTCGGCGCGATTGCCTTCGCCTTCATCGTGCTCAGGGCCGTTGCGCTCGCGATCGCCTGGCTCGCGCGCCGCAGCCCGCGGGTCAATTCGCCGGCTCTCAGACTGGCGATCGGCAACATTCACCGTCCGGGTGCGCTGACCTCCTCGGTGGTGCTGTCGCTTGGGCTCGGTCTGGCGCTTTTGGTGACGCTGGCGCTGATCGACGGCAATCTGCGCCGCGAACTCACCGGAAGCATGGCGGAGCGAGCACCGAATTTCTTCTTCGTCGATATCCAGGGCAGTGAGATTGAAGGTTTCCGCTCGGTGCTGAACCAGGCGATCCCGAAGGGCAAGGTCATCGAGGTGCCGATGCTGCGCGGCCGCATCACCGCCTTCAACGGTGAGGACGTGAACAGCCGCAACGTGCCGCCTGCAGGCCAATGGGTGCTGCGCGGCGACCGCGGTATCACCTACGCCAAGAACAAGCCGGAGAATTCGACGCTATCCGAAGGCGCCTGGTGGCCGGCCGACTACAGCGGCGAACCCCTGGTTTCCTTCTCGTCCGAGGAGGCCGGCGAACTCGGCCTGAAGATCGGCGATACGGTCACCGTCAATGTGCTCGGCCGCAACATCACCGCCAAGATTGCCAACTTCCGCAATGTCGAGTGGGAATCGCTGTCGATCAACTTCGTCATGGTGTTCTCGCCGAACACCTTTGCCGGCGCGCCGCATGCCTGGCTGGCGACTGTGATCGATCCGTCGGCGACGCCGGAAGAGGAGGCGGCGGTCCTGAAGGCCGTCACCAATGCCTATCCGACGATCACCAGCGTACGGGTGAAGGACGCTCTCGACATTGTGAATGGGCTGCTCGGTCAGCTGGCAACGGCGATCCGGGCGGCCGCGGCCGTGGCGCTCGTCGCCTCCGTGCTGGTGCTGGCCGGCGCGCTTGCGGCCGGCAACCGGGCGCGCGTCCACGATGCGGTGGTCCTGAAGACGCTGGGGGCAACGCGGGTGACGCTGATCAAGGCGTTCAGCTACGAATACGCGATCCTCGGTCTTGCAACCGCAGTTTTTGCGCTGTTTGCCGGCGGTATCGCCGCCTGGTTCGTCGTCAACCGCATCATGACGCTGCCGTCGAGCTTCCTGCCCGACGTGGCGATCGTGACGGTTGTGGCAGCGCTGGTGATGACGGTCGGCATCGGACTTGCCGGTACATGGCGCATTCTCGGGCAGAAGGCGGCGCCGGTCCTGCGCGAACTTTGACCGGGCCGAGTTAACCGTAAATCCCTATTGCGCCGGTCTGAATCGGCCCGGTGCAACGGAATCCGGGAGTGCCGGGTCTTGTGTGCAGCGGGTTTCGGCATCATATTTGTCCACAGGCATGCTGGAGCTCCGCAGCGGCGCCTGGGCGTGGAAGCTCATCTTCCAGGGCGATACTCGCCGCCCGACACCGTAACTTCCACCGGAGCTTGAATGAGGAAACAATGGCTGATCTGAGAAATTACCAAACCCGAATGTCGCCCGCCGGCGCTCAGGCGGGTGCCGTGATTGACGAAGGCCTTCGCGCATACATGCTGAAGGTCTACAACCTGATGGCGCTTGGTCTGGCGATCACTGGCGTCGCGGCCTACCTGACGTTCCAGATGGCGTTTTCCGATGGCCAACTGACCGCGTTCGGTGCTGCGATCTATACGAGCCCGCTAAAGTGGGTGGTAATGCTCGCTCCGCTGGGCCTCGTGTTCTTCATGAGCTTCCGCATCAATAACATGAGCGTTTCTGCCGCGCAGACGACGTTCTGGATCTATGCGGCCCTGATGGGCCTGTCGCTGTCGTCGATCTTCCTGGTCTTCACGCAGCAGAGCATCACGCAGACGTTCTTCGTCACGGCCGCTTCGTTCGGTGCGCTGTCGCTCTACGGCTACACGACCAAGAAGGACCTGTCGGGTTTCGGCACGTTCCTGATTATGGGCCTGTTCGGCGTCATCATCGCATCGATCGTCAACATCTTCCTCGGCTCTTCGGCGCTCGCCTTCGCGATCAACGTGATCGGCGTGCTGATCTTCGCAGGCCTCACCGCCTACGACACGCAGAAAATCAAGGAAATGTACTTTGAAGCCGATGACAGCACCGTTGCCGGCCGCAAGGCGATCATGGGCGCGCTGACGCTCTACCTCGACTTCATCAACCTGTTCATGTTCCTGCTCCAGTTCATGGGCAACCGGAACAACTAAGTCTGAACAGCAGACGGAAAAGGCGGCTTCGGCCGCCTTTTTTGTTTGCTGAAGCAGCTTGAAAGCGTCCGGGCTCCGTGGGAGTGAAAGGACGACGAAACCTTGGGATCAAAGTCTTTAGCCATGTCCCTGACCCTGCGCGACGCCACCCTGGCCGATCTTCCCGTCATCACCGAGATCTATCGCGAATCCGTGTTGCACGGCGTTGCGACCTACGAGATTAACCCGCCATCCGAAAAGGAGATGCGGGCCCGGTTCGAAACGATCATCGGCAGCGGCTACCCGTACATGGTTGCGGTAGACGCGGGCGGGACGATCATCGGCTATGCCTACGCATCCGGCTTCCGCACGCGCACGGCCTATCGCTTCCTGGTCGAGGATTCCATCTACCTGGCGCCGGAAGCGCGCGGCAAGGGTGCCGGCAAGGCGCTGCTGGTCGAGCTCGTCCGGCGTTGCACGGAACTCGGCTTCCGCCAGATGGTCGCGGTGATCGGCGGTGCCCATCCAGCCTCGATCGCCGTGCACCGGTCCCTCGGCTTCGAACTCCAGGGCACGATGAAAGCGACCGGCTTCAAGCATGGCCGCTGGCTCGACACGACGATCATGCAGCTCGCGCTCGGCGAGGGCCAGGCGACCGACCCGCCGGAAGACGTCTATCCGGACACCCTCTACCAGTGACCATCGCTTGCTGAAGAATGTCAGTCGGCGAAGCGCCTCGCAGCGCGCCGTAGGCAGGTCGTGCCGTTGCTGCCCGTGACGTCGGCGTGCGTCTCCTGATGGCACCCTTTCCCGCTGGTCAGGTTTCCACCAGCCTCAGCACCTTGTCGAATACCTTGAGCACCTGGGCGAGCTCGTGACCGCGCTTCAGGATCGTGCCGTGAATGTTCAGCACGCTATAGGCGCCCTGTTTCGCGGCCAGTTTCGGGTTCTTCTCGATCCGGTAGAGCGGCATTTCGCCCGAACGCTTGAACACTGAGAAGACCGCGCGGTCCCTCAGGTGGTCGATCGCGTAGTCCCGCCACTCGCCTTCGCCGACCATACGGCCGTAGACCCACAGGATCTGATCCAATTCGCGACGATGGAAAGTGATGGGGGGAGCGTTCTTGGCGTTCTTGTATTCGTGAAGATCGACGACCACTTCGGAAGTGGTCTCGCGCTGATGGCGCGCCTCGCCTTGCGGCAAATCCGGCTCATCGGTCATCGGCAATCCGGCCTTCTGTTGTGACAGAACGATTACAGTGTGCCTGACACGAGCCGAAAAGCAAGCTGGAAGCCATGGGACGATGAGGTCATTTCTTGCCTCTGCCCCATTTCAGTCAAACCGGCGCCCCAATTCATCGCAAAACTCGCGGGCGCTGACGGACAGAGTCGTTGCCACCGTATGTCCGGTCAGATCGTCATGCTGCGGGAGTTCACCGAACGCAGTTATGGCCGGTTCGGTCCGGTAACTTCGAACCCTCAGCCCCAGCCCCTCGATGCTGCCGGGCCGAACCAACCCCTTGCGCTTCGCCGTCCCTACAATTTGCCCTGAGGGCCGGCGAGCACGGCCGCAGCGCCGATGATGGCACCCGGCGTTTCCTTGTCCTTCATCGATTGCAGCAGGATCGCGCAGCCGCTGTTTCCCGGGCGCTCGGTCAGCACCGTCGCCGGCAGCGTAAAGGACGCGGGCTGGCCGTCCCACATGCCGATCGTCTGTATGTCACGGACCGCATGCCAATAGGGGACTTCCTTGCCGCTGTTCTCCCCCTTCTCCATCTTCACGATCTTGGCGCGGTCGAAATAGACGACGACGACGTTGGCCTTGCCGATGCCGCTACCGATTGTGATCTGGATTTCTTCGCCGAGGATCTTGGCGTCGACGGGAACGGCAAGCCCTTTGCCTTCCGCCTTCATCGTTTCCAGCCGCGTCTTGATTGCCTGCAGGTTGCCGCCGTTCAAGTGGTCGCGGCCGTTCAGGATCGCCTGGGGCGTGTAGACGCCGTTGCGCCCGAGCATGCGCGCATAGGCATATTGCCGCTCGGTGTTTTCCTTCGATGCCAGCGTGTCGGCCCAGCCGAGATAGTTCCAGTAGTCGACGTGATAGGCGAGCGCCACCACATCGCCCTCGTCGACCAGCGACTTCAGCGCCGCATCCGCCGGCGGACAGGACGAACAGCCCTGGCTGGTGAACAGTTCGACAACGCCCTTGACCGCCTGTTTCTCCTGCGCCCCGGCAGGGGCACCGGCGGCTGCGAGCAGCCCGAAAGCCAGTGCAACAGGGCGAATGAAAGAACGGTCTGCGGATGTCATGGCGTCACTTCGTTACCGGCCGGCGGCCTACTCCTTGTGGGGGAGTTCACTACATACGACGCCCCTGCATCAACGGGAAGTCACGTTGGAGTGAGATGGCAAGTGAGCGCGATCCAGCACCCGATCGTTGGCCGGTGCACCTCAAAGAAAGAGCCGGGGCGCCTTTCGGCGTCCCGGCTCCAGAGCCTTGTATGCGCTCGCGCGATTAAGCGGCGAGGTCGCGCAGAACCGTCTGCAGGATGCCACCGTTGTTGACGTAGGTCACTTCATCCAGCGTATCGATACGGCAGACGAGCGGCACATCTTTCACGCTGCCGTCGCCGTAGGTTACCTTGGCAACGCGCTTTTCGCGCGGCTGGACATTGGCGAGATTTTCGATCGTGACGATCTCATCGCCCTTGAGGCCCAGCGATTCCCAGGTCGTGCCTTCCTCGAAGACGAAGGGAATGACGCCCATGCCGACGAGGTTCGAGCGGTGGATACGCTCGAAGGACTGCGCGATGACGGCCTTGACGCCGAGCAGGTTGGTGCCCTTGGCAGCCCAGTCGCGCGACGAACCGTTGCCGTATTCGACGCCGGCGAAGATGACGAGCGGAACGCCCTCTTCCTTGTACTGCATGGCGGCGTCGTAAATCGACATCTCTTCCTTGGACGGATAGTGGATGGTGTAGCCACCTTCCTTGCCGTTCGGGCCGAGCATGTGGTTGCGGATGCGGATGTTGGCAAACGTGCCGCGCATCATCACCTCATGGTTGCCACGACGCGTGCCGTACTGGTTGAAGTCGGCAACGCCGACGCCATGACCGATGAGGTAGGCACCGGCCGGCGAAGCCGCCTTGATCGAACCGGCCGGCGAGATGTGGTCGGTGGTGATCTTGTCGCCGAAGAGACCAAGCACGCGGGCGCCCTTGATGTCGGAGATGCCCGAACCGGACTTGCCCATGCCGACGAAGTAGGGCGGGTTCTGCACGTAGGTCGAACCGTCGTCCCAGGCATAGGTCTGGCCCGGAGGAACCTGAACGGCCTGCCAGTTTTCGTCGCCCTTGAACACGTCGGCGTACTTGGTCGCGTAAAGTTCGCGGGTGACGTACTTGAAGATGAACTCCTGGATTTCCTTGGAGGTCGGCCAGATGTCCTTGAGGAAGACCGGCTTGCCGTCCTGGTCCTCGCCGAGCGGTTCGTTGGTCAGGTCCTTCTGGACGGAACCTGCAAGCGCGTAGGCGACGACGAGCGGCGGCGAAGCGAGGTAGTTCGCCTGGACGTCCGGCGAGATGCGGCCTTCGAAGTTACGGTTGCCCGAAAGAACGCCGGCGGCGATCAGGCCCTTGTCGTTGATCGTCTTCGAGATCGGCGCCGGCAGCGGGCCGGAGTTGCCGATGCAGGTCGTGCAGCCGAAGCCGACGAGGTTGAAGCCGAGCGCGTCGAGGTCCTTCTGCAGGCCGGACTTGGCGAGGTATTCGCCGACGACCTGCGATCCCGGTGCGAGCGAGGTCTTGACCCACGGCTTGGACTTCAGGCCCTTGGCGACCGCGTTGCGGGCGAGCAGGCCGGCAGCGATCAGGACCGACGGGTTGGAGGTGTTGGTGCAGGACGTGATCGCAGCGATGGCAACGTCGCCATGGCCGAGATCGAAATCGGTACCTTCGACGGCATAGCGGTTCGAAAGCTGGCCCGGCTTCTTGTAGTCGCCTTCAAGCGAGGTTGCGAAGCCCGATGCGATGCTTTCGAGCGGGATGCGACCTTCCGGACGCTTCGGGCCAGCCATGGCCGGAACGACGTCGCCGAGGTCGAGTTCGAGCGTGTCGGTGAAGACGAGTTCGGAACCGTCACCGTCACGCCACATGCCCTGAGCCTTGGAATAGGCTTCGACCAGCGCGATGCGCTGCTCTTCACGGCCGGACATGGTGAGGTAGTTGATGGTTTCGCTGTCGACCGGGAAGAAGCCGCAGGTGGCACCGTATTCCGGACCCATGTTGCCGATGGTGGCGCGGTCGGCGAGCGTCATGTTGTCGAGGCCCGGGCCGAAGAATTCGACGAACTTCGAGACAACGCCCTTCTTGCGCAGCATCTGCACGACCATAAGCACGAGGTCGGTCGCGGTGACGCCTTCCTTGAGCTTGCCGGTGAGCTTGAAGCCGATGACCTCAGGCAGGAGCATGGAGACCGGCTGGCCGAGCATGGCAGCTTCCGCTTCGATGCCGCCCACGCCCCAGCCGAGAACGCCGAGACCGTTGATCATGGTGGTGTGGCTGTCGGTGCCGACGCAGGTGTCCGGGTAGGCGGTGACGACGCCATCTTCTTCACGGGTCCAGACGGTCTGGCCCAGATACTCCAGATTGACCTGGTGACAGATGCCGGTGCCGGGCGGAACGACGCGGAAGTTCTTGAACGCCTGCTGGCCCCACTTCAGGAAGCGGTAGCGCTCGCCGTTGCGCTCGTACTCGAGCTCGACGTTGCGGGCAAAGGCGTTCGGGGTGCCGAATTCGTCGACGATGACGGAGTGGTCGATGACGAGGTCGACGGGGACGAGCGGGTTGATCTTTTCCGGGTCGCCACCGAGCGAGACCATGGCGTCGCGCATCGCCGCGAGGTCGACGACAGCAGGCACGCCGGTGAAGTCCTGCATCAGAACGCGGGCCGGGCGGTAGGCGATTTCGTTTTCAGCCGTGCCCTTGTCGTTGAGCCAGGCGGCAACGTTCTCGATGTCCTTCTTGGTGACGGAGCGGCCATCTTCGTTGCGCAGCAGGTTCTCGAGCAGAACCTTCATCGAATAGGGCAGCTTGGAAACGCCGGCGAGACCGTTCGCCTCAGCCTTGGGCAGGCTGTAATAGACGTAGTCGACACCGTTGACGGTGAGCGTGGAGCGACAATTGAAGCTGTCTAGGGATTTGGACACTGGATAATACCCCGTTCCGTCTGATCGCCAAAAACTGACGTACGAACGCCCGAGCGCCTGTGAAGCGCGAATTGGGATGCGGGTGCGGCCATTTCCGCTGTCCGTACGTGGAAATTCATTCCATGTTCGGCGCTAGGATGAAATTCACGCCGACCGCTGGCGTGTTGGCCGCCTTATAGATAATTTCTCCAAAACGTGCCAGAGCAACGAAGGTCGAAACGGGACTTTTTTTTGCCCTGCGACAAAGAGAGTGAAGGGAAGCTGAAAATTCATGCGCCTCATGGCTGAAGGGTTGAGCGCGAAGCGCGGTGAGGACCTGATTTTTAACGATATTTCCTTTATTCTCGACGCCTCGGAAGCCCTTGTCGTGACGGGTCCGAACGGCTCCGGCAAGTCCACTTTGCTGCGGGTTCTGGCGGGGTTGTTGAGGCCCGAAAGCGGGCACCTGAAACTTGAGAATGGCCCCCCGGAAATCGCCCATCCATCCGAGCTCAGCCACTATCTCGGACACCGCAACGCGATGAAGCGCGAACTGACCGTCGCGGAAAATCTTTCCTTCTGGCGAGACTTCATGGGTGATTCGCCCGGGGGGCGCGGCGCCACGCTCACCGAGGCGGTCGAAGCGGTCGGCTTGCCGGATATCGCCCATCTGCCCTTCGGTTATCTCTCGGCCGGCCAGCAGCGGCGCATGGCGATGGCCAAGCTGGTCATTGCCTATCGCCCGATCTGGATCCTCGACGAGCCGACCGCAGCGCTTGACGCCGGCGCCGACCGGCTGTTTGCCGATCTGGTGAAGGCGCATCTTGGCAAAGGCGGCATCGTCATTGCGGCGACCCACCAGCCACTCGGGCTCGACCGCACGAAGGAGCTGCACATGACGGGGTTCGAGCATCTGGCAGGAGATCACTGGCATGATGCATAGGGTCGCAATGCCTGGAAGCCCATTGCCGGAAAACGCGCGCGTGCCGATCCGAAGGTTGCCGCTATGATCGCGCTCTTTTTCCGCGATCTCAAACTGTCGATCCGCGCCGGCGGCGGGGCGATGATCGGCGTGCTCTTCTTCATGACTGTGGTGGCAGTCATTCCCTTCGGTGTCGGTCCCGACCTGAACCTGCTTTCGCGCATCGGTCCGGCGATCCTGTGGATCGGCGCGCTGCTCGCCTCGCTGCTCGGCCTCGACCGGCTGTTCCAGGCGGAGCGCGACGACGGCTCGCTCGACCTGATGCTGATGCAGGAAACGCCGCTGCTTTTCACCGTCTTCGTCAAATGTGCGGCGCATTGGGCGGCGACCGGCCTGCCGCTGGTGATCGCCTCGCCGCTGCTCGGCCTCTTCATGAACATGAGCGAGATCGCCATCGGCGCCACCATGCTGACGCTTCTGATCGGCACGCCGGCGATCACCTTCATCGGTGCAGTGGGGGCGGCCGTTGCCGTGTCGCTGCCGCGTGGCGGGCTGCTGGTTTCGATCCTTGTTCTGCCGTTGGCGATCCCGGTGCTGATCTTCGGTGTCAGCGCTGTCTATGCGGCGATCGAGGATCCGGCGCCGTTCCTGCCACCTTTGATGATCCTTGCGGCAATCACCCTGTTCTTCGCCGTCATCGGCCCGGTTGCCGCCGCCGCAGCACTTCGGCACGCGTCCGATTGACGCAATCGGGCCAGAACGGGCGAAAGTGTTTGCGGCATTCCCATGGATTTGTCGCTAAGCTGTTCAGATCGATAACATTTATGATCCGCGTTCCAACTCGATCGTGATCGGGCGATTGACGCGGATCAATTGCAGGCGGGCGCCTTAAGCGCTAAAGAGCGACCATGAGCGAAAACAGCCTGGCCATCCGCAAATTCAGCGATCTCGCCAACCCGACGCGGTTCCTGGCGCTGGCCGACCGTTTGTTGCCCTGGCTTTCCGGGCTGACGGCGCTGTTCTTCGTTGCCGGCGTCTGGCTTTCCTTCACGACGGAAGGTGATTACCAGCAGGGCGAAACGGTGCGCATCATGTATGTGCACGTGCCCGCGGCCTGGCTGTCGATGATGTGCTATTCGGTGATGGCCTTGGCAGCTCTCGGTACGCTCGTCTGGCGCCATCCGCTTGCCGACGTCTCCTCGCGCGCGGCAGCCCCGATCGGCGCCTGTTTCACCTTCCTGGCGCTCGTCACCGGCTCGCTCTGGGGCAAGCCGATGTGGGGCACCTGGTGGGTCTGGGATGCGCGGCTGACCTCGGTCTTCGTGCTGTTCCTTATGTATCTGGGGCTGATGGCGCTCAACCGCGCGATCGACGATCCGGCGCGGTCCTCCAAGGTTTCGGCCATTCTGGTTCTCGTCGGCTTCGTCAACATCCCGATCATCAAGTTCTCGGTCGAGTGGTGGAACACGCTGCATCAGCCGGCGAGCGTCATGCGGCTCGACGGACCGACGATCGATCCGGAGTTCCTGTGGCCGCTCATCGTGATGGCGATCGCCTTCACGCTGTTGTTCTTCACGCTGCACATCGCCGCCATGCGCAACGAAATCCTGCGCCGGCGCGTCACGGCGCTCAGGCGCCTTGCGGCCCGTGCTGCCGGACGGGGAGCCCGCGCACAATGATGAGCCACGCCGCCTACGTTTTCACGAGCTATGGAATAGCCACGCTGACGGTCCTCGGTCTGATTGCCTGGGTCTTGCTCGACGGTCGTGCCCGCCGGCGTGAACTCACCGAACTCGAAGCCGCAGGCATCCGCCGGCGCTCGGCCGAACCGGCTTCCGGAGAAACACGATGAGCAACGCACCCGCTCCGGGTAACGAGGAGCGCAAACCCGGCCCCATGCGTTTCGTGCTGGCGGCGCTGCCGCTCGTCATCTTCGCCGGGCTTGCGGCAATCTTCTGGAGCCAGCTCAATTCCGGCAAGGACGTGAGCGAAATCCCCTCCGCGCTGATCGGCACCAAGGCGCCAAAACTCGACATGCCGGCGCTCGAAGGTGCCACGCGCGATGGCCAGCCGATGCCGGCTTTGACCGATGCGGCGATCAAGGGCAAGCTGACGCTCGTCAACGTCTGGGCCTCCTGGTGCGTGCCTTGCCGGCAGGAGCATCCCTTCATCCTGGAACTGTCGAAGGATCCGCGGCTGACCGTCGTCGGTATCAACTACAAGGACCAGAACGAAAACGCGCTCAGGTTCCTCGGCGAACTCGGCAATCCCTTCTCCGCCATCGGCGTCGACCCGCGCGGCAAGGCGGCGATCGATTGGGGCGTCTACGGTATTCCGGAATCCTATCTCGTCGGCGCTGACGGCACGATCCTCTACAAGCGCGTCGGCCCGTTCGACGAAAACAGCGTGAAGACGGGTCTGCTGCCGGCGATCGAAAAGGCGACTGCGGGTTCGTAACCGCTCCCGGCATTAGCTCTCATTCGGATGGGAGGGATTTGCTCCTCATCCGCCTGCCGGCTCCTTCTGCCCGCAAGCGGGGCGAAGAAGACACGTAGCGCTCGGTAGCCCTAAACTCTCGCATCGCATCGACGGCATAAAACCGTGCATTTCCTGCCGGGCAGTCGTGGAATGAAGTGAGTGCCTCAAGTCCCTTCGCCCCATCTGCGGGAGAAGGTCGCGGATGCGGGATGAGGGGCTGCGACGGCGACCGAAGCCCGCTTAAATCCCCGCCTGCCAGTCCCGGACCGCATCCAGCGGCCAGACGAGCATCAGTACGTTGAGCGTAAGATTGTCGCGGATCAGCCAGCCGGTGAAGAGCTCGAAGACGATGGCGACCGTTACGGTCAGCCAGACGGGCATGCGGGCGGCAAACAGGAAGCCGGCGGCCATGGCCAGTGTATCCATCGTCGAATTCAGGATGCTGTCGCCGAAATAGTCGAGCGAAATCGTTGCGGAGCGGTAGCGGTTGATCACCATCGGCGTGTTTTCGGCGATCTCCCAGGCCGATTCGATCACGGTCCCAAGGAAGAGCTTTGCCGTCAGCGGCTTGCCGCGCAGGAGCAGATGGCCGAGGCCGTAGAACAGGAAGCCGTGGATGATGTGCGACGGCGTGTACCAGTCGGCGATATGCTGCGAGTTGCCGCTGGATTTGACCACGGGCTCGAACAGTTTGACGTAGCCGCATTCGCAGATCCAGAGGCGACCCATCAGATGCTGGGTGACGATCTGGATGATGAGAACAGCAAAACAGGCGGCGAGCCAGAGGAGTGCGTGCCGGTTGCGGCTGTCATTCTCCTCGAGCATCGTGCTCACTCGGCGTTCTCCTGGTCAAGCGAGTGCTTCATGATCAGCGGCATCTGGGCGAGCGTAAAGAGAATGGTGATCGGCATCGTGCCCCAGACCTTGAAGGCGACCCAGAAATCGGTCGTGAACGAGCGCCAGACCACTTCGTTGAGCACGGCGAGGACCAGGAAGAACAGGCCCCAGCGCAGCGTCAGCTTGCGCCAGCCGGCCTCATCCAGCTTGAAGGCGGAGTGGAAGACGTAGCCGAGCAGCGACTTGCCGAACAACAGGCCGCCGAGCAGGATCGTGCCGAACAGCGTGTTGACGATCGTCGGCTTCATCTTGATGAAGGTGTCGTTCTGCAGCCAGAGCGTCAGCGCGCCGAAGACGAAGACGACGATGCCCGAAATCAGCGGCATCATCGGCAGGGTGCGGGTCAGCACCCAGGAGACGGCAAGCGCGATTGCGGTCGCGGCCATGAACAGGCCGGTGGCGATGAAGATCGGACCGCCGAGTTCGGAGAGCGCCGGAAAATGCCCGGCCAACCATTCGCCACGCGAATTGGCAAAGAAGAAGACCATCAGCGGCCCAAGCTCCAGCACCATCTTGAGCAAGGGGCTGACTTCCTTCTGCGGCTTGGCAGCCTCGATCGACGACATCTGGGGGTCCTGTTTCTGCATGTACCTGCTCATAACACCAGCTTTGCGGCAAAACCATATCAAGGCAACGGGCCGGCGTAACTACGCGCAGGCCCGATCGTCCCGTCAGGCGGCAACGCCGGCGATCGCCTCGGCAAAATCCTTGGCTTCGAACGGCTCGAGATCGTCGATCCCTTCGCCGACGCCGATGAAATAGACCGGCAACTTGTGCTTGGCGGAGATGGCGACGAGGATGCCGCCGCGCGCCGTGCCGTCGAGCTTGGTCATGATCAACCCGCTGACGCCGGCGACGTTGCGGAAGATCTCGACCTGCTGCAGCGCGTTCTGGCCGGTGGTGGCGTCGAGCGTCTGCAGCACGGTGTGCGGCGCATCCGGATCGAGCTTGCCGAGCACGCGCACGATCTTTTCGAGTTCGGCCATCAGTTCCGCCTTGTTCTGCAGGCGGCCGGCGGTGTCGATGATCAGGACGTCGGACTTCTTCTCGCGCGCCTGCTGGAAAGCCTCATAGGCAAGGCCAGCGGCATCGGCGCCGAGTTTGGACGAGACGATTTCGGAGTTGGTGCGCTCGGCCCAGATCTTCAGCTGCTCGATCGCCGCGGCCCGGAAGGTGTCACCGGCGGCGAGCATGACTTTCAGGCCCGCGCCGGAAAGCTTGGCGGCGAGCTTGCCGATCGTCGTGGTCTTGCCGGTGCCGTTGACGCCGACCACCAGGATCACGTGCGGCTTGTGGCTGAGATCGAGTTCCAGCGGCTTGGCGACGGGCGAAAGCACCTTGGTGATCTCGCCGGCCATGATGCGCGACACGTCCTCGCCCGAGACATCCTTGCCGTAGCGTTCCGAGGCGAGCGTGTCGGTGATGCGCATCGCCGTTTCGACGCCGAGGTCGGCCTGGATCAAAAGGTCTTCGAGATCCTGCAGCGTCGCTTCGTCGAGCTTGCGCTTGGTAAACAGGCTGGCGATCTGGCCGGTCAGTTGCGACGAGGTGCGCGCGAGGCCGCGGCGCAGGCGCTGGTACCAGCTGAGCTTTTCCTTCGGCGCGGCGACGGATTCTTCCTTGAGCTTGCGCTCGGTGGCGGAGAAGCCCTTGGGCAAAGCGGGCGTAGCGGTGGGCTCGGCCTCGGCTGTCTCGGTCGGCGCGACGTCGGTGGCGGCTTCTGCTGCGTTGGCTTCTGCGGTCTCGATGCTTTCGTGGAGGGCTGCGGCTTCACCCACGTCTGCCCTGCCGGGCATCTCCCCCACAGGGGAGGAGATCACGCTGGGCTCGCTCTCGAGTTCGGAAGCAAGCGTTTCGGTTGGCGTGACCTCGTCTGCTTCGGCAGTCGTGACGTCGCTTGCCGTGGGTTCGGCATCGTCAGCAGCTTCCTCAATTCTCTCGACGATTTCGGCCTCGCGGGAGGCTACGATGATCTCATCGGAGGGAGCAGGCTCCTTGTGCGCAACAGGCGCCGCAGTCTCGGTGGCAGCTGTTGCTTCCTCAGCTGTGGCCTCGGTCTCCGTCTGCTCTCTCCCCTTGAGGGGGAGATGTCCCGAAGGGACAGAGGGGGGTATCGCGGCTTCAGTCTCGGCCGGCGTTACCACAGCTTCGACCGGGGCGGCTTCGTCACGCGCCAGCTCTTCGGCGTCGTCGGAGGCCGGGCCACCGGCCGTCTCGATCTCGGCCTCAAGCACCGGATCGTCGTCGGACAACGGCAGGGTCTCGATGTCGACAGGTGGTTCGAAGGCGGTTTCCGGGCTCTCTTCGACGATCTCTGCCTCGGCAACGGCGGCAGGCGGTTCGACCGCCTCGGCGCTCGGCTCCGGCTGCGCCTCGACTTCGGGCGCAGAGACGATCGTCTCCTCCGGTACACCTTCCGGCGGCTTCGTTTCCTCCACCGCGCCCTTGCCGAAGGTGAAGATCCTCTTGATGAAACCCATTGCCATTCAGGAATTCCGCATAAATCAGGCCGCAGCCATCTGTTTTACCTGCATCGTCAGATGCTTGCCATTGTGGCCGGTGATTGAGACCGGGACAAGCGCACGGGGCGTCAGGTCAGCCGCGTCGACGAGCGTGAAGTTTTGTGTGTGGGCAAGCCCGTTGTTCTCGACCAGGATCGTCTGCTCGCTGCCGACCATACCTTCGAGGTGGCGGGCGTAGAGCGTCGCGCCGACGGCGCGAAGCCGCGCAGCACGATCCTTGACGAGCGCCCGGTCGAGCTGCGGCATGCGTGCCGCCGGCGTGCCGGGACGCGGGCTGTAGGGAAAGACGTGCAGATGCGCGATGCCGCAGTCCTCGGCGAGGCTCGCGGCATTTTCGAACATCTCTTCGGTCTCGGTCGGAAAGCCGGCGATCATATCGGCACCGAGGCTGATATCGGGGCGCAAGCGCCGGACCTGATCGGCAAAGGCGCGGGCGTCGGCGCTCGAATGGCGGCGCTTCATGCGCTTCAGGATCAGGTCGTCGCCATGCTGCAGCGACAGGTGCAGGTGCGGCATGAAGCGCGCCTCGTCGGCGATCAGGTCGAAGAGGTGTTTGTCGGCCTCGATGCCGTCGATCGAGGAAAGCCGCAGGCGGCGGATTTCCGGAACCTGTTTCAGAAGCGTCTTCGCCAGCAGCCCGAGGGTCGGCGTGCCCGGCAGGTCGGCGCCGTAGCTGGTGGCATCGACGCCGGTCAAGACGATCTCGCAATAGCCGCCCTCGACCAGCCTGCGCGCCTGGTCGACGACGGCGCCCATCGGCACGGAGCGGGAATTGCCGCGGCCATAGGGGATGATGCAGAAGGTGCAGCGGTGGTCGCAGCCGTTCTGCACCTGGATGAAGGCGCGCACGTGGCCATCGATGTGCTTGACCATCTGCGGTGCGGTGGCGCGCACGCTCATGATGTCGTTGACCCGCAGCTTTTCTTCCGCCGAGACGCCGAAATCCGGCAGTGAACGATAGGAGGCGCTCTTCAGCTTCTCCTCGTTGCCGAGCACGGCGTCGACCTCGGCCATTTCGGCAAAGGTCTCCTTTTCGGTCTGCGCCGCGCAGCCGGTGACGATGATGCGGGCATGCGGATTGTCACGCCGGGCACGGCGGATCGCTTGGCGCGCCTGGCGCACGGCCTCGCCGGTGACGGCGCAGGTGTTGACGAGGATGGCGTTGTTCAGCCCCGCCTTTTCGGCTTCCGCCCTCATCACTTCGGATTCGTAGGTATTGAGACGGCAGCCGAAGGTTATGACCTCGACGCCGCTCAAAGCGCCCGGGCTCCGCCCGCTTCGGCCTCGTCGCGCTGCCAGGTTCCGGTCGTCGGGTTCAGCGTGCCGGACCATTCCCATTCGGCAGGTCCCGTCATGACGACATGATCGTCGTGCTCACGCCATTCGATCGTGAGCTTTGCCGGGGCAGGGGCGGATGCGACGTCGATCACCACCTTGCGGCCGGTGCGGCCGGTGCGCGCGGCGCTGACCGCAGCCGCGCAAGCCGCCGAGCCGCAGGCAAGCGTCAACCCGGCGCCGCGTTCCCAGGTGCGGGTGCGCAGCGACGAGGGCGAAAGCACCTGCGCCAGCGTGATGTTGGCGCGCTCGGGAAACATCGGATGGTTTTCGAGCAGCGGGCCGAAACGATCGAGATCGAAGGACATCGGGTCCTTGTCGACCCAGAAGACGGCGTGCGGATTGCCCATCGACATGGCCGAGGGCGAGTGCAGGACGGGATTGTCGATCGGTCCGATCTGCAGTTCGATGCGGCTCGTATCGGCAAATTCCTCGGCAAGCGGGATCTTGTCCCAGGCAAAGGCCGGCTTGCCCATGTCGACCGAGATCGTGCCGTCCTCATGCTCGGTGGCGTTGAGGATGCCTGCAATGGTCTGGAAGGTGAAGGCCTTCTTGCCGGTTTCGGCGGCGAGTGCCTGGACGACGCAGCGCGTGCCGTTGCCGCAGGCCTGGGCCATGGAGCCGTCGCAATTGACGATATCGATCCAGGCGTCGGTGCCCTGAGCCTTGGGGTCGTGGATCGCCATGATCTGGTCGAAGGCGGTTGCCGGATCGGCATTGAGCGCGATCGCAGCGGCCGGCGTCACCCGATCCTTCCGACCGCGCATGTCAACGACGAGGATCTTGTTTCCAAGCCCGTTCATCCTGGCAAATTGCACGTTGTCGGTCATGTCGCGATTGTCCAAACGGGCCCGCTCCGGGCGGGCCATCCTTCATTCGGGCTGTATATGGCGGAAAAGCCCGGAAAATACCAGTGCCGCCTTTATTCGGCTCCCTCGCCGCCGGTCGGTACATCGAAGATTTCGCCGGGGCGAAGCGGCCGGAAGCGGCTGCGGGCGATGCCCGCCGCATCGAGCGCCCGTTCCAGCGCCTGTCGCGGCTCTTCGACGCCCTCGTCGGTCAGGCGAAACGTACCCCAATGGTGGCCGGCGACATGGGCGGCGGCGCAATCGACCATGCCGCGCACGGCTTCCTCCGGGTTCTGGTGCTGGTCCTGCATGAACCAGCGCGGCTCGTAGGCCCCGAAGGGCAGGTTGGCGAGGCGGAAGGCGCCGTGTTTTTCGCGGGCGGCGCGATAGTTGATGCCGTCGTGAAAGCCGGTATCGCCGACGTGATAGATCTTGCCGGCCGGCGTCTCCACGACGAAGGCGGCCCAGAGCGCCATGCGCCGGTCGCGCGAGCCGCGCGCCGACCAGTGGTGGCAGGGCTCGGCGTGAAGAATGACGTCATCGCCGCAATCGAGCTGGTCGCCCCAGTCGACCACGTCGATTTCGACGTCGGGAACGGCGCGGCGGATGATCGTGTCGTTGCCGAGCGGCGTGACGATGCGGGGAGCATGTTCCTCGTGAAGGGCTGCCAGCGTCTCGACATCGAGGTGGTCGTAGTGATTGTGGGTGACGAGCACGATGTCGATCGGCGGCAGGTCGTCGAGTTCGATGCCGGGCGCGTTGCGGCGCTGCGGGCCGGCAAAGGCAAACGGGCTGGCGCGATGCGACCAGACGGGGTCGGTGAGAATGTTGAGCCCATGCACCTGGATGAGCAGCGTCGCGTGTCCGACCATCGTCACGCGCAGGCGATCGCCTTCGACGCTGAGTTCAGGCTTCACCGGCGCGAACGGGCTTGGATTGTGCGCGGGCCAGCGCACCTTGCCGCTACCGAACTGCCAGCGCAGGAGATCTGCCGCGCCCTTGGGCGGTTTGCCGTCGGGATTGAAGAACCTGGTGCCGTCGAAATGATCGGTGACGGGACCTTGGTAATAGGGATTGCGTGTCTTCATCCGGGCGGTTCGCCTTGGTTGAAAGGTCAAGGTTTAATAAATTCTTGAAGACAGCAACTGGATTGCTATCGTGGTTTCATGCTCGTTCGATTCGACCCGCAAGAACGTCTCTACAAGACCCTGAAGCTGGTCCGCTCCATCCATCTCAATATGCAGCGCTCGGCAGAACATATGCTCGATGGTGCCGGCATATCAGTGGCGGAGCGGGCGGTTCTCGAACTTTTTTGCGAAACGCCGCTGACGGTGCCGGAAGCCGGACGGCGCCTGTCGATGAAACGGCAGTTCGTGCTCAGGGTCGTCAACGGGCTGATGGACAAGACGTTGCTGGAAAGACGGCCGAACCCGGAACACCGCAGCGCCTATCTTTGCGCGCCGACGGCGGCCGGGCGTGATCTGTTCGCGGAAATCCATCGCCGCGAGGTGGAGTTGCTGCATGCCCTGCTCGGCGATATCAACCAGACCGAAGTGGTGGCCGCACTTCGGGTGATGACGCGGGTGTCGACCGCCTTCGAGCAGCTGGCCGGCGAACTCGACGACGCCGGCAAGGACGAGGCGCTCTGAGCCGAAAGCGCCTCATTTGCCTGCCGTCCTTGACTTTTGCCGCGCTTTCCTGTTTATCCGCGCCAATTCCTTCGCAAGCTCAAGTCTTCGAAGCCACCGACCGGGTCCCGTAGAGGTATAAAGAGAACCCGGAGGTCAACACCCGACAGCGCGTGGCGCCCTCGGGTGGTTTTTGGCTTTGCGCCTTGTTTTCTGCGCGAAGGAACCCACGTTTCCGGCGAGTTGATCGCCACCGGAAACCAGAAGGAAGTGAGAATGTTCGAGAGCCTCCAGGACCGCCTTGGTTCCATATTGAATGGACTGACCGGCCGCGGCGCATTGTCGGAAGCCGATGTTTCCGCTGCGCTCCGCGAGGTTCGCCGTGCGCTGCTCGAAGCCGACGTCGCGCTCGACGTCGTGCGCTCCTTCACCGAAAAGGTTCGTGAAAAGGCCGTCGGCGCCGAGATCCTGAAGTCGATCAAGCCCGGCCAGATGGTCGTCAAGATCGTCCATGACCAGCTCGTCGAGATGCTCGGCTCCGAGGGCGTCACCATCGACCTCAATGCGCCGGCGCCGGTCGTCATCATGATGGTCGGTCTGCAGGGCTCCGGTAAGACGACGACCACCGGCAAGATCGCCAGCCGGATGAAGACCAGGGACAAGAAGAAGGTCCTGATGGCATCGCTCGACACGCGTCGTCCGGCAGCCCAGGAGCAGCTTCGCCAGCTCGGCGTGCAGACCGGCGTCGACACGTTGCCTGTTATTGCCGGCCAGTCGCCGACCGATATCGCTGCGCGCGCCGTTCAGGCTGCCAAGCTCGGCGGCCACGACGTCGTCATTCTCGACACGGCGGGCCGTACCCATATCGACGAGCCGCTGATGATCGAGATGGCGGAGATCAAGCGGAAGTCCAATCCGCATGAAATCCTGCTCGTGGCAGATGCGCTGACCGGTCAGGACGCCGTCAACCTCGCCCGCAACTTCGACGAACGCGTCGGCATCACCGGCCTGGTGCTCACCCGTATGGACGGCGACGGCCGTGGCGGTGCAGCGCTGTCGATGCGTGCGGTCACCGGCAAGCCGATCAAGCTCATCGGCGTCGGCGAAAAGATGGGCGAACTCGAAGAGTTCCACCCCCGCCGCGTCGCCGACCGTATCCTCGGCATGGGCGACATCGTCTCGCTCGTCGAGAAGGCTGCCGAGAACATCGACGCCGAGAAGGCGGCTGCCATGGCCGCCAAGATGGCCAAGGGCAAGTTCGACCTGAACGACCTCGCAGACCAGCTCGGCCAGATGCAGAAGATGGGCGGCATGGGCGGCATCATGGGCCTGATGCCCGGCATGGCCGGCATGAAGGACAAGATGGCCGCGGCCGGCCTCGACGACAGCCTGTTCAAGCGCCAGCTCGCCATCATTTCGTCGATGACCAAGGCCGAGCGCGCCAATCCGGATCTGCTCAAGCACTCGCGCAAGAAGCGCATCGCCGCCGGTTCCGGCACCGATGCCGCCGACATCAACAAGCTTCTGAAGATGCACCGCCAGATGGCGGACATGATGAAGATGATGGGCGGTAAGGGCAAAGGCGGCATGATGAAGCAGATGATGGGCGGCCTTGCCAACAAGATGGGCCTTGGCGGCCTCGGTGGCGGCGGCATGCCTGATCTCTCGAAGCTCGACCCGAAGCAGCTCGAAGCCCTGCAGAAGCAGGCGGAAGCCGCCGGTCTGAAGCCGGGCGGTATGCCTGGCCTTGGCGGCGGTGGCCTGCCAGGTCTGGGCGGCGCCAAGCTTCCGGGTCTTGGTGGCGGCTTCCCCGGCCTTCCCGGCCTGCCGAAGAAGAAGTGAGGATCGCTTAAAAGATGATTGATCCCGAAATCAAAAAGGAATTGGCGGGCTACCGGCAGTCGATCGACAATATCGATGCCGCGCTCGTCCACATGCTGGCTGAACGCTTCCGCTGCACCCAGGCAGTCGGCGTTCTGAAAGCCAAGCACGAACTGCCGCCGGCCGACCCGGCGCGCGAAGAATACCAGATCGAACGCCTGCGCCGCCTGGCCAAGGATGCCAATCTGGATCCGGATTTCGCCGAGAAGTTCCTGAACTTCATCATCAAGGAAGTCATCCGGCATCATGAAGCCATCGCCGCCGATCGCTCGCATTCCGCGGGCAACGCCGGCACAAACCATTCCGCTTGAACCAAGCGGTCAAGAAAGCCTGCAAGGAGTTACTCAAATGGCACTGAAAATTCGTCTCGCCCGTGGCGGTTCCAAGAAGCGTCCTTACTACCAGATCGTCGTTGCCGACGCCCGCAGCCCGCGTGACGGCCGCTTCCTCGAGAAGATCGGCTCGTGGAACCCGATGCTCGGCAAGGACGACGAAAAGCGCGTCGAGCTCGACGCCGAGCGCGTCAACCACTGGATCGCCCAGGGCGCCCAGCCGACCGACCGCGTTCTGCGCTTCCTCGACCAGGCCGGTCTCGCAAAGCGCCCGGCTCGCAGCAACCCGACCAAGGGTGCCCCGGGCAAGAAGGCTCAGGAGCGCGCTGCTGAAGCCAAGCAGAAGGCTGAAGACGCCGCTGCTGCTGCTGCTGAATAACAGCCGGCGAACGGTCCGGAGAGTGATCGGCGGTCATCTGCCGACGCAGCTCTCCGGCTGGCCGTGACTTAACGAAACGGGTGGCATTTCCATGCCGCCCGTTTTCCGTTATGTGCACCGAGATATACCGAAACGGACGCGGACGATGAGCAAACTCGAAAACCCGGTTCTGATGGCGACGATCGGCGCGGCGCAGGGCCTGCGCGGCGAGGTCAGGGTCAAGTCCTTTACCGATGATCCGACGGCGCTCGGCGAGTATGGCAATCTGCACAGCGCAGACGGCCGTGTGTTCGAGGTGCTGGAGATTCGCGAGGCGAAAAACGTCGTCATCGTTCGCTTTCGCGGCGTCAATGACCGCAATGCCGCCGAGGCGCTCAACGGCCTCGACCTGTTCATCGAGCGCGACAACCTGCCCGACGACGATCTCGACGAGGACGAGTTCTTCTATGCCGATCTCGAGGGCCTGGAAGCGATCGACGGCAATGGCACGAGCTACGGCAAGGTCAGCGGTGTCTTCGATTTCGGCGCCGGCGACCTCCTTGAGCTGAAGGGGCCAGGCCGACGTCCGGTGCTGATCCCGTTTACCGAATGGTCGGTGCTGGAGATCGATTTGGAAGCGGGGCGGCTGCTGGTCGATCCGGTTGCGGCCGGCCTTACCGACGACAAGGACCAGGATCCGGGTAGTCCGTTTTCCGCGAAGCGCAAGTGAGCATCGCGGCCATGACGTTTCGCGCCACCATCCTGACGCTCTATCCCGAAATGTTTCCGGGCCATCTCGGCGCCTCGCTTTCCGGCAAGGCGCTCGAGCGTGGCCAGTGGTCGATCGAGCCGGTGCAGATCCGTGATTTCGCCGAGGACAAGCATCGCACAGTCGACGACACGCCGGCTGGCGGCGGCGCCGGCATGGTGCTGAAGCCGGATGTGCTCGCGCGCGCGATCGATCGTGTCTCCGAGAACGACGATCGGCCGCGATTGCTGATGAGCCCGCGTGGCCGACCGCTGACACAGGAGCGGGTGCGTGAACTCGCCGCCGGCCCCGGCGTCGTCATCGTTTGCGGACGCTTCGAAGGTGTCGATCAGCGGGTGATCGACGCCCGCGGCCTCGAAGAGGTTTCGATCGGCGACTATATTCTTTCGGGCGGCGAGCCGGCGGCCCTCACGCTGCTCGATGCCGTGGTGCGCATCCTGCCGGGTGTCATGGGCAACGAGCTTTCGGGTGTGCATGAGAGCTTCGAAGGCGGGCTGCTCGAGCATCCGCACTACACCCGCCCACAGGTCTTCGAAGGCCGCGAAATCCCGGCAGTGCTGACCTCGGGCAATCACGGCGCCATTGCCAAATGGCGCGAGGCGGAGGCGCGGCGGCTGACCGCCGAGCGCCGGCCCGATCTTCTTAATCAGCCCGTGAAGAAGTAATAGGCGGCAAGCAGCAGGCCTACGGCGACGACCAGCGCGCGGATGACCGCCTGCGGCACGCGTCTTGCTGCCCAGACGCCGCTGTAGCCGCCAAGGGCGGCCCCTGGCACCATGATTGCCGCGTGCAGCCAGGACACGACCCCGCCGGCGGCAAAGACGACGATGGCGATCGCGGCAATAACGATCGAGATGAAGTTCTTGAGCGCGTTCAGCCGGTGATAGCCGCCGCCGGTCGCAAGCCCCAGCACTGCCAGCATCATGATGCCCATGCCGGCGCCGAAGAAGCCGCCGTAAATGGAGGTGACGAACTGGGCGCCGATGCCGACCGGATTGATCGCATGCTCGTCGACGCGGGCCTTAGGCTTCAGGAGCGGCCCGGCAGCGAAGATCGCCGTTGCCGCCAGCAGCAGCCAGGGCACAAGCGCGCGGAAGGAGGCATTGGAGAGCGAGATGAGCAGCAGCGCGCCGGCCAGACCGCCAAGTGCGGAGATGACGCCGAGCAGGATCGCATAGCGCTTGTCGGCGCGGATCTCCTTGGCATAGGCGAGCGCCGAGGTGATGTAGCCTGGAAACTGGATGATCGACGAGGTCGCGTTGGCGACGATTGGCGAGAGACCGCTAAGCGTCATCGCCCCGAAGGTCAGGAACGTTCCGCCGCCGGCAATGGCATTGACGACGCCGGACAGGAAGCCGGCCGCAAACAGCATGAGTATTTCGAAGATGTTCATGGTCTCCCCCGACCCCTCATGCTCGGGATAGCCGGTGGTTGTGCCGGCCGCAAGTCCGTTGCATCGGACAATCATCACGCGCGTGTTTGCGTATTTTCTGATAAATTCGGCTTTCCTGGCGCGGATGCCTTAGAAATTATGGCCTTCGGGGATGACAAGGCAGTGCGATTGGTGTAAGTGCCGCCCCGGTTCGGGTTCCATGCCCGTCGACCAAAACAAAGAATGGCGAATCCGCTCCTGCCGGTATCCGGCAAGACCTGAAGGCTGGCCCGACAGGTTCATCGAGAGCGCTCTGGCTGTTTCAGAAGAACTTGAAAGGTTAGACCGATGAACATCATCCAGCAGCTGGAAGCCGAACAGGCCGCCAAGATCGCCGCCAAGCGCACGCTCCCGGAATTCTCCGCAGGCGACACGCTCCGCGTCAACGTCCGCGTTGTCGAAGGCAACCGTACCCGCGTCCAGGCCTATGAAGGCGTTTGCATCGCTCGTTCGGGCGGCGGCATCAACGAAAGCTTCACCGTTCGCAAGATCTCCTACGGCGAAGGCGTCGAGCGCGTATTCCCGGTTTACTCTCCGCTCGTCGAGAGCGTCGAAGTGGTTCGCCGCGGTAAGGTCCGTCGCGCCAAGCTCTACTACCTGCGCGACCGTCGCGGTAAGTCGGCTCGTATCGTCGAGAACACCGGCACGCGCGCCCGCAAGCTGAACGAAGCCGAGCGTCAGGCGATTGCCGAGGAAAAGGCACGCATCGAGGCTGAAAAGGTTGCAGCAGCTCAGGCGCTCGCCGCCGAGAAGGCAGCAGCCGAAGCCGCCGAAGCAAAGGCAGCAGCGGAAGCCGCAGCAGAATAACATTTCAATCCCTAGGGATTGTTGGAAAGGCGGCCTCGGCCGCCTTTCTTTTTTGGTACTATCCGCTTGTCTTTTCGACGGAATTTGTGACATTTTCCGCTGCCACACTTTTCGGGAGCTCCTCCAATGACAATCCGTCGCCACGTGCTTGCGGGCATCGCAGCCGCACTTGCAGCACCTTTTGCGTTTTCTGCACCGGCGCTGGCCGCCGACCTGCCTGACCTCGGCGGCAAGACGGTCGTCGTCGTCACGGAGAACGCCTACCCGCCGCTGCAGTTTGTCGATCCGAAGTCCGGCGAAGCCAAGGGCTGGGAATACGACGCGATGAATGAGATCGCCAAGCGGTTGAATTTCAAGGTCGACTACCAGAACACCAGCTGGGACGCGATGATCCAGGCGGTGCATGACGGTCAGTACCAGATCGGCATGACGGGCATCACCATCAAGGACGACCGCAAGGAAAAGGTCGATTTCTCGGACCCCTACATGCGCTCGCAGCAGTTCATGCTGGTGCGCAGCGACGAGGCCCGCTTCAACGATGGCAAGAGCTTCGGCGCCTTTGCCGACGGTCTCGTCGGCGCACAGCCGGGTACCTCGCCGTTCTACACCGCCGTCTACGAAATGCTCGATGGCAACGAGCAGAACCCGCGCATCAAGCTGTTTGAGACCTTCGGCGCGACCGTTCAGGCGCTGAAGGCCGGCGACGTCGATGTGGTCCTGACCGATAGCGTCGCCGCCAAGGGCTATGTCGATTCCTCCGAAGGCAAGCTCAAGGTCGTCGGTGGGCCGCTCGGCACCGAAGATTTCGGCTTCATCTTCCCGAAGGGCTCGGATCTCGTGGCTCCGGTCAACGCCGCGATCAAGGCGCTGAAGGAAGACGGTACCTTCGACGCCCTCGATAAGAAGTGGTTCCTCGAATACAAGATGGGCGGCTGATAGCAGGCTATGGCCGCTCCACAATCTTCAGACATGTCCGGCAAGGGCGACTATCCCTGGTGGTTGGTCGCCCTTGTTGTGATCGCTGTGGCGCTCGCCGCCGTGATCATCAGCAATGACATCTTCTCGGAAGTCTTCACCGTCGTCTTCAAGGGCCTTGGCGTCACCGTCTTCGTGACCCTCATGGGCTTCGTGCTGGCGACGACGCTCGGCCTCGGCATCGCGCTGATGGCGCTCTCCGAGCACTCGTCCCTTCGGCAGATCGCCCGCTTCTATACGGAAGTCATCCGCGGCGTGCCGATCCTGGTGCTTCTGTTCTACATTGCCTTCGTCGGCGCGCCGGGGCTCGTCGTCGCGGCCAATTTCATCTCAGCACCGCTGATCAGCGCCGGCTGGATGGAGCCGGTTGTCGTGCGCGACATCTCCTTGATGTGGCGGGCGATCCTGGCGCTGATGATCGGCTATTCTGCGTTCATCGCCGAAGTGTTCCGGGCGGGCATCCTCTCGGTAGACAAGGGGCAGGTCGAAGCCGCCAAGGCGCTGGGGCTTTCACGCTACCAGCGCTTTCGTCTCGTCATCTTTCCGCAGGCGATCCGCGTGATCCTGCCGCCGCTCGGCAACGATTTTATCGCCATGGTCAAGGACAGTTCGCTCGTCTCGGTGCTCGGCGTCGCCGACATCACGCAGATGGGCAAGGTCTATGCCTCCGGCTCCTTTCGCTTCTTCGAGACCTATTCGATCGTTGCCTATGTCTATCTCGTGTTGACCATCGGTCTGTCGCTGGGATTGCGGGGGCTGGAGCGGCGGCTCAGGCGCGCGGAGCAGCGCTGAGTCCGTTTCCAGCAATTGCCGACCTGTCAGAAAATTGATATGAACACGGCCATGGAATCCAAATTCGGATGTAGCGAGCAGAAAATCGTCGTGCTGCAGGACCACAAGCGCCTGCCGGCACGCTTCTTTGCGCGCGTCCACGGGGCGCTTACAAGCCGCCTATCCTGATCTCCTGATCAGTGCTTCCGGCCGCCTTGCCGCCGGCTTTCCTACTTTTTTGAAAACTCGATGGATATACCGCCATGAGCGCACCGCGTACCCTCTATGACAAGATCTGGGATGATCACCTGGTCAACGCACAGGACGACGGCACCTGTCTTCTCTACATCGACCGTCACCTCGTTCACGAAGTGACGAGTCCGCAGGCCTTCGAAGGTCTGCGCATGGCCGGCCGCAAGGTCCGTGCGCCTGAAAAGACGCTCGCTGTCGTCGACCACAATGTTCCGACTTCGGCCGACCGTCACCTCGGCATCAAGAACGAGGAAAGCCGCATCCAGGTCGAGGCGCTCGCCAAGAACGCCGCCGACTTCGGCGTCGAATACTACTCGGAAAACGACAAGCGCCAGGGCATCGTGCACATCGTCGGCCCCGAGCAGGGCTTCACCCTGCCGGGCATGACCATCGTGTGCGGTGACAGCCACACCTCGACACATGGCGCCTTCGGTTCGCTGGCCCACGGCATCGGCACGTCGGAAGTCGAGCACGTGCTCGCGACCCAGACGCTGATCCAGAAGAAGGCGAAGAACATGCTGGTGCGCGTCGACGGCCAGCTGCCGCCGGGCGTCACCGCCAAGGACATCATCCTCGCCATCATCGGCGAGATCGGCACTGCCGGCGGCACCGGCCACGTCATCGAGTTTGCCGGCGAAGCGATCCGCTCGCTGTCGATGGAAGGCCGCATGACCATCTGCAACATGACGATCGAAGGCGGCGCCCGCGCCGGCCTGATCGCGCCTGACGAAACGACGTTCGCGTATATCAAGGACAAGCCGCGCGCACCGAAGGGCAAGGCCTGGGACATGGCGCTCGACTACTGGAAGACGCTGCACACGGACGAGGGTGCGCATTACGATCGCGTCGTCGTGCTCGACGCCGCCAACCTGCCGCCGATCGTCTCCTGGGGCTCGTCGCCGGAAGACGTCATCTCGGTTCAGGGCATCGTTCCCAATCCGGATGAGATCCAGGAAGAGAACAAGCGGGCCTCCAAGTGGCGCGCGCTCGACTATATGGGCCTGAAGCCGGGCACGAAGATCACCGACATCGCCGTCGACCGCGTCTTCATCGGGTCGTGCACCAACGGCCGCATCGAGGACCTCCGGGCCGTGGCCGAGGTGGTCGAAGGCCGCAAGGTCGCCTCGACCGTTTCGGCGATGATTGTTCCGGGATCCGGCCTCGTGAAGGAACAGGCCGAGGCCGAAGGCCTCGACAAGATCTTCCGCGAAGCGGGCTTCGACTGGCGCGAGCCGGGCTGCTCCATGTGCCTGGCGATGAACGACGACCGGCTGAAGCCTGGCGAGCGTTGCGCCTCCACATCGAACCGCAACTTCGAGGGCCGTCAGGGCTTCAAGGGCCGCACGCATCTGGTCTCGCCGGCGATGGCGGCAGCCGCTGCGGTCGCGGGTCATTTCGTCGATATCCGCGAATGGAAATAGGCCGGGTCTGAGCTTTTCCGGCGTCAATGGCCGCCCTTCGGGGCGGCCTTTTTTATTTGGTGCTCTCCCCGCCCGCGCGCCTGAAATGGGTTAAGCTGTGCGGGCCGAGGCACATTGGGGAGAACGATGGGATGAGCGACGATCTGCCTGTGCAACGCTACCGTCTGCTGCTGTTGCGCCATGCCAAGTCCGCCTGGCCGGACGGCGTTGCCGACATCAACCGACCGCTCGGCGAGCGAGGCCGCAAGGCGGCGCCACTGATGGGGGGCTATATGGCTCGGCATGCGCTCGTGCCGGATCTCGCCCTCGTCTCGACCGCGAAACGGGCGCAGGAGACCTGGACACTGGTAGCCGCTGCCTTGCCGCCCGGCATCACGGTCGAAAACACCCGGGCGATCTATGAGGTGGAGGCCGCCCAGATCCTCAGCGTGCTTCGTGCAACCGACCCGGCCATCAGGACGCTGCTGATCGTCGGCCACAATCCCGGCATGGAGGACCTGGCGCACGAGCTCGTCGGTTCCGGCGACGCGGATCTTCGTATGCGCATGGCGGACAAGTTTCCGACGGCGGCGCTTGCCGTCCTTGAATTCGAAGCGACTGGCTGGCGTGAGCTTCTGTCCGGCGGGGCCAGACTCGCGCGCTTCGTGACGCCGCGTTCGCTCGATTGAGCCGATCGGACGTCGAGGTCAGATTACCTTCACGACGGTGCCGCGGCGCATATGCGGGATCAGCCGACGCATCGCCGGCAGGCTGACGGCGACGCAGCCCTGCGTCGGCTCGTAGCCCGGCCGGATCAGGTGAAAGAAGATCGCCGAACCGGCATTTCGCCGGCGCGCGAGCAGGTTCCAGTCCATCACCAGGCAGATGTCGTAGAGCCCGTCGTCACGCATCAACTCCTCATGGCTCGGCTGGAAGGGTGCCTTGACCGGGCGATTGTAGAGCGCGTGGCGTGTCGCGTCGCACCACAGCATGCCCGTGCGCGTCGTCCGGGTCGGCAGCGGCGTCGGCGGCAGGAGGAGGCGGTCGCGCCTGACATAGCCGCCGATCAGCTTCATCGCGGCGCGTGGCGTGGCGCCATCGCCCTCGCGCTTCAGGCTGGTAATGCCGCTTCGCCCGATGGCGGCGTGCTCGACGCGGCCGTCGAACGAGACAAGTGCTCGCTTGCGATCGCGCGGTGCGGCGCGCACGGTGATGACAGATTTGGCTGGTCTTCTTCCCGACGTTTTCTTGAGCATCATTCTCACGGATTTTTGCTTTGCCCGTGATTTGGGGGGCACCATAAGCACGGTTACGGATATAAAGAGGTAGCAACGCTGGTTCGCTTGCCAACACAGGCATTTGAGCTAGTTTGAAAACGGAAGCAAACAGGAATTGTCCCATGGCGACCCGTACCATTCTTCTTGTCGATGACGACAATGACCTGCGCGAGACCCTGGTCGAGCAGCTCTCGCTCTACGAGGAATTCGACCTCATCCAGGAAGCGACTGCCGGCAAGGGCATCCAGACGGCGCGTGCCCAGCAGGTGGACCTGTTGATCATGGATGTCGGCCTGCCGGACATGGACGGTCGCGAAGCGGTGAAGCTGCTGCGCAAGGGCGGCTTCAAGGCGCCGATCATCATGCTGACCGGCCACGACACCGATTCCGATACGATTCTCGGCCTTGAGGCTGGCGCCAACGATTATGTGACGAAGCCGTTCCGTTTCGCCGTACTGCTCGCCCGCATCCGGGCGCAGCTGCGCCAGCACGAGCAGAGCGAGGACGCAACCTTCAGCGTCGGGCCCTACACGTTCAAGCCGAGCCAGAAGCTGCTGACGCTCGAAAACGGCCAGAAGATCCGGCTTACCGAAAAGGAAGCGGCGATCATCCGCTATCTCTACCGCGCCGACCAGAAGGTGGTGACGCGCGACGTGCTCTTGGAAGAAGTCTGGGGCTACAATTCCGGCGTGACCACCCACACGCTCGAAACCCACGTCTATCGTCTGCGCCAGAAAATCGAGCGGGACCCTTCCAATGCCGAGATTTTGGTGACAGAGAACGGCGGCTACAAGATCGTTCCGTAGCTGGGGTACGCAGGGTGGCAAACCACTTCTCGCGCGTTCTCCGTAGACTGTTGTTTGCATGGGTCGCGTGCGCGATCCGGTCCATCGGGACCGGCACTGGCGTGACCGTGGGAGGTTAGCCGCTTGGCGCTCAACGACGATATCGTGCTTCTGTCCAACGTGCCGCTGTTTGCCGATATCAGCGAGGACAAGCTGAGGCTGATCGCCTTCGGCGCGGAGCGGCGCCGCATCTTCAAGGGACAGGAGCTGTTTCGCGAGGGGGCGCCGGCCGACTGCGCCTATGCGATCGCCAGCGGCAGCTTGTCCCTGTCGAAGGCGGGTTTCGACGGTTCTGAGACGACGGTCTCGACCGTCAGCCGCGGAGCGCTTCTGTCGGAACTGGCGCTGATCTCGATGGTCGAGCGTAAGTTCACGGCAACGGCCGAGGAAGACAGCGAAGTCATTCGCATCAATCGGCCGCTCTTCCGCCGCATGCTGGAGGAATATCCTGAAGTGGCCGAGCTCGTCGAAGCGCGCATCCGCGAAAACCTGCAGGCGATGATCCGCCGGGCCGGCGCGCTCGCCGGCCGTTTTGCTTGAACCGCGCTACGGTTTCCCGCTACCACCGATACTTCAGCGAGCCGAGCACGGTGCGGCCCTGGCCGAAATAGCAGTAGCCATCGGTGCAGACCTCTTCGCGGCGATCGCCGAGATTGGTAGCGCTGACGGCGAGCGACAGTCCGTCGAGTTCGGGGTTCTTGACGCCGAAGTCGTAGGCGATCGAGGCGTCGAAGTAGACGGCGCCACCGTTCTTGGCGGTGTTGGCATCGGACGTGTAGGAGCTTGACGCCAGCCGTACGCCGCCGCCGAGGCTGAGGCCCGCAAGCTGCGTGTCTTCGGGCAAAAGATAGTTCACCCACAGCGATGCGACATGGCGCGGCTTCGTCGACGGCACGTTGCCGATCAGCGACGGATCGACGTTTCCGGTGATTTCAGCGTCGTTGTAGTTATAGGCGGCGATGAAGCTCAGGCCGTTGTTGAACTCCCGGCGTCCTTCCACCTCGAAACCATTGGTCGTCACCTCGCCGGCCGACTTGTAGTAGTAGCCGACGGGAAGGGACGGGTCGGACACGTATTGCGGCGCGCCGCTTTCGACGATCCGGTAATAGGCCGCGCTCAGTGAATAGGCTTCGCCTTCCGGATGGTACTTCACGCCCAGTTCGACCTGCTCGCCGGTCGTCGGATCGAGCACGCGGCCATCGGCCGAAAGCTCTGTGCGCGGCACGAAGGAGGTGCTGTAGCTGGCATAGGGCGCGATGCCGTTGTCGAAGAGGTAGAGCAGACCGGCCTGCCCGGTGAGTTCGCCATCGTCCTTGCGATCGACGACGCCGGTGTTTTTGTTGGTGCTGGTCTGGTCGACCCAGTCGTAGCGAAGGCCACCAACGGCGCGCCAGTTGCCTACCTCCAGCTGATCCTGGACATAGATGCCCGTCTGCCGAAGGTCCCGCCCGCTGAAGCTGGTAAGTGCTGGCGTCGGACCGCCGGCGCCGAAGGTCGGGTTGTTGAGATCGAAGCGATAGGCCGGATCGACGGCGCCGAAGCCGAGGCCGAAGTCCGAGGTGATCCAGGTGTAATCGAGGCCGGTCAGCAGCGTGTGCGAGGCCGCACCGGTGTCGAAGTTGGCTTCGAGCTGGTTGTCGATCTGGTAGGCGCGCTGGTCGTCCTTGATGGCGACGGGTGAGCGGTCAAAGACGCCGGGCGCGACCTCCGTCCCGAACTGCAGGTAACGGGCCTTGAGGTCCAGATCGCTGACGCGGCCGTGCTGGCGGAAGGTCAGGCCGTTGTCGAACTCGTGCTCGAACTTGTAACCGGCCTGGACCTGGCCGACCTTCTGGTAGTCATAGTCCGGGTCGCTGTAGCGCAGCAGCCGGCCGTCATGCTCGAGCACCCGCGGGCTGGCGTCGCTTTCGCCCTTCTGCCCCAGGCCGTAGACCGTCAGCGACGTGCCTTCGTCCGGCTTCCAGGTGAAGGAGGGCTGCAGCAGGTAACGATCGTCGGCAACGTCGTAGTTGGTCTCGCCGTTTCGCAGAAGCCCGACGATGCGATAGAGGACGTCGCCGTCAGCCGTTACCGGCCCGCCGACATCGAAGGCGGCCTGGGCGCGACCGATCGTGCCATATTGCAGCTCGACCTCGCGGTGGGGCTCCTCCTCGGGCATCTTCGAGATGCGGTTGACGATGCCGCCGGCGCCGGCAGCACCGTACATGACCGAGACCGGACCTTTCAGGATCTCGATCCGCTCGAGGCCGTAGACCTCCGTCGGGAAGGTGCCGTAGTTCATGTAGGGCTGGCGCAGGCCGTCACGGAAATCGCCGGTCGTCGTCGTCTCGAAGCCGCGGATATAGATCTGGTCGAAACGCGGATCGAAGCCGAAGGCGCCGGTCGTGACGCCGGCGGCATAACGCGTTGCCTGGATCATGTCCTGCACGCCGCGTTCTTCGAGCTCCTTGCGCGTGACCACCGAGACCGAGCGGGGCGTTTCGATCAGCGGCGTGTCGGTCTTCAGCGCCGAGACGTTGCGTGTCGGCACGATCGTGTCGTTATCCTCGGCGATCGTCGCAGCTGCCTTGCCGGCCGTCGCTTCGATCTTTTCCAGACGGGTGGTCTTCTGGCTTTCGGCCGATTGCGCATGGGTCGCTGTCGGCGAAAGGATCACGGCGACAGCGCTTGCGGCGAGCACGGTGGTTGCGGACAGCGCGCGGCGCGAGGCGCGCAGGAAGGTGGTCGGCAAGGTCTTTGGCATCTCTGGCCCTCTTGCGGGCGCACGAAAAACCTCCGGCCAAAGCCAGAGCAAAGCACCCGAATATCAGTGAAAACGACGGCTGAGCGGCCATCGGAGGCGGTGTCCCCGCCGCCCGACAAGAGGGATAGTCCGTTTGGAAATGCGCATCAAGAAAAATATGATTCTTTTAGTCATGTTTTTCTTGATGGAACAGCGGGCGCCGAAGGCGCGTGCCGCCGCCCAGAAAATGACGTCCTAGATGTCGAAGTGCGCGATGACGGGCACGTGGTCTGAGGGGCGCTCCCAGCCGCGCGCTTCCCGCAGGATATCGACGTTCTTGAGCGCCGGCGCGAGGTCGGCGGACGACCAGATATGGTCGAGCCGGCGGCCACGGTCGGCAGCTTCCCAGTCCTTCGCCCGGTAGCTCCACCAGGTGTAGAGCTTGGTCGGGGATGGCGTGTGCTGGCGCATCAGGTCGACCCAGCCGCCGCCGTTCATGACCGTGGTCAGCCCCTCGGTTTCGACCGGCGTATGGCTGACGATCTTCAGGAGCTGCTTGTGCGACCAGACGTCGTCTTCCAGCGGCGCGATATTGAGGTCGCCGACGAGGATCGAGGAAATGCCGGCCTCGGCTTCGGCGTGCAGCAGCTTCATCTCCTCGACGAAATCGAGCTTGTGGCCGAATTTCGGATTGATGGTGCGGTCCGGCTCGTCGCCGCCGGCAGGCACGTAGAAATTATGCAGCCGGATCTTCTTGCCGCCGGCCTCGAAAACGACCGAGAGATGGCGGGCGTCGCCGATGCCGCAATAGTCGCGGCGATCGCTAAGTTCATGCAGCGGCAGGCGCGAGATCGTCGCCACGCCGTGATAGCCCTTCTGGCCGTGCATCTCGATATGATTGTAGCCGAGCGCCTTCAGGGGCTTGGACGGAAACTGGTCGTTCGGGCACTTGGTTTCCTGCAGGCAGAGGATGTCAGGCTGCCAGGTCTGCAGCAGATGCTCGACCAGCGGCATGCGCAGGCGAACGGAGTTGATGTTCCAAGTGGCGACGGAAAGGGCCATGCGTCATTCCCTGATCGGCTGGGGCCGGACGCTCGCGAAGGGAAGGCCGGCTCGGGATGGATGTTTGACCCGAGCTTTAAGCAGGTCCGGCGCGCCGGGACAAGGAATGCCTGAACGAGGCCGCACTAAAAACCGCGCGTCCTATGGACGCGCGAAGGTCGGCTTGGCGCATGATGTCGCTCAGCCGCCGCGCTTGTTGCGGACCTCGTCATAGGGGATCTGGAAGACCTTGTCGTCCAGCGCCATACCGGTCTTGACATTGAAGATCATGACCGAGGTGTCCTTCTTCTGCGCGTCGGTGATGGTCCACTGGCGCAGATCGTAGGTCTTCGGGTCGAACATCATGGTGATGGTCGAATCGCCGAAGATCGAACGGTCGCCAAGCACGATGGTGATGAGGTCGGACTCTTCCTTGACGTCGCGCACCATCTTGCCGGTCAGGTCGATCCTCTCGCTGAGCAGCAGGTTGAGCGGAGTCTTCGACAGCGGATAGATGTCCCAGGTCTTGAGCTTCATGTTGCCGATGACGACGGACTTGCCGTCGGCGATGACGCGCATCGGCGAGGGGGCCTCGTAGTTGAAGCGGATGCGGCCGGGGCGGCGGATATAGAATTTGCCGCCGGTCTGCTCGCCGCGCGGGCCGAACTGGACGAATTCGCCGGCCATGGTCTTCACCGAGGAGAAATGGTCGGCGATCTTCTGGGCAGCGCTCGGGGCCTGGGCGAAGGCCTGGCCGAGGTCGAGACCGGTGCCGCCGATGCCGCCAAGTGCCGCAAGCCCGCACACGAAGAGGCGGCGCGACATCACCGGGTGGTTGCGCTCGCCAGTCTTAGTCTCTGTCATCTCGGTCTCCTTCATTTACGAATCATCTGGAGCGCAAGTGCGGCGCCTTCAAGGCGCCATTTTCGAGCTTTTTCGCTCGCGCTCTCACATGACTGTTACCGGTTTGGCCCTTTATGCAGGGCCTCTGCCCGCATCCGCCGGGCGTCTTTTCTATCAATGCATTCGCCTCACGCGAATCTGCGGGAATTGCCCTGTCGTCCGGTGACTTACTCTTCGGTCGGAACGAGGATCTCGCGTTTGCCGGCGTGGTTCGCCGGGCCGATGATGCCTTCCTGCTCCATGCGCTCGATCAGCGATGCGGCACGATTGTAACCGATCCCGAGGCGACGCTGCACGTAGGAAGTGGAGGCCTTGCCGTCGCGCAGGACGACCGCAACCGCCTGGTCGTAAGGATCGTCGGAATCGGCGAGATTGGAGGTGCCGGCCGGGCCGCCGCCCTCGCCATCCTCGTCGTCATCCTCGGTGATGGCATCGAGATATTGCGGTACGCCTTGCGTCTTCAGGTAGGCGACGACCTCTTCGACCTCGGTGTCGGAGACGAAGGGGCCGTGGACGCGCTGGATGCGGCCGCCGCCGGCCATGTAGAGCATGTCGCCCATGCCGAGCAGCTGTTCGGCGCCCTGTTCGCCAAGGATGGTGCGGCTGTCGATCTTCGAGGTCACCTGGAACGAGATGCGGGTCGGGAAGTTGGCCTTGATCGTGCCGGTGATGACGTCGACCGAGGGGCGCTGCGTCGCCATGATGACATGGATGCCGGCGGCGCGGGCCATCTGGGCGAGCCGCTGCACGGCGCCCTCGATGTCCTTGCCGGCGACCATCATCAGGTCGGCCATTTCGTCGATGATGACGACGATGTAGGGCATCGGCGCCAGATCGAATTCTTCCGTCTCGTACATGGCTTCGCCGGTCTGGCGGTCGAAGCCGGTCTGCACCGTGCGGGTGATCTGTTCGCCCTTGGCAAGCGCCTGCTCGACGCGGCTGTTGAAGCCGTCGATGTTGCGCACGCCGATCTTCGACATCTTCTTGTAGCGCTCTTCCATCTCGCGCACCGTCCACTTCAGTGCGACGACCGCCTTCTTGGGGTCGGTCACAACCGGCGAAAGCAGGTGCGGGATGCCGTCATAGACGGAAAGTTCGAGCATCTTCGGGTCGATCATGATCAGGCGGCACTGATCGGGGCTCAGCCGATAGAGCAGCGACAGGATCATGGTATTGATCGCGACCGATTTGCCCGAACCGGTGGTGCCGGCGACGAGCAGATGCGGCATCTTGGCGAGATCGGCGACGACGGGCTCGCCGCCGATCGTCTTGCCGAGCGCCATGGCAAGGCGGGCCTTGGAGGTCTCGAAATCGCGCGAGCCGATGAGTTCGCGCAGATAGACGGTTTCGCGCCGCTGGTTCGGCAGTTCGATGCCGATGGCGTTGCGGCCGGGAACGACGGCGACGCGAGCCGCGATCGCGCTCATCGAGCGGGCGATATCGTCGGCAAGGCCGATGACGCGGGAGGACTTGATGCCCGGTGCCGGTTCCAGTTCGTAGAGGGTAACGACCGGGCCAGGGCGAACGTGGATGATCTCGCCCTTGACGCCGAAATCTTCAAGCACGCCTTCGAGCATGCGGGCGTTCTGCTCCAGCGCATCGGGCGACAGCGAGGCGTCGCGGCCGACGTTTTTCGGCTCGGCAAGGAAATGCATCGGCGGCAGCGTGAAGTCGCCATCGTTGTCGTCGACGAAGGAGCGCTGGGCTTCGCGCTCGACGCGCTGGCCCGTCTTCGGGCGAGGAGCAGGCGTCGAAACGCGCGAGCCGCCCTTGGGCAGGCCCTGCTTCGGCGGTGCCGCCTTCGGCGCCCAGTCGGCGGCTGCATCGTAGTCTTCGTCGTCGGGCAGAATGCCGGCGGGGCGGCGCTCGTCGATGTCGAAGGGCAGATCGTCGTCCTCGTCGTCGGCCATGATCGGCGGCGGGGTGAGGATGCGGCGCTCGGAGCGGTCGAGCGAGGGCTCGATGCGGTCGCCGGCGGCCATCGGCTTCGGCCGGGCGGGCTCGTTCAGTGTGCCGAACTCGTCGTTGTTGAAATCATAGGGTTCGTCGTACTGGCGCTTGGGCGTGGCTCGGGTGCCGCTCATGCCGAAAATGCGGCGCATGCGCGCGTGCATGGTGTAGCGCATATGGGCGAAGGAGCCCATCAGCAGGGTGAAGGGGCCTTCGCTGTCGTCCTCGTCCAGTTCGTCGCGCACGGTGCGCGCCTTGCTCGGCGTCGGCTCGGCAATTTCCTCTTCCTCCTCCTCGTCGCTGACGCCGATCAGGCCGGCGCTATAGACCAGGCACCAGGCGGCGGGGACGGCGAAGATGCAGGCAAGAATGGTCGCAAGCGTGCCGGTCGGGAAGGCGCCGGTAAAGAGCGCGGGGAAGCGCAGGATCATGTCGCCGAAGACGCCTCCAAGGCCGTTGGGCAGCGGCCAGGTGATGGGGGCGGGAACACAGCTGAGTGCTGCGCCGGCAAGCACCGAGCCGACGAACCAGAGGCCGAGGCGCTTGAAGACCTTGTCGAAACGTTTGCCGCCGATCAGCACCAGGGCCCAGGCGACGGCCGGCAGGAGGGCGACGACGCTGGCCAGCCCGAAGAACTGCATGAAGATGTCGGCAAAGGCAGCACCCGTGTAACCGAGCACGTTGGTCGGCGCTTGTGACGTGGCGTAGGAGAAGCTGGGATCGGCGACGTTCCATGTCGAGAGCGCTGCGACGGCCAGCGCCAATGCGCCGAACAGCGCAAAGCCCGCCAGCGACGCGATCTGTCGCCAAACGAAGGTGGTTAGCACGAACCGGTTGGAACGGCTGTCAAGCGCTGCCGGATTGCTTCTGCTCATGTTGCCTGCTGCCCGTCTCGATCTTCACGGCGCATTGCGCGCCATGGAATCAACCTAAGCGGTGTACGGTTAATGCGACATTAACCATGCGTAGTTGGCGCTAAAATAGCAGTCGCAGCCGGACCGATCGGGACGAAAAAGGCCCGGAGCTTCCGATCCGGGCCAAGGGCGATCCGCGTGGGGCGGATCGCGACGGGACTGTAGGCGGCGCCGGATTGCCGGCGCCGCGATCCGCTTAGCTGTGGTAGGCGGCTTCACCGTGCGACGAGAGGTCGAGGCCCTCGCGTTCGGCTTCGACGGAGACGCGCAGGCCGACGATCGAGTCCACCAGCTTGTAGAGGATGACGGAGACGACGCCGCACCAGACGATGGTGATGGCAACCGCGGTCAGCTGGGTCATGAACTGGCCGCCCATGGTGACGCCGTCGGCATAACCGATGCCGCCGAGCGACGAGGAGGCGAAGATGCCGGTGGCAAGCGCACCGAAGAAGCCGCCGACGCCGTGGACGCCGAAGACGTCTGCCGTGTCGTCATAGTGGAACTTGTTCTTCACGACAGAGACGAAGAAGTAGCAGAGCGGCGAGACGAGCACGCCCATGACGATCGCGCCCATCGGGCCGGCAATGCCGGCGGCGGGCGTGATGGCGACGAGACCGGCGATCATGCCCGAGGCGGCGCCCAGCATCGAGGCCTTGCCGCGGGTGAAGGTTTCGACGGCCGACCAGGAGAGAATGGCGGCTGCGGTTGCAAGGAAGGTGTTGACGGTCGCGAGCATGGCGCCGCCCGAGGCTTCGAGGTTTGAGCCGGCGTTGAAGCCGAACCAGCCGAACCAGAGCATGGCAGCGCCAACCAGCGTCAGCGTCATGGAGTGCGGTGCCATCATGTCGCGGCCGTAGCCGGTGCGCTTGCCGACCATGATCGCGCCGATCAGGCCAGCCACGCCGGCATTGATGTGAACGACGGTGCCGCCGGCGAAGTCAAGCGCGCCCATGCCGAAGAGCAGGCCGTTGCCGTCCCAGACCATGTGGGCTATCGGGAAGTAGACGAAGGTCGCCCAGAGTACCGAGAAGAGCACGGCTGCGGAGAACTTGATGCGCTCGGCAAAGGCGCCGACGATCAGCGCCGGGGTCAGTGCCGCGAAGGTCATCTGGAACAGCATGAAGATGTATTCCGGAATGACGACGCCTTCCGAGAAGGTGGCCGACGTGCTCTCAGTGGTGACGCCGGCGAGGAACATCTTGGCGAAGCCGCCGAAATAGGGGCTGGTCGAGCCGCCGAAGGCGAAGGAGTAACCGTAGACGACCCAGACGATCATCATCGTTGCGCCGATCACGGTGCACTGCATCAGCACCGACAGCATGTTCTTGGCGCGCACCAGGCCGCCGTAGAACAGCGCGAGGCCCGGGATCAGCATGAAGAAGACGAGAAGCGTCGAGATGAACATGAAGGCGGTATCGGCCTTGTCCGGCACCGGTACGGCTGCGGCCGCCGCCGGTGCCGCTTCCTGCGCGAAGGCCACGGCCGGCGCAAGCAGGGCGGCGGTCATTGCGCCCAGGCGTCCAAGAGAGGTGGAAAGCTTAAGTGATGACATCGAGGTAGTGCTCCCTGAACGGCGTGGTTTACAACGCTTCTGAATCGGTTTCGCCGGTGCGGATGCGCACCGCATGGTCAATGGCGTAGACGAAGATCTTTCCGTCGCCGATCTGGCCGGTCTTGGCGGCTGCGGCGATCGCTTCAACGGCCTTGTCGACGAGTTCTGAAGGAACGGCGATCTCGACCTTCAGTTTCGGCAGGAAGCTCACGGCATATTCGGTACCGCGGTAGATTTCGGTATGTCCCTTCTGGCGGCCGTAGCCTTTGACTTCGGTCACGGTCAGGCCCTGGATGCCGACAGCAGTGAGGGCTTCGCGAACCTCATCGAGCTTGAACGGCTTGATAATGGCCATCACAATTTTCATCTGGTTTCATCCTTGTTCGCCTCCGGCGGAGGCCGTCTCTCCTTGCTGCGGAGCGCCAGAGCGCCGTGCAACCGAACCACGACATTCAAGGGGCGTGCCAGATTCTGACGCTCGACTTAAGGTAATGAAAACAAATAGAAAAAAAGAAAGCCGCAGCACGATTGCTGCGGCGCATCAAAAAATCGTCACTTTAGAAGATTAAAAAATAGGCAGAACGAAGATTCTGCTTATTTCCTATTCAGATGCCTTTTTCCGGATCAGCCCTTCCTGGGCGACGGAGGCGATCAGCACACCGGAACGCGTAAAAAGGCTGCCTCTGGTCATCCCGCGGGCACCATGCGCACTCGGACTGTCCTGGGTATAGAGCAGCCAGTCGTCCATCTTGCAGGGGCGGTGGAACCACATGGCGTGATCCAGGCTCGCCACCTGCAGGTTCCGGTCGAAGACCGAAGTGCCGTGCGCATAGAGCGAGGTGTCGAGCAGGGTCATGTCGGAGAGATAGGCAAGGATCGCTGCCTGGATATGGCGCTCGTCCGGAACCGTGCCGACGGCCTTGACCCAGACATCCTGGATCGGCTTGCCGTCGTTGCGGGTAAAATAGTGCTGCAGCGACGCCGGCCGGATCTCGATCGGCCGCGGCCTTTCCCAATAGCGCCGGATTGCTTCGGGCGCGTGGACGAGAAACTTTTCCTTCAGCTCCTGTTCGCCCGGAAGCGTCTCGGGCATGGCGAGATCAGGCATGTCGATCTGGTGGTCGAAACCGTCCTCGTCGTACTGGAACGAGGCGGACATGGAGAAGATCGCCTTGCCATGCTGGATGGCGACCACCCGCCTGGTGGCGAAGCTCGAACCGTCGCGGATGCGATCTACCTCGTAGATGATAGGTACGGAAGGATCGCCCGGCCGCATGAAATAGGCGTGCAGCGAATGCACGTAACGCCCCTCATCAACGGTTCGCTGCGCGGCGACCAGCGCTTGGCCGATCACCTGGCCGCCGAAGACACGCTGCCAGCCGACCTGCGGGCTACGGCCGCGGAACAGGTTTTCCTCGAGCTTTTCGAGATCGAGAATGGCCAGCAGCGCATCCATGGGGGTGGCGGTCTCGGTGGGGCGCGACATTTCGGCTTTCTCCGATGGTAGGAACGTCGATGGCATTGATCTATATAGACATAAAACGATGCTCAAGTGCGACGGAGAAAGCCGATGCTCGATGTCTTGATTGCCGGTGGCGGCTATGTCGGCCTTTCGCTCGCGGTTTCGCTGAAGAAGGCGGCGCCTCATCTCGACGTGATGGTGATCGACGGCGCGCCGGAAGGCGCCTGGAAGAAGGACCAGCGCGCTTCCGCCGTTGCGTCCGCGGCCGAGCGCATGCTCGACGTGCTTGGCGTCTGGGATGAGATCGCGCCGGAGGCCGAGCCGATCCGCCGCATGGTGATTACCGATTCGAAGGCGGCCGATCCGGTGCGGCCTGTGTTCCTGACCTTCGACGGTGACGGCGGCGAGGGTCGTCCGTTTGCCCATATGGTGCCTAACACGGCGATGGTCGGCGCACTGCGCGGTGCCTGCGCGGCGCTCGGCGTGGTCAATCGCCAGTCGACCATGGTCGAGAGCTTCAAGAGCGGCGACCACGCGGTCGCCGTGACGCTCGCCGGTGGCGAGGAACTCGAAGCACGGTTGCTTGTTGCCTGTGACGGCGTGCGCTCCAAGCTGCGCGATGCCGCCGGCATCAAGACCGTCGAATTCGACTATGGCCAGTCCGGCATCGTCACCACCGTCGAGCACGAGCGGCCGCACGAGGGCACGGCGGAGGAGCATTTCCTGCCGGCCGGGCCTTTCGCCACCCTGCCGCTCAAGAACAATCGCTCGTCACTGGTCTGGACCGAGCGCACCGAGGACGCCGAACGCCTGGTCAAGGGCGACGATTTCCTGTTCGAGGAAGAACTGGAGCGCCGCTTCGGCCACAAGCTTGGTCACCTGAAGGTGGTCGGCGGACGGCGGGCCTTTCCGCTCGGCCTGACGATTGCCCGCGATTTCGTCAAACCACGCTTCGCGCTTGCCGGTGACGCCGCCCATGGCATTCACCCGATCTCGGGGCAAGGGCTCAATCTCGGCTTCAAGGATGTGGCAGCACTTGCCGAAACCATCGTCGAGGCGGATCGTCTCGGGCTCGACATCGGTTCGCTCGCGGTGCTTGAGCGCTACCAGAGCTGGCGGCGTTTCGACACGTTCCGCATGGGTGTTACGACCGACGTGCTCAACCGGCTGTTTTCCAACGACATCACCCCGGTCCGGATCGCCCGGGATTTCGGCCTGGGCCTCGTCGACCGGCTGCCGTCTCTCAAGAGCTTCTTTATCCGCCAGGCGGCCGGTATTGCCGGGGAGACCGATCCGCGGTTGTTGTCGGGTCAGCCGATCTGAGGCTTTACGGCTGGGGTTGCCCCTCTCCTCGGGTTAAACCCGAGGACTAGCCCTCTCCTCGCAGGATGGGAGAGGGGACGCCTCGCTGCGTTTGCGGGGAGAAGGTGGCCGGCAGGCCGGATGAGGGGCAGTCGAGAACTGTACGGGTAACGGGCCGACGCGGCCCTCAATCCTCGATCTTGCGTGCTTCCGAGATCAGCATGATCGGTACGCCGTCGCGGATGGGATAGGCGAGGCGCGCCTTTTCCGAGATCAGTTCATTGGCTTCGGCGTGATAGCTGAGGCGTCCCTTGGTCAGCGGGCAGACGAGCAGTTCGAGCAGTTTCGGATCGACCTTGCTGGCGTTGATATCCATCTATCCGTTGCTCACTGCAAAATGCTGTCCATATCGCCGAAGTCGCGCGCAAGCACGATTTCGGTGATGGCGATCAGGGTTTCGGCGCGGGTCTTGAGATCGGGGGCCTCGAGCAGCGCCTGTTTCTCCGCCGGGCCATAGGGCGACATCATCGCCATGGAGTTCACGAGCGTGCGGTTGCTCGCCCGCTCGACGCTTTCCCAGTCGGCTTTCAGCTTGTTGGCTTCGAGATAGGCCTTGAAGGCGGCCAGAAGCGCTGCCCGGTCGACGAGGGTCTCGTCGTCGCGGTTTTCGAGGTCTGCCGCAAAGGGGCCGATACGGAAGCGACGGTAGCCGCGGGTGCCCCCGACTTCCGAAAACAGCCGGTAGCGGCAGACGCCTGTGAGCGAGGTGATGTAGCGGCCGTCGCCGGTCTCGGCAAAGGAGGTGATGCGACCAATGCAGCCGACCTCACAGAGCGCCTGCATCGGTCCGGTGGCGGTGTCGTTGCGACCCTCGCAGAAGGACGGCTGTACGATGCCGATCAGGCGGTTGCCGGAAAGGGCGTCATCGAGCATCGCGAGGTAGCGCGGCTCGAAGATGTTGAGGGGAAGCTGGGCGCCGGGAAGCAGCAATGCACCGGTCAGCGGAAACACCGGAATGATCTCCGGCAAGTCCTTCGGACCGAGATAGCGTGCATTTCCGACGTGCATTTCCGATAGACCCTGCCGGTATTCGCTTTGCCCCGCCAAGGAAGCGTGGTCAACCAGATCAAAAGATGGTGCGCTGCTTGAAAATCTCAAGGGACGAGCCCGTCGATCTTCACAGGTGAAGATGGATCGTGATCGGATCCGCTTACGAAAAGGGGCGCAGATAGCGCCCCTTTCAAAAACATGTCTGACGGCTCAGGAGAACAGGATCGACGAGAGCTTGCGTCGGGCGGCGATGGTTGCCGGATCCTTCGGGCCCCAGACCTCGAAGAACGAAAGCAGCTCGCGCCGCGCGCCGTCGTCGTCGTAAGCCCGGTCGCGCTTCATGATCGTGAGCAGATGGTCGGCCGCAGCCATCCGGTCGCCCTCGACGTTGCGGATCTTGGCGAGCAGCACGCGCGCCTCGTGATCATCGGGGTTTGCGGCGAGGCGCCGTTCGAACTCGTTGGGATCGCCGAGCTTGCGGGCTTCCTCGATCTGGTCGAGCTTTTTGCCGATGGCGGCAATGCCGGCATCCTTGGCAAGATCTTCCGGCAGGCTGGACAGCGCCTCGCGGGCCTCGGCAAGCTGGCCGAGCGCGATCATGCAATCGACCATGCCGGCGATCGCCAAGACATTTTCCGGGTCGGCCTGCAGCACGGCGCCATAGAGGCCGGCGGCGTTCTCGGCATCGCCGGCATCGATGAGCGCCTTGGCGTCGGCGAGAACCGCCTCGATCTCGGCCTTGCTGTCGTCAACGGCGGGGCCGGCGATCTTTTCGATGAACTGCTTGATCTGGCTTTCCGGAACTGCGCCCATGAAACCGTCGACCGGGCGACCGCCGACGAAGGCGATGACGGCCGGGATCGACTGGATGCCGAGCTGGCCGGCGATCGAGGGATGATCGTCGATGTTCATCTTGACGAGCTTGACGCGGCCTGCGGCTTCCGTGACCACCTTTTCGATGACAGGGGTCAGCTGCTTGCAGGGACCGCACCAGGGCGCCCAGAAATCGACGAGAACGGGCTGCTGCCTGGAGGCTTCGAGCACGTCCTTGGTGAAGTTGGCAGTGGTGGTTTCCTTGATCAGGTCACCGCCCGACGCGGCCGCCGGCGCCGGCTGGCCGAAGGAGGCCGAAGCCGTCATCTGAGTGCCGAAAGACCCTGCATAGGGATTGTCGCTGCCCGTCATTCTTCTCTCCTCGCCGGCTCGTCCGCCAGCTTACTGCATTCGCGCCAAAGATCGTATGTCAGGCCGTGACTTTCAAGACAAGCGGTTCGTGTCCGGTCGCTTCCATGAAGCGCAACAGATCCTTCGAAGCGATCGAGGTCGTTGCGTCGTTGGAAAGCGGGTGGCAGTTGACGATATCGAACGTCATCAGCGCCTCGTCGAGGATGACCTTGACGTTGCCCCCGGTGTCGTTGATCGCGCCGAAGGCGGTTACGGCCCCCGGAATGACGCCGAGATACTCCATCAGCTTCTCCGGCTTGCCGAAGGATACCTTGCTTGCCGCGCCGATCACCTGGTGCACGGTCTTCAGGTCCACCGTCGCGTGCTCCTCGACGGTGAGCAGGAAATAGTTGTCCTTCTTGTCCGTCACGAAGAGGTTTTTCGTGTGGCCACCGGGCATCTCGTCACGAAGCGCCACCGATTCGGCCACGGTGAAAACCGGAGCGTGGTTCTTCGTCTTATGCTCGATTCCAAGTCCATCGAGAAAATTGAAGAGGTCTTCGGCGGTTTTCGGCTGTGATTCACGCATGATTCTCATCCCCAGGGCGTTCGTTTCGTCTCTGCTTTAGGGGAGAAGGCCGTCAGGACGCAATCTCACAGGCGGCGAAGCCGGCCGAAAACGCGGCATTTCCGGGCTTTGCGAAGGGTGTCCAAAAAAATATTCGATTTCTCGTCATTTCCCTGTTGCATTCCAAAATCGCTTAGGCCATATACCGCCCGTCGCCGCAAGACAGCGCCGACGCCACGGTCCACCGACTACCCCCGGACCTTGGATGATGAGCGGGTGTAGCTCAGGGGTAGAGCACAACCTTGCCAAGGTTGGGGTCGGGCGTTCGAATCGCCTCACCCGCTCCAATTTCTCCCAACCACTTCATTTCACAGTCATTTCTGGAATGAAACGGCATTTGCCGTCAGGCATTCCATGCGCCGATAGTGCCGTCCGCACCATGTGGTTCGGACCGCCGAGACGGCTCCTTTTGCATTTTGCCTTTGTTGGTAAAGCCGGTCGCCGTTTCCGCGCTCAGCTCTTCATGAACACGTAGTCCGTCTCCTGCCGGCGGATCTCGCCGGGGCGAAGTACCGCGTTCGGGAAGCCGGCGTGGTTGGCCGCATCCGGCCAGATCTGGGTTTCGAGACAGAAGCCGGCAAAGGCGCCGTAACGGCGGCCCTCGAGGCCGGGGACGGGGATGTTCAGCTTTGCGCCGGTATAGAGCTGCACGCCGGGCTCGGTCGTCAGCACTTCCATCGTGACACCCGAATCGATGCTGCGAGCTAGCGCCACCGAATGTTTCGCCATGCGTTCGTTCGAAAGGCAGAAATTGTGGTCGTAGGCGATACGCTCGCCTTCGGTCTGGCGGCTGAGCCGCGTCATTTCCCGCAGATCGAAGGCAGTGCCCTCGACCGGGCGGATCTCGCCCGTCGGCACCTGGTGTTCGCTGGTGGGCAGATAGTGGTCGGCAGCGATCATGATGTCGTGGCCGAGGGCGTCGGCGCTGCCGTCGAGATTGAAATAGCTGTGCTGGCAGACATTGGCGAGCGTCGCTCGGTCGGTTTCGCTCTCGTAGACGACGCTCAAGACGCCGCCGGGCTTCAGCTGGTAGGTGCAGGTGACCTTGCAATTGCCGGGATAACCGGCGCGGCCATCCGGGTCGGTAATGGCGAGCGTGATGCTGTCGGGCGTCTGCTTTACGATCGTCCAGTTGCGCTTGCCGATATTGTCGCTGCCGCCGTGCAGATGCGTGACGCCCTTCTCGTTCAGTTCGAGCTGGTAGGCCTCGCCATCGAGCGTGAAGCGGCCGTTGCCGATGCGATTGGCGCAGCGTCCAGGCGTGGCGCCGAGATAGGGCGAGTGGGCGAGGTAGCTTTCGAGATCGGTGAAACCGAGCACAAGCGGCGGCTCATGGCCTTCTAGGCGAAGGTCCTGGATCACCGAGCCCCAGGTCAAGACATGGGCGGTGAGGCCGCCACCGGAGAGCACCACACGATGGACCGGCTCGCCGGATGGCAGGTGGCCGAAGATTTCCGTGTTCTGATGCATATTCACCGCTGGCTCCCACTACAGCGCTGCGCGTCTCCCCAGACGCACAAAGGTCGCCGTACACTTTTGAATTGCTGCATGTTTTGTCCTTGGCTCGGTTAGGATCCAGGGAAACATGCAACGGTGCGATCGCAGCAACCTGCGTCATTTCCAAAGGCACGGCAACCAGAAAATCATACTAAATGCGGCCTGGCGCCGTCTCCGGCCTGAGAGCAAAACATCCAGCTATTCAAGGTGCTATAGCGACCTCTCGGCAGACATGTCAGCGCGACAGCTGCTTGGTGGCCTCCTGCAGGCCGGCGAGCGTCAAGGGGAACATTCGTCCCTCGAACAGGCCCTTCACCATCGTGATCGACTGGGTATAGCCCCAGTGCTGTTCGGGCACGGGATTGAGCCAGATGGAGCGCGGAAAATGTGCCGTCAGACGAGAGAGCCAGAGGGCGCCCGCCTCGTCGTTCCAGTGCTCCACCGAGCCGCCGGGGTGGCTGATTTCATAGGGGCTCATCGAAGCGTCGCCGACGAAGATGGCGCGATAGTCGCCGCCGTAGGTGCGCAGCACTTCCGTCGTACGGGTAATGTCGACACGGCGGCGGCGATTGTCCTTCCACAGGCCCTCGTAGACGCAATTGTGGAAGTAGAAATGCTCCATATGGCGGAACTCGTTGCGAGCCGCTGAAAACAACTCCTCGACGATGCGGATATGATCGTCCATCGATCCGCCGATATCGAAGAACATCAGAAGCTTCACCGCATTGCGGCGTTCCGGCCTCGTCACCCCGTCGAGATAGCCGTGTTCGGCGGTGGCGCGGATCGTGCCGGAGAGGTCGAGTTCGTCGGCGGCACCCTGGCGCACCCAGCGCCGGAGCCGCTTCAGGGCCACTTTGATGTTGCGCGTGCCGAGCTCGATCGTGTCGTCATAATCCTTGAACTCGCGCCGGTCCCAAACCTTGACGGCGCGGCGGTGGCGCGACTGGTCCTGGCCGATCCGTACACCCTCGGGATTGTAGCCATAGGCGCCGAAGGGCGAGGTGCCGGCGGTACCGATCCATTTTGAGCCGCCCTGATGGCGGCCCTTTTGCTCCTGCAGCCGCTGGCGCAAGGTCTCCATCAGCTTGTCGAAGCCGCCGAGTGCCTCGATCAGGCGTTTTTCTTCCTCGCTCAGATGCTTCTCTGCGAGCTTGCGCAGCCAATCCTCGGGGATGACGGCCTCTTCGCTCGCTTCCATCGGGTTGACTGCTTCGAGACCCGAAAAGCAGTGCTGGAACACCCGGTCGAAGCGGTCGATATGGCGTTCGTCCTTCACCAGTGCCGTGCGCGCCAGATAGTAGAAGGCTTCGACGTCGAAGGTGGCGATGCCCGCCTCCATCCCCTCGATCAAGGACAGGAATTCCCGGAGCGTGACCGGGACCTTCGCTGCCTTGAGTTCGAGGAAGAAGGGAATGAACATCTGACCTCAGCTTTTCCCGGTGCCGATCTCCGCGAGATCGTAGGGCGTCGTCTGGTACATCTCGTTGATCCAGTTGCCGAAGAAGAGATGTGCATGGCTGCGCCAGCGGTTCTGCGGCGGCAGGGTCGAATCGTTGTGCGGGAAGTAGTCGTGCGGCATCTTGATCGGCACGCCCGCATCCACGTCGCGGAAGTATTCGTCCGACAGCGAGGTCGAATCATACTCCACGTGGTTGAACATGTAGAGCCGGTTGCCCTTTTTCTCGTGCACGAGGCAGACGCCCATCTCCTTCGATTCCATCAGGATTTCGAGGCTCGGCACCTTGTCGATGTCGGCGCGGCGCACTTCGGTCCAGCGCGAAACGGGGACGGCGAAATCGTCGGAGAAGCCGTTGAGATAGACGGAGGAGCGGTTGAGGTTCTGGTGACGATAGACGCCGAAGGCTTTTTCCTTCAGCGGATACTTCGGCACGTCGTGGAAGTGATAGATTGCCGCCATCGCGCCCCAGCAGACGTTGAGCGTCGAATGCACGTTGGTCTCGGTCCAGTCGAGGATGCGCTTCAGCTCGTCCCAATAGGTGACGTCTTCGTATTCGAGCGTCTCGACCGGGGCGCCGGTGATGATGAAACCGTCGAACTTGCGGCCCTGCACTTCTTCCCAGGTCTCGTAGAAGGAGAGCAGGTGATCTTCCGAGGTGTTCTTGGCGCGGTGCGCGCCGATGCGCACCAGCGACAGTTCCACCTGCAGCGGCGAAGCGCCGATCAGGCGCGCCATCTGGATCTCTGTCTTGATCTTGTTCGGCATGAGGTTCAGGAGCCCGATCTGGAGCGGGCGGATATCCTGACGGATCGCCACGGTCTCGGTCATCACCCGCACGCCCTCATGCGCGAGGGTTTCGAAGGCGGGCAGCGTATCGGGAATCTTGATGGGCATGGGCTTCCACTCGATCAATACAAAAAAACCGGCGGCGATTGATCGCGACCGGTCCTCGGAAATCCAACTTTCCTCGGCCCTTTAGCGACTTGTTTAACGTGGCTGCAAGCCGGCCGGCCAAATCACCACGGAGAATTTGATAGCGCGAGTGGGCCGCGGGGGTCAAGAAAAACGATTCGCGTTGGGGGCGGCTGCCCCTCATCCCGCTGCTGCGACTTCTCCCCGCTGGCGGGGAGAAGTGGCCTTGCCGCAGCCGATCGTTCCACGAGTTAAGCTCAGCGGCCGTTCGGCCCATCTTGGTAGCCGGGTTCGCTGTCGGCACGTCTCGGCTTGGGGGCAGCCGTCGTCCTCGTCCCCTCTCCCCGCCTGCGGGGAGAGGGTCAGGGAGAGTGGCTGGTCTGCAGCAGGCATAGAGCATCCCGCATGCCATAACCCAGCCGGCGGTCAGCCTGATCGATACCGAGCCAAAAGAAACGAAAGCGGATCGGGTCACCGCCGCCAAAGGGCGTCATTTCCTGATGTATCCAGGTCTGCCGTTGCTCGCCGGCAAGGGCGATGTGGAAGTAGTGCCGCCGATGACAGATCGTCCTGCCGTCCTTCGGGTAGCGGTAGTCCTGCGTGACGAGATGGGTGAGTGCTTCCGGCGGCGTCAGCCCGGTTTCCTCGATGAATTCCCGCTGAGCCGATGTCTCCGGGCTTTCGCCTGGTTCCATCGTGCCACCGGGCACCTGCAGCTCGATCTCTGGGAAATCCGGCTCGTCGAAGACCAGCAGGCGGTCCTGCCAGGTGGCGTAGATCAAGACCTTGTGCGCGTCCGGCCTCATCCGTCGCGGCGGGCCATGAAGGCGAGGCGCTCGAAGAGGTGCACGTCTTGTTCGTTCTTCAGGAGCGCACCGTGCAGCTTCGGCAACATGGTCTTGGCATCGGCCCTGAGGTCGGCCGGATCGACCTCGTCGGCGACGAGCAGGCGGATCCAGTCGAGCGCCTCTGACGTGGAGGGCTTCTTCTTCAGCCCCGGCACCTGGCGGATGTCGTAGAAGGCGGCGAGCGCCGCCGAAAGCAGCGTCTTGCGGATGCCGGGATAATGCACCTCGACGATGCGGGCGAGCGTGTCTGCATCGGGGAAGCGGATATAGTGGAAGAAGCAGCGGCGCAGAAACGCGTCCGGCAGCTCCTTCTCGTTGTTGGAGGTGATGATGACGATCGGCCGGTGACGCGCGCCGATCATCTCGCCGGTCTCGTAGACATGGAATTCCATGCGGTCGAGCTCCTGCAACAGGTCGTTCGGAAACTCGATGTCGGCCTTGTCTATCTCGTCGATCAGAAGCACCACGCGGCGATCGGCCTCGAAGGCCTGCCAGAGCTTGCCCTTGCGGATATAGTTCCGGACCTCGTTGACACGCTCGTCGCCGAGCTGGCTGTCGCGCAGCCGCGACACGGCGTCATATTCATAGAGGCCTTGCTGTGCCTTGGTCGTCGACTTGACGCTCCATTCGATGAGTTCGAGGCCAAGTGCGGCAGCGATCTGGCGGGCAAGCTCGGTCTTGCCGGTGCCGGGCTCGCCCTTGACCAGCAGTGGGCGCTCCAGCCGGATCGCGGCGTTGACGGCGATCATCAGGTCCTTGTCGGCGATATAGTCGGCGGTGCCTTGAAATTGCATGGGCGTCTTCCGGTTCAGCGTAAGTCAGGCGAAGTCATGCCCTATGGACTATCGCATAATGGCTTAAATCGGAATCGTTTTGAGGGTGGGCGCAATCAGGGGGTCAGCCGCGAAGCGCGGTGACCTCGATCTCGATCAGCATTTCCGGGCGGATCAGGTCGCAGACGATCATGGTTGCGGCCGGGCGGATCTCGCCGAAGACTTCGCCGAAAATCGGGAACACCCGGTCGGCGAAGCTGGCATCGGTGACGTAATAGTGGTTGCGCACCACGTCCTTCATCGAGAAGCCCGCTTCCTTCAGCGCGCCCTCGATCGTCTTCAGGCAATTGCGCGCCTGCTCTTCCACCGTCTCGGGCATGGTCATGGTGGCGTAGTCATAGCCGGTCGTGCCGGAGACGAAGCACCAGTCACCCATCGCGACGGCACGCGAATAGCCTGCCGTCTTTTCGAAGGGCGAGCCCGAGGAGATGAGCTTGCGCGCCATATCTTCGTTTTAAGCCCAGGGGCGCGCGGCGCCGACCGTCTTTTCGAAGCTGTCGATGGCGGTTGCCTTTTCCAGCGTCAGGCCGATGTCGTCGAGGCCGTTCAAGAGGCAGTGACGCTTGAAGGCGTCGACCTCGAACTTGACCGAACCGCCGTCCGGACCGGTGATTTCCTGGGATTCCAGGTCGACCGAGAGGATGGCGTTGGAGCCGCGCGAGGCGTCGTCCATCAGCTTGTCGAGGTCAGCCTGGCTGACGACGATCGGCAGGATGCCGTTCTTGAAACAGTTGTTGTAGAAGATGTCGGCAAAGGACGTGGAGATCACGCAGCGGATGCCGAAGTCGAGCAGCGCCCACGGAGCATGCTCGCGCGAGGAGCCGCAGCCGAAGTTATCGCCGGCAACGAGAATGCTGGCGTTCTGGTAGGCCGGCTTGTTGAGCACGAAGTCCGGGTTGACCGAGCCGTCTTCATTGTAGCGGGCTTCGGCGAAGAGGCCCTTGCCAAGGCCGGTGCGCTTGATCGTCTTCAGGTAGTCCTTCGGAATGATCATGTCCGTGTCGATGTTGACGACGGGGAGGGGGGCGGCGACACCGGTGAGCTTGACGAATTTTTCCATAACTTCAGGCCTTCGATTTCAGAAGAATGTTGCGCTAGCGTTTAGATGAGTTTTGCGCCGAAATGAAGGAAAATCTGTTCAAATACGCTTCGCCGGGCGGGTGAAAATGCCCGCCCGGCGAGAGCTTCGTCCGGATCTCGATTGTCTGCAGGGACTTAGCTTGCCTTCACCGGGCTGTTCATGGCCCAGAGAACGCCGAAGGGATCGCGGAGCTGGCCGTAGCGGTCGCCCCAGAACATCACCTCGATCGGCATCACGACCTCGGTGCCGGCGGCAACCGCACGGTCCCACCAGGCATCGATGTCGTCGACGGTGAGCGTCAGGGTGAAGGCCTGCGGCTTTTCCAGCGGATGGCCGTATTCCGGATAGGCATCGGCGAGCATCAGCGAGCTGCCGTTGACATAGAGGTGGATGTGCATCGTGCGGCCCTGCTCGTCGAGCGGGTGCCGGCCCACTTCCTTGGCCCCGAAGGCGCTCTGGTAGAATTCGGACGCCTTGGCGGCGCCATCGACCTGAAGATAGGGCAGAAGGCCGTTGAGGACCGGTGCCGGCTGCTGCGTCTGGGTATCCATATCGTTCTCCATCCTGTTCGAAGAGCCAGGACCGTGCTGGCCTGCCTCAAGGACGGACATGGAATCTCCGATCCGACATGGGGTCGAAAAAAAATCGCAGCCGGCTGCATGACGGTTTTTGAAGTCCGCCAACAGGGTTCGAGCCGATCACGGATCGGCCCGATTGCAATGATCGCCGGGGATCGATTCCGACGCCCGGGGATCGATTTCGACACCCAGGGGGATCAGAGGTCGATGATCGTGCCGCGGCCGTCGTTCCAGATGCGCATCTCGCGCTGGCCCTGGGCCGCACCTGCGGCAGCGGGGCGCGCGGTGGCGCGGGCAGGCCTGAAATTCAGCCGGGTGGCAATGGCGCTGCCGACCACGACGACGGCGGCGATGCCGGCCAGTGCCAGCGCCAGCGAGGCGGTAAGCACAAAGGCCGCGAACGTGATGGTCAGGGCTGCGGCCGTAAAGAGAACAGAGCGAATGCTTTGCATAATCGTCACCTTTCTGATGGCGATGTGGGGGCGCGCCTTCGGACTTGCAAGAGGCGGGCTTTCGAAAGGGGTGCGGCGGTTCGCCTCGTCTTGCGGAACGCGGCAAAGGCGGGCACAACGGAAGCATGAACAAATCGAGCGAACATCACCCTGTACGCCTGCGCCGCTCGGTGCTTTGCGTGCCGGCCGACAATGCCCGCGCGCTTGCCAAGGTCCCGGAACTCGCGACGGATGTCGCGATCTTCGATCTCGAGGATGCGGTAGCGCCCGAGCGCAAGGTGGAAGCGCGTGCGGCGCTGGTGCAGTATCTGACGGAAAGCCGGCCGGATTGCGAGATTGTCATTCGCATCAATGCGATCGGCTCCGACTATGGTCAGGGCGATCTTGCTGCGGCGCTTGCGGCCAATCCCGACGCCATCCTGTTGCCGAAGGTCGAAAGCCCGGCGGATATCCAGGCGGCGGCCGACTGGCTCGACGAGAACGATGCGCCGGAGACGCTGCGCCTCTGGGCAATGATCGAGACGCCACGCGGGGTGATCAACGCGCCGGCAATCGCCGAGGCCGGCCGTACCTTCAGTGGCAGGCTCGATTGTTTCGTCGTCGGCCTCAACGACCTGCGCAAGGAGACCGGCGTTCCGGATCGTCCGGGCCGGCCCTATCTCGTCCCCTGGCTGATGCAGATCCTGCTTGCTGCGCGCGGCGGCGGGCTCGATGTCATCGACGCCGTGTTCAACGATTTTCGCGATGGTGCCGGTTTCGACGAGGAATGCCGGCAGGGCCGCGACATGGGCTATGACGGCAAAATGCTGATCCATCCAGCGCAGATCGGCCCGGCGAACGAGCGCTTCGGCGTCGATCAGATCGCCGTCGACGAGGCGCGCGCGATCATCGCCGCCTTTGCGCTGCTCGAAAACGCCGGCAAGGGCGTCATCAACCTCAGCGGTCGGATGGTCGAACGGCTGCATCTGGACCAGGCCGTCACACTTGCCGCCAAGGCGGACCTCATCGAAAAACGAAAGACAAGATCTTGAAACTCTTCCGCTTCCTGACCGGCCCTGACGACGCTTCCTTCTGCCACAAGGTGACGGCGGCGCTAAACCAGGGCTGGAGCCTGCATGGCTCGCCCACCTATGCTTTCAATGCCGACACGCAGCACATGCAGTGCGGCCAGGCGGTGGTGAAGGAGGTCGAGGGCAAGGAATACACCCCGGATATCAAGCTGTCGGAGCAGTAGTCGAGGCTGTTTGCCGTCGTGCAGGTTTGCCCCTCTCCTCGGGTTTAGCCCGAGGACTAACCCTCTCCCTGCAGGCGGGGCGAGGGGACGCGGTTGATGCTCACAATCGGCGTGTGAGGCCTGCTTTCTGGAATCGGTCGTGCTCCGATTGGGATGCGAACGGTATCGCGAGTTTCCTTCGCCCCGCCTGCGGGGAGAAGGTGCCGGCAGGCGGATGAGGGGCTGCCCTCACCGCGCGATGATAGGCAAATGAAGTGTCAGCCGCCGACGTGCTCGACGCTGGCCTCGATCCGTTCCATGTCGTCGTCGGAGAGGCCGAAATGGTGGCCGATCTCGTGGATCAGCACGTGGGTGATGATGTCGCCCAGCGTCTCCTCGTTCTCCGCCCAATAGTCGATGATCGGGCGGCGGTAGAGGGTGATGCGGTTCGGAAACTGGCCGGTTTCCATGGTGAAGCGTTCGCTGATGCCGCGGCCTTCGAAGAGGCCGAGCAGGTCGAAAGGCGTTTCCAGCGCCATGTCCTCGAAAACGTCGTCGCTCGGGAAGTCGGCAACTTCGATGATAAGGTCGGTCGTCAGCTGGCGGAATTCCTGCGGCAGGTGGCCATAGGCCTCCAGCGCAAGCTGCTCGAAAGTGGTAAGCGTCGGTGCGTGGCGTTCCCGCCAATCATCGGTCTGGTCAATGCGGGCCATAGGCACTCCTTGTTGCCCTCCATATAGCGATTTTGCCTTTGTTTTTCGAGTGTTGAATTCCTTGACCACAGGGACAGGAATAAATTCTTAGAATTGGCTGTTGACTCATTTAGGAAGCTCTGGAATCTAATAGAACATAACATGAACATTCTGATGGGAGTTGACCGTCATGGCCGACACAGCCGTGCAGCGGGAGACGGTACTTTCGCTCCGAGAAACCATAGCCAGGATCGAAAACCGTCGGCTTCCGGGTGTCGTGCGCGCCGCCAAGGCGGCCGATCCCGGCGGCTTCCGTCAACGGGAAGAAGACGAGCCTGGCCGCAAGGCGCTGGCGCTCGGCGTTCCCGATCTGGACCATCTTCTCGAAGGCGGCCTGCCGCTCGAAGGCATGACGGAAATCCGCAATGCCGAGACGCGCGATGCCGGTGCAGCCGCCGGTTTTGCCGCAGCACTCAGCGTGCTCTGTCAACGGGCGCGGCTTGAAAAGGGCGAGCCGGCCGCCCCCGTTCTCTGGATCAGCCAGCCGATGGCTTCCGCCGAGGCGGGCATGCCCTATGGGTTGGGTCTGAAGGCCTTTGGTCTCGATGTCCGCGGCCTCGTCTTCAGCCTGCCACGCACGATAAAGGATGCGCTCTGGATCGCCGAGGCCGCGCTTTCCGTGCCGAGCTTCTGTGCCGTCATCCTTGAAATTCGCGGCAACCCGGCTGCCCTGGCACTCAGCGAGAGCCGACGCCTGCATGTGCGCTCGCGCGCTGGCCACGTCCCCCTTCTGCTTCTGCGCCAATCCGGACACGAGGAGGCGAGCAGCGCCTTCTTCCGCTTCCTCGTCGAGCCGGCGCCGGCGCGCGAGCGACCGCTACCGGATGGATCGATGCTTCGCGGCAGCATCGGCCATCCCGTCTTTCACGTCATTGCCGAGAAGAGTAGGGCTCCTGCGCCGCTCGGCTTCTTCCTGGAGTGGAACCCCCATGACCGCCGCCTTTACCCCGTCGAGCCCCTACCAGCCGCTGCTGCGGCAGATCCAGAACCAGCGCATTCTGTCGCTCACCTTTCCGCATCTTCCGGCCGATCGGGTCGCGCGCAAGCGCTGGGGGAACTCGTGGCTTTCCCGCGGGCGTCCTGAGCATCCGCCCGTCGTCTTCGCCGACAAGGTGAAGAGCGCAATGCGTCTCGTTGCGCTCGATGGTTTCGCTGAAAGGCGTGGGTTTTATATCGGCCAGGGTGTCGCCGAAGCGCGGGCCATGTGTCCCGAGATCGACGTGCTGCCGGCCGATCCCGCCGCCGACCGGGCGCTGCTTGGAGGGCTGGCGGACTGGTGTTGCCGCTACACGCCGCTCGTCGCGCTCGATGGCGACAGCGGCCTCTTTCTCGACATCACCGGCTGCGCCCATCTTCTCGGCGGGGAAAAAGCGCTGCTCGACGATCTGCTCGCTCGCCTCTTTCATCTGGGGGTCGAGGCCCGGGCGGCGATCTCTTCGTCCGCCGGGCTCTCCTGGGCGGTGGCGCGTTTCGGCTCCGACGCTATCCTTGCCGAGGACGAGGCGGCGCGAGCGCTGGCACCCTTGCCGATGGCGGCGCTGCGGCTGCCGCAGGAAACGATCGAAACACTCGGCCGGGTCGGGCTCAAGCAGATCGGCGACCTGATCGAGGCGCCGCGCGCACCGCTCGCCCGCCGGTTCGGCGCAACCCTGCTTCTGCGTCTCGACCAGGCGCTCGGGCGCGAGGACGAGCCGCTGTCGCCACGGTTGCCCGTCGCTGCCCTTTCGGCAGAGCGGCGGCTCGGCGAGCCGGTCCAGGGTGAAGACGATATTTTGGGCCTGACGGAAGAACTGGCGTTGCGGCTGAAACCGGAATTGGAGAAGCGCGGCGAGGGCGGGCGCCTGTTCGAACTGCTGCTTTTCCGCGTCGACGGTGCGGTCTTTCGCATCGCCGCCGGCACGTCCTCGCCGCTCAACGAGCCGCGTCGCGTCGCGGGTCTCTTCCGCGAACGCCTGCAGGCGGTGCACGAAGATCTCGATGCCGGCTTCGGCTTCGAAATCCTCAGGCTTTCGGTGCCGAAGAGCGAAAAATACGAGGTGATGCAGGAGGATTTCTCTGGCACGCCGGATCGCGAGCGTCCGCTTGCCGCCTTCGCCGACCGGGTCATGGCGCGCTTCGGCGCAGAAAGCCTCATGGTGCCGGCGCTCTCGGAAAGCCATGTGCCGGAGCGGGCGGCAAGCTTCCGGCCGCTCACGGATCTGGCGCTGATCGGCAAGGCAGAGGAACCGGGTAACAACATCCCGGCGCCCCTGCTTGCTGCCGCCGCCCGGCCGCAGCGGCTCTTTCCAAGTCCCGAACCGGTGGAGGCGGTGGCCGAAGTGCCGGAGGGGCCGCCGAGAAGCTTTCGCTGGCGGCGCACATTGCACCGTATCGCGCGCGCTGAGGGGCCGGAGCGGATCGCCGGCGAATGGTGGCTTGATGGCGAGCCGGCGCTGGAGCGTGATTATTTCCGGGTGGAGGACGATAGCGGCCGGCGGTTCTGGCTGTTTCGCGAGGGGCATTATGGCGCGAGCGCTCCGCCGCGCTGGTTCATGCATGGAGTCTTCGCATGAGCGACGCTACCCCCTATTTCGAGATCGGTGCCTGGTCGAATTTCTCCTTCCTCGAAGGCGCTTCCCATCCGGGTGAGATGGTCGTTGCGGCGAGCCGCCTCGGTATTGGCGGCCTCGGCATTGCCGATCGCAACACGGTCGCCGGCGTGGTGCGCGCCCATGCGCAGGCCAAGGTGGAGAAGTCGGCTTTCCAGCCCGGTGCGCGGCTCACCTTTGCCGAAGACCTGCCCGACGTGCTCGCCTATCCCTTAAACCGCCGCGGCTGGGGCAATCTCTGCCGAATGCTGAGCGCCGGAAACCTGCGGGCCAAGAAGGGCACCTGCACGCTCTACGAGACCGATCTCATCGAATGGGGCGAGGATTTGCTTCTCGCGGTGCTGCCGGGTCCTGTCATCGGCGCGCCGGAGGCAACCCTGCTTGCCGATTTTCTCAAGCGACTGAAACCGCATTTCGCCGATCGGCTCTATCTGGCGCTGGTGCCGCGTTACGATGGCTTCGATCAGTTCGCCTTTGCCGGGCTTGCAACCATTGCCCGCCATGCGTCGGTCAGGCTCGTCGCCACCAACAGTCCGCTGTTTCATGCCGCCGGCCGCCGGCCGCTTGCCGATGTCGTTACAGCCATCCGCGAGCATGTGACGATCGCGACCGCAGGCTATCGGCTGCATGCCAATGCCGAGCGGCATCTGAAGACGCCCGCCGAAATGATCCGCATCTTCCGCGACTATCCGGAAGCGATCGCCAATACCGGGCATTTCTTCGAGAGGCTGAAGTTCTCGCTGTCGGATCTCGAATATCAATATCCGGATGAGAGCATTCCGGGCGAGACGCCGACGCAGACGCTGCGGCGTCTGACGATGGAGGGCGCGCGCGAGCGTTATCCCGAAGGAATTTCCGAACAGGTTTCCAGGCAGATCGAATACGAACTCGGCCTGATCGCAGAGAAACGCTACGAGCCCTACTTCCTGACAGTGCGCAACATCATGCAGTTCGCGCGCGGCGCCGACATCCTGTGCCAGGGCCGCGGGTCGGCGGCGAATTCCACCGTCTGCTATTGCCTTGGCATCACCGAGGTAAATCCACTTAAGACCACCCTGCTCTTCGATCGCTTCCTTTCGACCGAACGGGACGAGCCGCCGGATATCGACGTCGATTTCGAGCATGAGAAGCGGGAAGAGGTGATCCAGCACATCTACCGCACCTACGGCAAGGAGCATGCGGGACTGACGGCCGCCGTCATCAGCTACCGGGCGCGCTCGGCCGGCCGAGAGACCGCCAAGGCCTTCGGGTTCTCAGAAGACGTGCAGTCGGCGCTTGCCGGTTCCGTCTGGGGCTGGTCGGTCGCCGATCTCTCGGAGCGCGAGGCGCAGGCGGCCGGGCTCGATACGAAGGATCCGACGACGGTGAAGGTGCTCGATTACGCCACCGAGCTGATGAGTTTCCCGCGCCATCTTTCCCAGCATGTCGGCGGCTTCGTGATGACCCGCGACCGGCTCGACGAGGTGGTGCCGATCATGAATACGGCAATGCCCGACCGCTACATGATCGAGTGGGACAAGGACGACCTCGACACGCTGAAGATCCTGAAGATCGATGTACTGGCGCTCGGCATGCTGACCTGCATCGCCCGTGCCTTCAAGCTTCTCGACCGGCATTACAACGAGCAGAAAACGCTGCATCAGCTCTTCAAGGATGACCAGAAAGACGTCTACGACATGATCTGTCGCGCCGATACGATCGGCGTCTTCCAGATCGAGAGCCGGGCGCAGATGAGCATGCTGCCAAGGCTGAAGCCGCGCATCTTCTACGATCTCGTCATCGAGGTGGCGATCGTCCGGCCCGGGCCGATCCAGGGCAACATGGTGCATCCCTATCTGAAGCGGCGGGAGCAGCGGGATAAAAAAATTCCCATCGAATATCCAAGTCCTGAACTGGAGGCCGTGCTGAAGCGAACGCTGGGCGTGCCGTTGTTCCAGGAGCAGGCGATGCAGATCGCGATTACTGCCGCAGGCTTCTCGCCCGGCGAGGCTGACCAGTTGCGCCGGGCCATGGCGACCTTCAAGCGCACCGGCACCATCCATACCTTCCACGAAAAGATGATCGAAGGCATGGTCAGGAACGACTATCCGCGCGATTTTGCCGAGCGTTGCTTCAAGCAGATCGAAGGTTTCGGCGAGTACGGCTTTCCCGAAAGCCATGCGGCGTCCTTCGCGCTGCTCGTCTATGTTTCCTCCTGGTTCAAGACCTATTATCCCGACGTCTTCTGCGCCGCGTTGTTGAACTCGCAGCCGATGGGCTTTTACGCACCGGGGCAATTGGTGCGCGATGCGCGGGAACATGGGGTCCGGGTCATGCCCGTCGACATCAACCACTCGGTCTGGGATGCCGACCTTGAAGAAGGAGGGTTCGACAAAAGGGCCATCGAGCCGCGCCACCGTGAGATGGAGGACGTGATCAAGACGACGAAGGCGATGCGGCTCGGCTTCAACTCGATCAAGGGGCTAAAGCAGGACGAGATCGAGTTGAAGCTCATCGCTAACCGGGGTGCCGGTTACGCAACGGTGCGCGATCTCTGGCTACGCTCGGGGCTGTCGCGTTCAGCGCTTGAACGGCTCGCCGATGCGGATGCCTTCCGCTCGATCGGGCTCGACCGGCGCAAGGCGCTCTGGGCGGTGAAGGCGCTCGATGAAAAGAGTGCTGCCGAACGGTTGCCGCTCTTCGAGGGCGCGGCGAAGGAGGAGTTGCGGCCGGAGCCGGCGATGGCGTTGCCGGAGATGCTGGCAGGTGAGCAGGTGATCAACGACTATCGCTATCTCTCCTTCTCGCTGAAGGCGCATCCGGTTTCCTTCCTCAGAGATACGCTTGCCGCGCAAGGGATCGTCCAGAGCCGCATGCTGGCGACCGCCCCGGTCGGGCGACGGGTCACGGTTGCCGGGCTGGTGCTCGTCCGCCAGCGTCCGGGTTCGGCCAAGGGCGTCATCTTCATGACGATCGAGGACGAGACCGGTGTTGCCAATGCGATCGTCTGGCCGAAGGTGTTTGCGACCTATCGGCCGGTGGTCATGGGTGCGCGTCTCGTGAAGATCCGCGGCCGGCTGCAGCGCGAAAGCAGCGTCATCCATGTGGTCGCCGAGCACATCGAGGATATCACGCCGATGCTCGGGCTGTTGCGCAAGGAAGCGCGGCGGTTCGGCGCAAGCGAGCGTGCCGATGAGGCACTGAGACCGACCGGCGACGCGCGCATGAAGCGGGCGCAAGGCGACCAGCGCCTACCGATCCCCCGCCATTCCGGCAGCAGTTCCAGCAACCCGGATCGAGCGACAGCCGAGGTGGCCGACGTGATGCCGAAGGGGCGCAATTTCCATTGAAAGCCCGACCCGGCTTTGCTGTCTCCCGATTGTGTGGGGCGGTTTGGCGAAGGGACGGCCAGATACGTCGGAGGGATTCCATGGAATGCTTCCGGCGCGGGGTCATGGGCAGGGTTTCCCGCCGTCGCGACCGGAGGTGTGTAAAAATGTCGCAGGCTGTGCGCCTCATGACCCATTCAGGGTTTGCAGGCGCAGTCGCTCAGGAATCTCTAAAATTCTGAAAAGGCGAAGTTTTTTGTCAAGTTTAGAGTCGTTCTAATCCACCCGCAACTTCCGCTCGCGGAGTTTTTAGTTGACACTAAATGTCCTGTTTTGCTTTATGCGCTGATACAGGGCGTTGCGTACGACAGGCGAGACGACATGCTGGTTTGCAGCTGCAATTTCATCACGGAAAAAGAGATCGAGGACACGATCATTGGTCTCCTCGACGAGGACTGTTGGCAGCTGATCGTGCCGGCGAAAGTCTACCACGCGATGGAAAAACGCGGCCGTTGCTGCGGCTGTTTCCCCAATGTCGTCGACATCATCATCCGCACCACCGAGCAATATCACGCGCACCGCGACTCGACGGACGCAGAGATATTTGATTTCATGACCCGCCTCAGACAATTCCATGACGACAACCGGAGGGCGGATCTTGAAAGGCGACAAAAAAGTCATCGAGCAGCTTAACGAAGCGCTCTATCTCGAACTCGGTGCCGTCAACCAGTATTGGCTGCACTACCGCCTCCTCGAGGACTGGGGCTATACGCTTCTCGCCAAGAAGGAGCGGGCCGAATCCATCGAGGAGATGCAGCATGCCGACAAGCTCGTCGCGCGCATCATCTTCCTTGAAGGCCATCCCAACCTGCAGACGGTTGCGCCGCTGCGCATCGGCCAGAACGTCAAGGAAGTGCTGAAGGCTGACCTCGCCGGCGAATACGACGCCCGCACCGCCTACAAGAAATCCCGCGACATCTGTCACGCCGCCGGAGACTACGTCTCCATGAAGCTCTTCGAAGAGCTGCTCGCCGACGAGGAAGGCCATATCGACTTCCTCGAAACCCAGCTCGAGCTGCTCGACAAGATCGGCGAAGAGAAATACGGCCAGCTCAATGCCGCTCCGGCCAACGAGGCCGAAGCCGACTGAGCCTGGTAAAAGCTTGCAAACACAAAGGCCGGCGATATCGCCGGCCTTTGTCGTTTCAGGAACAGCAGGTCCGGTTCACGGCGCCAGATGCGTGAAAGCCGCAACCACTTCCTCGTAGACCTTGCGCTTGAACGGCACGATCAGCTCCGGCAGGTCGCGCATCGGCTTCCATTCCCAGGCGTCGAACTCCGGCTCGTGTCCGCCCGGCGGCGGGTTGATGGCGATCTCGTTTTCTTCGCCTTCAAAGCGGAAGGCATACCAGCGCTGCGTCTGGCCGCGATACTTGCCCTTGAGGCCGATACCGATCAGATGTTCGGGCAGGTCGTAGTTGATCCAGCCGGGCGCTTCGGCCAGCAGCGAGACGGTGCTCATGCCGGTCTCTTCGTAAAGCTCGCGATAGGCGGCCTTCAGCGGATCCTCTCCTTTGTCAATGCCGCCCTGCGGCATCTGCCATTGCTGCGGCGAGCCGTCATATTCGGAATTGCCGACGGCGATACGATGACCGGCCCAGACGAGGCCCGCCCGGTTCAGCACCATCACCCCGACACAGGGGCGATAGGGAAGGTCATCCGCCTTCAGTTTCTTGTCCTTGCTCATCGGCTGCCTCTTCTGTGCAAACGTTCATTGGCCCCGTGGGGACGGCTTTAAGCTAGTTCTGTTGCGGATCCTTGACGAGCGCGGAAACGCCGACGATCTCGATGCCGCGCCCCTGCGCTTCACCGATCCAGGAGGCAATCGCGCCGACGCTCTCGTCGAAGGCAGAAGCGACGCCAATGGCGGTACCGTTGCGGCGCGCGATGCGTTCGAGTTCATCAAGCTTCTTCAGGATCGCGTTGCGGCTGAGTTCGCTGTCGAGCGTCAGGTCGGCAAAGCCGTGCGGCACGTCGAAGGCGCCGGCAAGCTTGCCGGACAGCGACTGCGCCGAGGTGCCATCGTCGAGGAACAGCAGGCCGCGCTTGCCGAGATCGCGCATGACCGGCTCCAGCGCATCGGCATCGGACAGGAAGCGGCCGCCAAGATAATTCATGACGCCGGTATAATTGGTGATCTCGGCGAGGTTGCGGTGCAGTTCCGCGAGGTTCTTCTTTTCGCTGAGGCCGACGCGCAGCGCATTGGGGCCTGGATCGTTGGCCGGATAGTCGAACGGCTCCATCGGAAGCTGCAACAGGATCTCGTGGCCGCTGCGGCGCGCTTCCTGCATCCAGCGCTGCAGGCTGTTTCCAGCCGTGGCAAAGCCGAGCGTCACCTCGCCCGGCAGGTCGCGGATCGCCTTCTGGGTTCCCGTCTGACTGAGGCCGAGCCCGCCGACGACAAGTGCGATGCGTGTGCCGCGCGCGCCCGACCAGGGGCGCGCATATTGATCGAGCGGCCGCAGCCCGTCGGGGCCGATGATCGGCAGGCGTCCGGCGGGGCTTTCTTCCAGCAGGTCGTCATTGGGCATCGCCGCCATGCGCGGATCCTGGCCGCGGATCGGACCGACATTGATGAGGGCCGGTCCCTTGCCGTCGCGGCTGCGCGGCGAAAACGTGGTGACGGTGGAGCCGTCGTCGGTGAGCGTGCGCTCTACATCGGCGCCGGAATAGGCCGTTCCCGGTGCCATCGTTCCGGAGCCGACGCCCGTCTGGCCGCTGGCCGGGTTGGATGCCTTGTCGCCTGGGCTCTTCGCTTTCTCGGCCGTTACGACCGGCGATGCGGAATCACGCCGCAAACCGTCCGGCGAAAGCGTGTTCCAGGCGGAAAGGCCAATCACCGCGGCGATGCAAAGGCCGGCAAGAGAAAACCCGAGCGTTCGCTGGGGATTGCGCTTCGACACTGGCTTGGCCCGCCGATTCTGGCCGAGCGGAGCATTGAGATCAGTTCCCAAACGAAGCCTCGGTCGAGCTGTGGGATGTTGCCGCTAGAGCGAGGCCGGCGCCAGGACGCGTGCCGATCCTCTCCCGTCGCACGCCGTATGCCTTCGAAGAATCAGTGGCCGCGGCAGCGCTTGCTAACCCTATAATTTAGTGGCGAAGGCTTGACCAGTGCATCGGCCGGCCCAGTCATGGGGCCAAATGCGAAGCGCCGCATGTTCGGGTGAACATGCGGCGCTTCGTTTCGTGTCTGTGAGGCTTACTTCTTCAGCTGAGCCTGCTCGGGGCTCGCCGGGAAGGACGGGTCCGTCTTCTTGCCGCGCAGAAGGTCGAGCGCGTAGTTCAGCTGCAGGTCGTCCTTGGCTTCCGGCGGCACATAGGCGACCGAGCCGGAGCCTTCGTCGGTCTCGCTCTGGCCCTGGATGTGGCCGCGCAGATCGGACTCGCCCTGAGCCTCGACCTTGCCGAGCAGTTCCGGCGGCAGAGGCTGTTCGACCTTGATGTCAGGCGTGATGCCCGTGCCCTGGATCGATTTGCCCGACGGCGTGTAGTAGAGCGCCGTCGTCAGACGCAGCGCACCGGCTTCGCCGAGCGGGATGATCGTCTGGACCGAACCCTTGCCGAAGGAGCGCGTGCCGAGCACGGTCGCGCGCTTCAGGTCCTGCAGGGCACCGGCGACGATTTCCGAAGCGGAGGCCGAGCCGCCGTTGACCAGAACAACTACCGGCTTGCCATCGGTCAGATCGCCCGGCGTGGCGTTGAAGCGACGGGTCTCGTCCGGGTTGCGGCCGCGGGTCGAAACGACTTCGCCACGTTCCAGGAAGGCGTCGGAGACGTTGATCGCCTGGTCGAGCAGACCGCCCGGGTTGAGGCGCAGGTCGAGCACGTAGCCCTTCAGCTTATCGGCCGGCACTTCCGCCTTGATCTTCTCGATGCCCTTCTTCAGGTCGTCATAGGTCTTTTCAGTGAAGGATATGACACGCAGGTAGCCGACGTCGCCTTCGGTGCGGAACTTGACCGCACGAACGGCGATGACGTCGCGGACGATCGTCAGTTCGATCGGCTTGTCCGCGCCCTTGCGCAGGATCGTCAGCTTGATCGGGGTGCCGATGGCGCCGCGCATCTTTTCGACGGCGTCTTCGAGCTTCAGTCCGCGAACATCCGCACCGTCGATCTTGGAAATGAAGTCGCCGGCAAGCACGCCGGCGCGGGCCGCAGGTGTGTCGTCGATCGGGCTCGTGACCTTGACGAGGTCGTCTTCCATCGTCACTTCGATGCCGAGGCCGCCGAATTCACCGCGCGTCTGGGTGCGCATGTCCTCGGCATCGGTCGAGTTCATGTAGCTCGAATGCGGGTCGAGCGAGGAAAGCATGCCGTTGATCGCGTTCTCGATCAGCTTGTCGTCCTGCGGCGGCGTCACGTATTGCGCCCGCACGCGTTCGAACACGTCGCCGAAGATTGCCAGTTCGCGATAGGTCGAGGTGTTGGCAGCGACGGCCGGAACGACAGCCGAATAAACCACGCCCATCGCGGTCGCGCCCATCAGCGCCCCGACCAGAACAAGTGAAGCCCTACGTATCATTTCGCGCCTTTCCAACCTCTGCTGCGGTCCACCATGGTCGGGAATCAACCGGTTTTCCGTCTTTTCGGAATTCAATGTAAAGCGTCGGCCGGTCCGTTTCCAGCGCCAAGGCCGCAGCGCTCGCCACTCTTTTTGCGCCCATCGTCGCCAGCGGTTCTCCGGCTACGACGAACTGCCCAGTCTGAACGCTCACCTTCTCCATCCCCGAAAGCACGACGTGGTAGCCGTCGCCCGGGTTGAGAATGATCATCTGCCCATAACTGCGGAAATTGCCTGCATAGACGATCCAGCCATCTGACGGCGCAGTCACCAGCGCGCCGGGATTGGTTTCCAACATGATCCCTTGCAGGGAATGCCCCGTCCCGTCTGCATCGCCGAATTTGCGCAACAGCGATCCCGCGGCCGGATAGGCAAGCTTGTTCCTCAGCTCCGAAAACACATATGCGGGCGCAATGCGGTTTTTGTCAGGCACCGCATTGCGGGCGAGTTCCCGCGCCGCCTCGCGCTCTGCCTCGCTCATACGACGGCGTTCTTCCTCCTGCGCGCGCGCCGCTTCGGCAGCCTCGCGAACGGAGGAGATCTGGTCCTCGAGTGAGCCGATCAGGCCCTGGAGATTGGTCGCTTGCGAGGCCAGTTCCTGCGCCTTGCGCTGCTCGGCCGCAAGTTCGCTGGCGCTCGTCTGGCGCAGCTTTTCCTTTTCGGCAACCAGCATCGACATGCGGCGCTCTTCCTCGACATTGGCGGTCATTGCCGCAGTCAGGTCCTCGCGCTGCCGGTCGATGCCGGTGCGGATGTCGGCGAGCGCCTTGAGGTCGGCCACCAGGTTTTCGGTTTCCTTGCGCAGGCCGGGCACGACGGCGCCAAGCAGAATGGCGCTGCGCACGGAGCCGAGCGCATCCTCAGGCGTCACCAGGATCGCCGGCGGCGGGTTGCGCCCCATCCGCTGCAGGGCGGCGAGCACCTCGGCAAGCACGCCCCGGCGTGAGCGCAGCGAGCGACGGACCGTGTCTTCCTTGGTTCTAAGGTCGCTCAGCTTCTTCTCGCCATCGACGATCTGCTGTTCGAGATCCTGGCGTTTCTTTGCGGACTCGACGATTGCGGCGCGCAGCGTCTCGTTGGTCTTGTCGATTTCGGCAATGGTTTCCGTCAGCGCATTGGCGCGCTCCTGGGAAAGCGTGATCGTCTTGGAGAGCGCATCCAGTTCGCTGCGCGTACTGTTGCGGCGAAGCGTGAGGTCGGCGGCGGGGTCGGGCGGGCCCTGCTCCTGACCGGTCGCGGCGGCGGGCGGCGTGGCCTCCTGGGCGCTCGCCGGCAGGCCGATCGCAAGCGCAAGCGCAAAGGCCGCCGCAGTACGGGCAAGCCGTCCTGCGTCGTCTCTTCTCATGCCGAAAACGCTGGTCCTGCCTCGGGGCGTCATCCGTTGCGTGCGTCCATCCGAAAATATGAGGAAAAAACCTAATCTGATTTGGCGCGCACGACCAAGCATATTCTCGTTATCGCCGCGTGTACCGGGAGAGGTTGCCCGAAAAGCAGCCCCGCCGCTTCAGACCCGATGATAGGGGTGGCCGGAGAGAATGGTGACGGCCCGATAGAGCTGTTCGGCGATCAGGATGCGCACGAGCTGGTGCGGCCAGGTCATCTTTCCAAGGTTCAGCACCGCATCGGCGCGGGCATGAAGGCTCGGATCGAGACCATCGGCGCCACCGATCGCGATCATCAGGTCACGCTTGCCGCTGTCGCGGAACGTGCCGAGAAGCGATGAGAAGCCTTCCGAATCCAGCGCCTTGCCGCGTTCGTCCAAGAGCACGAGCAGACTGCCTTCGGCCAGTGCCTTTTCGAGCTGTGCGGCTTCCTCGCGCTTGCGCGTCTCGGCGTTCGAAGCACGGCTTTCGTTGACTTCGACGACGCGGGAAAGCTCAAGCCCGATCGCCGGACCGGCCTTGGAGAAGCGATCGAGATAACGGGCCGCAAGATCCTTTTCCGGCCCCGCCTTGAGGCGGCCGACTGCGAAAAGTCCGATACGCATGACCTTGTCCGTCCTCGCTTGCGCTGCAACGCGCACTGCATAGTTCCTGAAATCGGGTCGATTCAAGGAGAATCTTATACCGCGTTCCTGGAGCCTTGCAGCGTCGTTGCGCCTTGTCCGGTTGACGGGCCTGCAGGTTACGATCAGTCGCAACAAATATCCGGCTGACAACGCCGCACAAGGCGGCGCCAGCCCTTCACATTCATGCATGACCGCAACTCGGCTCGTCCGGCATTCAGCTGCGCGGCGACCCGGTCGGTCTCAATGCAAGGTGCCGTCCTCGATCTCGGGAGCCGCCCACATCTTCTCGATGTTGTAGAACTCCCGGATTTCCGGTCGGAAGATGTGAACGATCACATCACCGGTGTCGATCAGCACCCAGTCACCGCCTTCCAGACCTTCGACACGGGCATTGCCAAAGCCCCCGTCTTTCAGGTCGGTCGTCAGGTGATCTGCAATGGCCATCACATGCCTGTTCGATCGCCCGGAGACAACGACCATGAAGTCTCCCAGCGCCGACTTTCCGGCAATGTTGATGCTGACGATGTCTTCTGCCTTCGAGTCCTCTAGGCTCTCGAGGACCAGTTGAAGCGCACGGACAGCGGCTTCGTCGCTAGATCCCGTGCTGCGCGGGAATGCGGTAACCGCATATCCCTTGGCGTGTGCTGTTGTCAGGGTCTTTCCTTTCCACATGAACAGAACAGGCACTTCCGATTCGAACAAAGATCGAACCGTCCATGAATGTAGGCATCAAACCGTAGCTGTTTCAAGACAGCAGAACTGAATCCCTGGAAATCATACTCCACCGGCGGCGCGAAGCGCCGTCGAACTCATCGATGAGCGAGGTCCATGGATGAAGGTCCAGGCTGGCGCGCGGTGGAAGGGGAGGCGCCGCGCGTCGTCCTCGTCGATGCGAGCATAGTCGAAGGTTTTCGCCATGCGCGAGGAGAGATAGGCGAGCGTCGAGCCCGGCCGATCGATGACGGCGATCGGGAAAGTGCGGGCGATCTTCTGCCAGTTCTGCCAGCGATGGAAGCTCTTCAGGTTGTCGGCGCCCATGATCCAGACGAAGCGAATGTCGCGGTTTCGCGCCTGCACGATTTCGAGCGTGCGGGCGGTATAGCTCTGCCCCAACGCCTTTTCGAAGGCCGTCACCTTGATGCGCGGGTTGTGCGCGATCGCTTCGCTCATGGCGATGCGGTCGGCAAGCGGCGCCAGATTGTTGTGGTCCTTCAGCGGATTGCCAGGGGTCACCATCCACCAGAGCTGGTCGAGCCCGAGCCGTTGGATCGCCGTGTCGGCAACGAGCACATGGCCCTCATGCGGCGGGTTGAAGGATCCGCCGAAGAGGCCCACCACCATGCCGGCTTCGACATGGGGCATGCGCAGGTAGCGGGCGTTCACCCTGCCTGCCGTCACCTCAGGGCCTGACCTGTCCAGCACCACGCACCCGATACTTGAAAGAGGTCAGCTGTTCGACGCCGACCGGTCCGCGCGCATGCATCTTGCCCGTGGCGATGCCGATTTCACCGCCCATGCCGAATTCGCCGCCATCGGCAAACTGGGTCGAGGCGTTATGCAGCAAGATCGCGGAATCGATCTCCGAGAAGAAACGCTCGACGACCCCGGGATCCTCGGCGATGACGGCCTCCGTGTGGGCCGACGACCAGGTGCCGATGTGCTCGATCGCACCGGCGATCCCGTCGACCAGCTTCACCGAGATGATGGCGTCGAGATATTCCGTTGCCCAATCCTCGTCGATCGCTTCCTTCAGGCCGTCGACCGCGCCTGAGAGCTCGTCGGAGACGCGTACTTCGCAGCCCGCTGACAGCAGGGCGTTCAGCAACGGCTTGACCAGTCGGTCGGCGTCGTTGCGGTCGATCAGCAGTGTTTCGGCAGCACCACAGATACCGGTGCGGCGCATCTTGGCGTTGACGACGATCTTTTCCGCCATGGCGAGATCGGCAGAGGCATCGACATAGATGTGGCAGAGGCCTTCGAGATGGGCAAAGACCGGCACGCGCGCTTCGTTCTGCACCCGGGCAACGAGACTCTTGCCCCCGCGCGGTACAATCACATCAATCGTGCCGCCGAGACCCGAGAGCATGGCGCCGACGGCCGCGCGGTCAGAGACCGGCACCATCTGGATCGCATGTTCCGGCAGGCCGGCGGCTTTGAGGCCTTCGACGAGGCAGGCATGGATCGCGCCGGAGGAATGGAAGCTGTCGGAGCCGCCGCGCAGGATAACGGCATTACCAGCCTTGAGGCACAGCGCGCCGGCGTCAGCCGTCACGTTCGGCCGGCTTTCATAAATGACGCCAATGACGCCGAGCGGCGTGCGGACGCGCTCGATGTGCAGGCCGTTCGGCCGGTCCCATTCGGCAATGATGTCACCGACAGGATCCTTGAACTCGGCAATCGCGCGAATGCCGTTTGCCATGTCGCGGATGCGGCCTTCGCTCAGCGTCAGGCGGTCGATGAAAGAGGCGGCGACGCCGCCTTCGCGGGCGTTTTCAAGGTCGATCGCATTGGCCGAGAGGATCTCGTCCGTGCGGGCGACGATCGCATCGGCCATGGCGATCAGGGCGGCGTGCTTGCGTTCGGCGCTGGCGATGGCAAGCGGTCGGCTGGCGGCCTTGGCGTTGCGGCCGATCTCCAGCATGACGGTCTCGACGTCGCCCTTGTTTTTCACCTCGTCAAGCATGGACTTCATCCTTCCGGCTGCCCTCGGCCTCAGCGCGTTTTCCGGTCATCACCATATCGTCGCGGTGCACCATGGCGGCGCGGCCGGCATAGCCGAGGATCGCGGCGATCTCGGCCGATTTCTTGCCGGCGATCTGGCGGGCTTCGTCGGCATCGTAGCCGGCAAGACCACGGGCGATCTCGCGGCCGGAGGTGCCGAGAATGGCGATGGTGTCACCGCGGCTGAAGCTGCCCGTCACGTCACGGACGCCGGCCGGCAGCAGGCTCTTGCCCGAGCGCAGCGCCTCTTCGGCACCGGCATCGACGGCAAGCGTTCCGGCTGGTAGCAATTGACCGGCAATCCAGGTCTTGCGCGCGGTCACCGGCGAGCCTGATGGTGCGAACCAGGACGAACGGGCGCCGTCCTCGATCGCTGCCAGCGGATGGTTCGGCTTGCCTGAGGCGATGATCATGGCGCAGCCGGCGGTCGTGGCGATCTTGCCGGCATCGATCTTGGTGCGCATGCCGCCGCGCGAAAGCTCGGATGCCGCACCCCCGGCCATGGCCTCGATCTCAGGGGTGATCTCTGCGATCGTTTCGAGGAAGCGGGCGTTCGGGTCGAGATGCGGCGGGGCCGTGTAGAGCCCATCGATATCGGAGAGCAGCACCAGCAAATCGGCGCCGACCATGGTGGCGACGCGGGCGGCGAGGCGATCGTTGTCGCCATAGCGGATTTCTGTGGTCGCGACCGTATCGTTCTCGTTGATGATCGGCACGGCGCCGAGCTTCAGCAGCTGGTTGATGGTGGCGCGGGCGTTCAAGTAGCGGCGGCGCTCTTCCGTGTCGCCGAGTGTCAGCAGCACCTGTCCGGCGACGATGGCATCGGTCGAAAGGCTCTCCGACCAGGCGCGCGCGAGCGCAATCTGGCCGACGGCGGCGGCCGCCTGGCTCTCTTCGAGCTTCAGGGCACCTGCCGGCAGGTTGAGCACGGTACGGCCGAGCGCGATCGCGCCCGAGGAGACGACGAGCACTTCGACGCCCTTGGCCTTGAGGCCGGCAATGTCGGCGCACATGGCGTCAAGCCAGGCCTTCTTCAGCCCGGTGGCGCGGTCGACCAGCAATGCCGACCCGATCTTGATGACGACCCGGCGATACTTCAAAAGCGGCTTGCGGGTCTTGGTCATCTCAGAGGTTCTCCTCGCCATAGCCTTCACCGGCCTTGGCGGCGACGATGACGCTGCGCAACGCTCGCAGCGCTTCGGTCATGCCCTTGCCGACGGCGGCAGAGAGCAGCAGGGGCTGCTCGCCGCAGGCCTTGGCCAGCGCCTTGGCTTTCACCTTCAGCTCGTCCTCGTCGAGCACGTCGATCTGCGACAGCGCGACGATCTGCGGCTTGTCTTCCAGCCCGCCGCCGTAGGCTTCGAGCTCGTGCCTGACCGTCTTATAGGCCTTGGCGACATCTTCCTCCTGGGCGGAGACGAGGTGCAGCAGCACGCGCGTGCGCTCGACATGGCCGAGGAAGCGGTCGCCGATGCCCACACCTTCATGCGCACCTTCGATCAGGCCGGGAATGTCGGCGATAATGAACTCGTTGCCGTCGATGGTGGCGACGCCGAGATTGGGATGCAGCGTCGTGAACGGATAGTTGGCGATCTTCGGGCGAGCGCGCGTGCAGGCGGCAAGGAAGGTCGACTTGCCGGCATTCGGCAGACCGACGAGACCGGCATCGGCGATCAGCTTCAGCCGCAGCCAGAGCGTCTTCTCGTCGCCCTCGAGACCGGGGTTGGCCCAGTTCGGCGCCTGGTTGGTCGCGGACTTGAAGCGGGCGTTGCCGAAGCCGCCATTGCCACCGGCGGCCAGCCGATAGCGCTGGCCCTCGGCGACCATGTCGACGATCAGCGTCTCGTTGTCTTCCTCGAAGATCTGGGTGCCGACCGGGACCTTCAGCGTCACGTCGTCGCCGCCGGCGCCGGTGCGGTTGCGGCCCATGCCGTGCTGGCCGGTCTTGGCCTTGAAGTGCTGTTGGTAACGGAAGTCTATGAGCGTGTTCAGACCGTTGACGGCCTCCACCCAGACGTCTCCGCCACGGCCGCCGTCGCCGCCGTCCGGTCCGCCGAACTCGATGAACTTCTCGCGCCGGAACGAGACGGCGCCTGCGCCACCGTCGCCGGAGCGGATATAGACTTTCGTTTCGTCGAGAAATTTCATTGGGCTGCCATCTGTTCGGTGTAAGTGCGCGGTCTTAGAAAGTGTTACAGCGACCTTTGCAGGTCCTAAAGGATGCGCGGCGCTGTAATTTGCCGCCATCGATATAGGCGGTTTATTCGGAGGTCAAAGAATATCGTGCGGTTCGTTAGCTACAACACCCAATACGGCATCGGCCTCGACGGCCGCTTCGATCCCGAGCGTATCGCCGCCTCGATCGGGGACGCCGACATCATCGCGCTTCAGGAAGTGACGCGCGGCTTCCACCGCAACGGCCATGTCGATCTCGTCACCCGCTTCGAAAAGCTGTTTCCTGGCCATTTCGCGGCCTTCCACGCGCCTTGCGACATCGACATCGGTTCGGCGATCGAGGATGGACGCGCCGTCAGCCGGCGCTTCCAGTTCGGCAACATGATCCTGTCGCGCTGGCCGATCCTTGCCACCCGGCTCATCCCCTTGCCGCGCACCCGCACGATCAGCCCGATGAACCTGCAGCGCGGGGCGACGGAAGCGCTGATCGCAACGCCCGCCGGTCCGCTCCGGGTCTATTCCGTGCATCTCGATCATGTGCTGCCGGCCGAGCGTATTGCCCAGATCCGTTATCTCAAGGAGCGGCTGCTCGGTTATCCGCTCGAAGGCGGCGCGATCACCGGGGCGGCCGATTTCGGCATGGCCGAGCCGCCGCATCCGGAGGACTTCGTCGTCATGGGCGATTTCAACATGGAGCCGGAGACGCCGGAATACTGCGCGATGACGGGCTCGCGCGACGCCTTCTACGGCCGTTCGCTGCGGCTTGAGAATCCGGTCGATGCGCTTGCCCATCTCGGCCGCCTGACGCCTGAAAGCTATAGCTGGATCCATCCCGAAAACCCCGAAAAACGCATGCATCTCGACTATTGTTTCTTGAGCGCCGGCCTTGCGTCTCGTCTCACCGATGCCTGGACCGACTATGAAGCCAAGGGTTCCGACCACCTGCCTGTCGGTTTCACGCTCGCATGACAAAAAAGGTCCCCGCGAAGCCCGAGCTTCGCGGGGATGTTCTTTAGTGCGGTCGGCGCAGATCGGCGGCGGTCAGCCGCGTCTCGATATGGGCGACCATGGCGTTGCGCGCGAGCGCATAGACCTGGGCGCAGCCGGTGATCTGGAAGCCGATCTTCTCCTGCACCTTCAGCGATCCCGGATTGTCGGCAAAGACGCCGGAATGCAGGGTCGTTTCGGGCATGCGGCGGAAGAAGCGCTCGACCGCCGCATAGGTGGCCTCCGAGGCAAAGCCCTTCCCCCAGTAGAAGCGGTTCAGCCAGTAGCCGACATGCCATTGGCCGTGGCGGAGCTCGATGCCGACGCAGCCGATGTGCACGTCGTCACCGGTGGTGACGGCGAAGGTCCAGTCTGGCGTCAAACCTGAAGTCTGCGCCGTCAGCCAGTCGAGCGCGTCCTGCTGATCGTAGGGCGCGGGAACGCGCGCCAGCATGCGCGCCACCTGGAAATCGCCGAGCGACTGGGCGATCGCCTCGGCGTCGTTTCGCCGATGCGGGCGTAGAACCAGGCGCTTGGTCTCGATGACCGGGCAGGGGCCGGGACCGGGGCGGGCAACGATCCGCTGGCGTTCGGAAGCGAGCGCGTTCATCGCATGCCTCCCCAGCTTCTCAAGGAGACCCAGGTCTTGCGGTCGAGTCGGTACCATTCGACGGCGATCGAGCCGCCGAGCGCCAGGCTGCCGACCATGCCGCTGCCCTGGAACTGGAAACCGCACTTCTGGATGACCCGGCGCGATGCCAAGTTCATGACCCGGCAGCGCGCATCGATTTGGTCGATGTCGCGGGTGCGGAAGGCCATGTCGGTCAGGACCTGGGAGGCCTCGGTGGCATAGCCCTGGTTCCAATAGGGCTCGCCCAGCCAATAGCCGAGCTCCGCCGTCTTGCCATCGGGATGCGGCTCGATACCGCAACAACCGAGAAATGCGCCATTGTCCGCTTTGGTAATCGCGTAGACGCACTTGCCAATCGTGCCGGCTTTCGCGCGTCGCACGAAGTCGGCGGCATCGGCCGTCGTATACGGGTGCGGCATGCGCGAAACCATGGTCGCGACATTGGCATTGTTGGCAAGATGGGCAAGGGCGTCGATATCGTCTTCATGGGGCGCGCGCAGAACGAGCCGGGGTGACAACAATATCGGGCAATCGGTCCTTGACCGTTGGGGCCTCAGCCTCTGCTCGGGAGACCGGGATTGGTCTTCCCTCAACAACTCGGTTTGCATGGTTTCCTCCAGAAACGAAAAAGGGGAGTTGGGTATTGCCCCATCTCCCCTTTGAAGTCTGGCTTGGAACCATCAGGTGCGTCAGCCGGGTCGATGAGACGCCGGCTGTTTTAGAGCGCTACCGGCTTATTCCGCTGCTTCGGCTTTCGGCATTACAGACACGTACACGCGGCCATTGGCCTTCGTACGGAAGTCCACGTTGCCGGCCGTAAGTGCAAAAATCGTGTGGTCCTTACCGAGGCCGACATTGGCGCCCGGATGCCACTTCGTACCGCGCTGGCGCACGATAATGTTGCCTGCAATGACGTTCTCGCCGCCGAACTTCTTCACGCCAAGGCGCTTGGACTCAGAATCGCGACCGTTACGCGACGAACCGCCAGCTTTTTTGTGTGCCATTGGTGTTCTCCTTTAAACCTTAGATCCCTGAACTCAGTTTGCAGCGGCTTCAGCGGCAGCTTCAGACTTCTTCGAAGCCTTCTTTGCCTTGCCACCGGCAGCAGCGATGTCCAGGATGCGGACGGTCGTCTGGTGCTGGCGGTGACCGCGCGAGCGCTTGGAGTTCTGGCGGCGACGCTTCTTGAAGGCGATGACCTTCTTGGCGCGACCCTGCTCAACAACTTCAGCGCTGACAACGGCGCCTTCGACAAACGGAGCACCGATGGTTGCATCGGCGCCAACGCCGACCATCAGGATCTCGGTGAATTCGATCTTGTCGCCTGCAACGCCTTCCAGCTTTTCGATGGTGAGGACGTCGTTGGCGGCCACGCGGTACTGCTTACCGCCGGTCTTGATGACTGCGAACATTTTTTATCCTTTCATGTTCGATCCGGCTCTCTGCCCGAAGACAAGGCCGTCTTTTTCTCAGTCGACAGTTGAGTGGATCTCCTTTTCGGATATCCACCGGTGAAAGGGCGCAAATCACACCCGCTGCGGTGAAGCTAGGCCACACCACTTCATTGCGCGGATTACAAGGATTTGCACAGGCGTGTCAAGGCGAAAGCAACGAGGCCGTTACATATTCTTCAAACAAGGCCCTTGCCAGCACCCGAATCTGCCGCTATGAACCCGACCGCGCCGAACAAGCGCCGACCAGCAAAGCGGAGAGGTGGCTGAGTGGTCGAAAGCACCGCACTCGAAATGCGGCGTACGGGCAACCGTACCGTGGGTTCGAATCCCACCCTCTCCGCCATATTGGCCCTTGGGCCGCAAGTCTTCTCTGACAACTGCTGATCTTTTTCTGAACTTAGATGCTTGGGCCGGATTGGCCGGGGGCACACCTGAGGCATGTTACCTCAGCGGGCGAACGAGCCGGGCTCAGACGTGGATGATACCTCCTTGGGTGTGGCCGAAAACAGCACGGTCGAAGCTATGTGATATCAGCGCAATTTCCAGCTTGAGGTCTTCAAAAGGACGAGTCTCTATTGGCGTGCAGGTTTCGAGATGTAACACGAACTGGCACGCAAACTCATGGCCATTCGGAAAGCTGATGAGAGATTTCTCGAACCCCGTTACCTTGACCATCGTGATGTAATCAGCTGTATGTGGTCGCGGATTTTCAGTCTTCGCCGCGCGCTTTTTCTCCAGGAACGAAACCAAGGCGTTGCTTCTGGCTTTTACCGGAACAACTCTTATCCACTCCAAGCCGGTCCGAGCCGCCGCTGTCTCCGGAAACAAATGATCAACGGGGAAAATTTTCCCAAAGTAGGTATACGGCTCTCGGACCCCTTGTGATCTTACAAATCTGCGCCAATACCGCCGGTAAGCGGCACTTGGTTTGCGCGTTTTGTCCGCTGGTCGTACCCACAGTTGTCGGTCGCCAGAGGGGCCTTCGTAGACCCGCGCCTTTCTCGGATCGCAGCGACCGAGATTAACCCATCGTCCGCCGTCTCCCGGGTGGCCCCGCTGCGTGCTTTTTTCTCGCTGCTCGTCCGTATGAAAGGCGATGTTTCTGTGGCCGCTGTTGTTGATCCACTCGTCGTAGAGAGATTGCCATTGCTGGCGTAAGAACTTTTCGTATTCCATCTGTCCTGCCGTGCTCCTCCAGCTGCAGGATCGAAATATCCTCCTCATTGCAACGCTCGGTTAATTTCTGGGAGCGCCCCAGGAAAATCCAGTTGCGCATCTGTGTCTGGATAATCCTTGGCGTACGGGCAACCCACTTGGTTTTTGTCGCCTCGGTCCAGTTCTCCTCACCTGTCACTACAGAGGTCGTAACGCCCTTTGAGGGTGGTTGGCGACACGCTTTGCCTGTTGGCGTCAACCGACCTCCAATGCCGCAGCGATTTCCGACAAGGTGGCCTTCTCCGCATCGCTGACAGCGACGCCGCCGAAGCCCAGGAAGCCGCCTTCCTTGGCGGCTTCCGCCACCTTCTGGCTGATCTGATATAGCCATGTGCTGAAGGCTGCGACATCACCCTGCGCCTTGGTCTCGACGAGTGTCCGGGCCTGATTCAGCGTTTCAATGCATCTGGCCTTCATGTCCTCCGGCTTGGCACCCTTGAGTTTCGTCTGCAGCCCATCGCGAGCGGCGGTCCGGCCCTCCGAGGTTTCGAAGTCAGCGACCAGCGCCTTGACGAGCGGGCTTGCTGCGGCATCGGCTTTTGCCTGCAGAAGTGCGCTGCTGTTGGCGATGCCTTCCTTCATCATCCCCCAGAGGCCGCTCGGCTCCGCGGCCGTCACGGCAATGCCGGCCATCATCACGCTCTCCAGGAGCAGCGTCCATTCTTCCGGGGTGAATGTCGATTTGTCGGCCATGGCCGTCTTCCTTCCTATCCGGTTTCGTCGATGACAATCGCCAACGGTCCGTGCGGAATGCAGGGCCGGCAGCTCATGCTTGGGCTGGTTCTTCAGGTCGCCAGTGAGGCGAGCTTGGTCTTCAATGCATCGATTGCGGGTTTCACGATGTCGGAAGCGCCGGGTATCGCCAGCACCTTGTCGAAAAGCCCGTTGAGCGTTGGCATCATCGGCCCGACGAGCGCGGAAAGGGCTGCCTTCTGTTCGGCAGACAGTTGCCCGGTGGCGCCCGTGACTTTGTCGAGCCCGGCTGAAATCTCCTCCAGTTTCGGCAGGGCGGCCGTGGCCGAGGCGGCGTCCGTGACACCGGTCAGCGTTGTCTGCAGGCTCGCCATGCTGTCCTGGACCTGCCGGCCGATGTCGACCCCGGCGACCGTCAAGCTTTGCCCCGCCGTACCAGCCTGTGGCGCGACCTCTCCGCTCGGTCTGCCGAACAGATAGAAGAGCACGGCTGCAAGCGCGAGTACGGCAATCACCCAGTAGAGCCAGTTGCGCGACCCGGACGGCGTCGCCGCCTCGGCTGCGCGCTGACCGGCTCCACCGACGGACGAAGCCGCCGTCGCGGCGCTGCGGGCGACCTGGCTTGCCGAGGCCGCAGCAGACTGTGCCGAAGTGCCGAGCCCGCCGAGCAAGCCTGTTCCGCCAAGCAGTTCTCTTGCGCCGGAGGGCAGGGCGGCCGCGATGTTGTCCTTCTGGCTCGCGAGCAGTCCGGCGATGCCATTGGCGCTGAGATCGCCGCCGCTCTGCCGGGCAAGGCCACCCAGCACGAGGGGAGCAAGCGTCGCCAGCAACGAACCGCTCGCCCGCGGGTCCATGCCGGAGATCCCGCCGATGGCGTTCGCAAGCGCACTGCCGTCCTTCGCCCCGAAGATTGACGAAATGATCTGTGACCCGTTCTGGCTAAGCGTCGCCTGATCGCCTCCCTGAAGCATCCCGATGAGACTGTCGAGCGATCCGCCCTGTTGACTGGCGGTATCGGCGATCTTCTGCGCCCCGCCCGGTTGCGCGGCGACACCCGTCAGTCCCGCCAGCACCGCGGGAATGGCGGCGCTGACGGCGCCCTGCACCTTGCTGCTGTCGAGCCCGAGCGCCGAAGCGATGCGTGCGATCATGTCAGGGGTAAGCATCTGCGCGATATACGAAACAAGATTGCTGGCCATTGGCTTTTCCTCCACGTTGATGTCGTCGGACATCGACGGCGCTCATGGAGCGGTCGTCCGACGGCGCGGCAATTGGCTGCAAGCAATTCGCGTTTATCTGATTGTCGGCCGCGAGGCGGGTTCCTCTGGAACCTTCGGCCCAAAAATATTAGCACTTGTGGATGTAAATGGCCAGTTCTCGGCAACTTGCGGAAACGGCAGAACGTGGCGCATTGAACACGCGCGCTAGTGCGCCAGCATGTTGAGCGGCCCGTGACCCGGCAGCCGAGGCAGGAGGGAAGAAGGCGGACCGTCGGCCGCAGGGCCGGTTTAAGGGTCGCGACGACAGCGCCGCAGGATGCTTGCGGTCACGCGCGGGCCGGCCTGACCTGATGCCCGCACCCATAGTCTGATCCCCGGCCGCGAGGCCAGGGATCCCGTCGGTTTCGCGTTACTTCTTCGGCGATTTCTCCGCCGGCGGCGGTGCCGCCTGCAGGTTGCCGAGCAGCGACGAGATGGCATTTTCACCGTTGAAGCCGGCTTCCTTCAGCAGTTGGTCGACGATCGGCTTGTTGGCCTGGTAGGACAGGAGCTGGCCCGCCAACCCGTCGCCAAGGCCGATGCCGTTTGCAGCACCGTCGCCGCCGCCGTTGCGGCCGAGCATGCCGCCGGTGTCGAAGATGCGGATGTCGGAGATCTTCTCGATCGGCTTGACCGCTTCTGCCAGCGCTTCGGGAATGATGCGGATGCGTTCGCGCAGGATCTCGAATTCAATGATGGCGGAGCTCAGCTTGTTGCGGGCTTCGTTGAGCAGCGCCTCGCTCTCGGCTGCGGCCTTGCCGGTTTCGAGCACGCCCTTCGCCTTGATGATCGCGGCGTCGGCCTCGGCGGTGGCCAGCGTCTTGATCGCATCGGCCTGGTCGAGGGCCGCCTGCTTTTCGGCTTCGGCGCCGACGGTCACGGCGGTCGCTTCGGTTTCGGCGTTCTTGCGGGCGTCGATGACGGCGATCTGGCGTTCGCGTTCAGCGATTTCCACGGCCTTTGCGGTTTCCACCTTTTCTTCCGCGGCAATGGCGAGCGCACGGGCGGTTTCAGCCTGGGCCTTCGCCTCGGACTCTTCCCGGCTCTTGTTGGCAACCGCGATGGCGCTTTCCTGCGAAACGATCTGCAGGTCGCGGCGGGCTTCCGTGTCGCGCTGCTGCACGGCGCGGGTGGCGTCGATGTTGGCGCTTTCACGCGCCTGCTTGGCAAGCGCCTCGCGTTCGGCGATCGCCTGCTCGGCGGCGATGCGAGCTTCTTCCTCGGCGCGCTTGGCCGCCTGTTCCTGCTGCGCGGTTTCGGCGCGGGTGGCGGCCGACTTGTTGGCGATGTCGCGTTCCTGGTTCAGCTCCGCCTCGCGCTTGGTGCGCTCGATCGTCAGCGATTGCTGGCGGGCTTCCAGATCCTTCTGGGCGATCGCGACTTCGGTATCGCGCACGATCTCGTTGCGCTCCTTCTTGCGGCCCTCGGTAATGCGGGTCAGCGCCGCAAGACCATGCGCGTCGAAGAAGTTGTTGGCGTTGAAGTGCTTGATATCCGTCTGGTCGAGACGGGTCAGCGAAACGGATTCGAGTTCGAGACCGTTCGACTGCAGGTCGGCGCCGACCGCTTCCTGCACCGCCTTGACGAAATCCATGCGCTGTTCCTGCAGCGCGTCGAGGCTCATGGTGGCGGCGACCGAGCGCAGACCGTCTACGAACTTGGCCTCGATCAGCACGCGCAGCTGTTCGGCATCGTTGGTACGGTCGCCGAGTGTCTGGGCTGCAAGCGCGATCGAGGAAGCGTCGGGCTTCACGCGCACATAGAATTCCGCGCCGATATCGACGCGCATGCGGTCCTTGGTGATCAGCGCGTCGCCTTCGCCACGACGGACTTCAAGGCGCAGCGTCTTCAGGTTGACGCGGGCGATCGAGTGGAAGATCGGCAGCACGATGGAGCCGCCGTCGAGGACCACCTTCTGGCCGCCAAGGCCCGTGCGCACATAGGCTTCGTCGCGGCTCGAGCGGGTATAGAGCGATGCAAGAACAAAGCCGATGCCGAGGATCAGGACGATGCCGATGCCGGCCGGCACCAAGAGTTCATAAAACATGGTTGCTCCGTGAGACTTTAAGACGTGGAATTTTAAGGATTGGGCGGCGTCAGCAGGTCTGCCGGCGCCGATATCGCAATGAAAATGTTGGAAACGCGGTCGACGACGAGCACCTGCGCGCCGATGGCGATCGGTTGCTCGTTGCGGGCGGCGCGCGCGCGCAGCACATGCCAGTTGCCGTGGCGATCCTTGAGGCGGATGCGTCCCGGCAGGCCCTGGTCCAGTGGGCCGACGGTGACTTCGCCGCTGCGGCCGACGAAATCGCCGAGATCGACGGCATAGCTTTCGTCACGCGGCACGATCTTTGCCACCCATCGGGTCGACATCCGAACTGCGGGCAGCGAGACGGCGAGTGCCGGTAGCGCCGCGACAAGGGCAGGCAGCGGCGCCCACAGGGCCCCGGCCACCGCCTGGATGACAAAACCGATCATCGCGAAGAGGCCGAGGAAAAGCATCAGCAGCACGAGCAGCGGTACGCCGCCGACATTGAACCAGGACATCAGCCCGCCCAATGCGTTGTGGTCGTCCAGCCAGGCCTTGTCGATCGCCTCGCCCAGTGAGAAGCCGAGCAGCAGGCAGAGGAGCTCGATGCCGGTGAAGGCGGCCAACATCACCGCCGCAACCGCGAAGGGTAGGGATTCCGGGGCGAGGAAGAACAGCATCGGCGTCAGTGCTGCTTTGCCTTGAGTGCGGCCAGTCTCGCCTCGATCGCCCGATCGCGATGCAGGCGGTCGAGTTCGTCCAGCTCGGCGCTGTTGCCGTGTTCTCCGCCCGGTACGCCCGTGGCGCGGGAGACGGCGGCAGCGGCGCGGGCGGCACCGTCCACCGGGCCGGGCTTCGCCAGGCCCGAAACCTTGCTCTCGGGGAACTGGGCGATGCTGCGCTTGAGATCGGCGAGCCGCGCCTCGGCCTCGCGGCGGGTGGCAAGCACCGCCTGCAGCGCCTGCTGGCCCTCTTCGAGATCGGTGCGGGCGCCGGCCAGCGCCTTGTCCAGCGCGGCCAGCTGCGATTCCAGGTCGATCTGGCGGGCGACACCGGCCTTGGCAAGGTCTTCCCGGGCGGCAGAGATGGCGGTGCTGATCTTTTCGTCGAGCTTTTCGAGATCGGCGCCGATTTCGTCGCGGCGGCTGAGGATGCGATACTCCTCGGCGCGTGCCTGGCCGATATCGACCCGGGCCTCTTCGGCGGCCGCGTCGATTTCGCGGAGCGCCTGTTCGACGATCACGATCTTGTTGCTGCCTTCCGCCTTGTCGACGGCGGCATTGGCGAGACCGGCGATCAAGCGGCCCATACGGGATAGGATGCCTTCATTCGTCATCATTTTCTTCTCCGTTCGGTCGGAATGCGTGGTGACGCCAATGTGGATCTGATAGCCGCCGTGCTGTGCAACGAGCTGGGCGGCGAAGATATTCAGAGTGCCCGGCGAATAGCCGGCGACGTCGTATGGGATTGCGACGCGACCACGCACGGTGGCGACGGTCAGATCCGACGGTCCCTTGATTGCGAAAAGCTTGTCGTCCAGCGGCAGCCTTTCGGCATTGGCCTGCTGTCCGCGGTTTGCCGCGAAGTCACGCAGTCCAAGCGTGACCATGCGCGCCGGAAGCCCGGTGCGCTCCCGGACCGTTTCGTAGGCAAGTTCATGCAACGTTACGAGATTGGCGCCCGCCTTTTCGCCGGCGAGTTCATCGAGCATCGCCAGCATGTCGGCGTAGGCAACGAAGGTTTCTTCCAGCGCGCGTCTGGCCTCCGCGTCCGGCGCGAGATCGTAGTACAAGATCGACGTGTGGTTGCCCAGAGCCATGAGCAATAACATAAAGCACCACTTTCGTGCTTTCAAGGATTGGCTCAGGTTTAAGTTGCAGTATTCTTCTGCTGAACGCGCGCAACGGTCGCGCGCCGGCAATGCGGGTTGCAGCGGGCGGAAAAGGGGCGCGTTGAAAGCGGACGATTGTCCGGCGGGTTCACTCCGCCGCGTTGTTGCGCAACCAGGTTTCCAGCGCGGCAATCACCGAGAGCCGCAGGCTTGCGCCCTTGGACAGGGCGCGGGTGAGGGACAGGTCGTCGCCGGCAAATCCCATCTCGGCCATGATGTCGTTCGCCCGCATCCGGCGGCGATTCATGATCGTGCGGATTTCGGCGATCGTTTCGGGGAGCAGGTAGCGACCGCTGGCAATCGCGGGGGGCGCTGCGAGCGGCGGATCGATATGAGCGTGTGGGGCAAGCCCGTCCGGGCCGCCATTGCTGCTAAGCCACTTGAGGAACGTTTCACGCTCGGTGGGGCTTGCCTTGGTCCAGGAATTCTTGAGCTTGTCGAGGCGCGTGCGCTCGTCCTTAAGCCCTGCCGCGATAAGCGCCTTGCGCAGCGACGGGATACGGCCGGCGATCAGATCCGCATGGATGTCGGGAAAATCGAGTTTCAGGCGCTGCACGTCCGCGGTTTCGTCGCTCTTGGTTTTCTTCGACATGCTCATTCCCGCGTCGTTCGTCGGCGACATGCTCTAGCGTGCTCGTGCGCCCGGCGCGAGCGAAATAGGTCGCTTTCCTCTATCCTTTGTCAGTCGACCCCGTTAGGGAGCGCATGGAGAATAACGCGACGCTGCGTGCTGTGCTCTTCGCCTGATGTCATGCATCCAGCTTTACGCAAGTCCCTTCGCCTATAGTCGCCTCAATGGCCGGGATGTGACACGGCGAATGAAGGACAATGATATGTCAAACGATATCGAGCATTACCGCGACCCATCCGACAAGATGGTTGCCCTCTATCTCGCGAACAATGACGGCGACGAACTGACCGATGTCTTGGTCGCCGCGCTTGAAGATGCCTTCCGCATCCTCCGTGACGAGATCTCCGGCGAAACGATGCATTGAGCGGAGCGCGTCTCCTCCACGAACTATTTTTCGAACGTAATCCACCATCGGTTGCGAATCGAATCAGGGATGTCCTGTTTTGACCGGGTTCCAATCGGCGACGCGTCGGATGTCGGGAGAGTTCGCGGCCACGTATCGCTTGCGCTAGGGGAGACGCACAAGCATGACATTTTCGATCTGGCATACGGTCATAGCGCTGCTGATTATCGGCGCACCGGTCTGGCTGATCCTTCGGGCCTCGAAGCGCTCACGCTAAAGCGCGTCGCAGATCAAGTCTGCTTCATCGCATATCGCTGTCGCAAAATCGGCGCGCACATCGCTCGGCATGCTTGGCGCATCAAGGCGCGAGCGACTGGCCTTAGAGAACAAGGCGTTGCGGGGTTCCGATTTCAATGGGATCCATGCCCGCTTGATGTCCTTCGACGACGACTGCCGAACCGGCCTGCTTGCAGGCCGGTGATTCATTCGATGACCATCGGGCGCGCCGTTCAAGCTTCCTGAAGCAGCGCCTCGGCTGAAAGGGCTGACGCCAGTACGGTCGCATCGGTTCCGTTTCTCCCAACCAGCATCAGTCCGGCCGGCCGCACAAGGCCTGGCATCGGCAGGGTGATAGCGGTGAGATCGAACTGGTTGGCGACTTGGCAGTTGCGCAGCAGCAGGCTCTCCACGCGGTCGTATTCCGCCGCGTCGGTGTCGACGCTTGCGATGGACACGGCCGCAATCGGCGTCGTCGGCAGTGCGATGAGATCGTAGGGCGAGAGCCGCTCGTCCATGGCGGCGGCGAGCGCATGCCGGGTTTGCAGCAGGGCCGAGATCGCCGCGTCGGGCACCAAAAGGCGGCGGCGAAGCGAGAACTTGACCCTTTCGTCGACTGGGACGGCCGCATCACCCAGCCATCCGGCGTGGATACGGCTTGCCTCCAGGCCCGCAATCGAGCCGATCCGCGTCGCTTGGCCGAGCTTCTCGATCAAGTCATCGATGGTGCAGTCGACGATCTCAGCACCCGCTTTGGCCAGTCGGTCGAGGCTTGCCGCAAAGGCGTCGGCGACTTCGGGGGAGAGGTCTTCAAACAGCCTGCCACGGGGGATGCCGATACGAAGACCCGCGACAGGGCGGGCGACAAGCGGCCTTGGCTGCTCGCCGGCCATCACAGCATCGGTCGCTGCACAATCGGCAACGGTCCGGGCGAGCGGTCCGAGCGAATCCAGAACCGGCGAGAGCGGAAAGGCGCCATCGAGCGGGATGCGGCTGGCTGTCGGCTTGAAGCCGACAATGCCGTTCAGCGCCGCGGGGATGCGGATCGAGCCACCGGTATCTGAACCGATGGCAATATCACAGGTGCCTTCTGCTGCCGACACGCCAGCGCCCGAGGATGAACCGCCGGGGATCAGGCTTTCGTCGGTGGCGTTGCCGGGTACCGGGTAGTGCGGATTGAGGCCGACGGCCGTAAACGCGAATTCGGTCATATGCGTCTTGCCGATAATGACCGCACCGGCAGCACGCAGCCGCTGGACAACGAGCGCGTCTTTTTGGGCCGGCGGCGCGTCGCGGCGGATGATGGAGCCGGCAAGCGTCGGTTCGCCGGCGATATCCAACAGGTCCTTGATTGAAACGATCTTGCCGTCGAGCGGCCCAAGGCTGTCCCCCGCCTGCCGGCGGCGGTCGGCCGCGTCTGCCTCGCTCCGCGCGCGCTCTTCGTAGAGCCGGACAAAAGCCTTTTCCTCGTGCCGGCGATCGTTGAGCCGGCTCAGGATCTGTTCCAGGCGGTCGCGGACGGAGACGTTGGCGGCATGGGACACGATGATCACCTGTCAATTTGTGTGGCCACCGAACGGGGGCAGGAGGCGGGTTCGTTGCCCGGATTCACCAAGGCCAACGCTGATCGCCTTTGATAACAGCATTGGCGGCGTTTGCCATCGTCCCATTGTCGCCGCGGCCAGCTCCGGCCTTCACCGAACTGTCGCCAAACCGTTCAAATAGTTTCATGCGGCTGTTACGTCGCTGACACCCAGATGACCAAAGGTCCGGCACGCGCGGTGGCGCTGCCGAATCGGAGGTCTGTTTGGCCGATATCCTCAAGACGCTTTCGAGGCGTTCTTTCCTGCTTTCCGCCGGTGCCGCGGGCTTCGTGGCCTCATCCGGTCTTGCGACACCCTTTTATGCACGCGGCTACGGCCGGCCGGAATTCATTCACGGCGTGCAATCGGGCGATGTCGATACGTCCTCCGGCATGATCTGGACACGGGTGGATCGCCCGTCGAAGGTGTCGGTCGAATACTCGACCACCGAGAGCTTCTCCAACCCCCTTCGCCTTGCCGATCTGACGGCGACGCCGCAGACGGATTGCGCGATCAAATGTTCGCTCGACGGGCTGCTGCCGGACCAGGATATTTTCTACCGCTTCACCGCCACGGATCTCTACGACGTCAACCGCGTCTCCGCGCCGGTCACCGGCCGGTTTCGCACCGCCCCCTTGCGCAAGCGCTCGATCCGCTTCGTCTGGTCTGGCGACACGGCCGGGCAGGGCTGGGGCATTGATGATGTCGGCATGAAGACCTATTCGACCATGCGCCAGCACGAGCCGGACTTCTTCATTCATTCCGGTGACACGATCTATGCCGATAACCCGATCCCTGACGAGATAGCGCTACGTGATGGCGGTGTCTGGAAGAACCGCGTGGTGACGCATGAGAAGCGTGACGTGGCGCGGACGCTGGAAGAATATCGCGGGCAATGGAAATACAATCTGCTCGACGAGCATGTGAGGCAACTCAACGCCGTGTGCCCCACTTTCTATCAATGGGACGACCACGAGGTGCTGAACAACTGGTCGGCCTCGACCGACCTGCGCGACGACGCGCGCTATCCGGAAAAGGATGTTGCCGTCTATGCCGAGCGGGCGGCGCGGGCGTTCCACGAGATGACGCCGATCCGCATGCCGGCAACGCAGCCCGGCCGCATCTTCCGCAAGATCGGCTATGGTCCGTTGCTCGACGTGTTCTTCGTTGACCTCAGATCCTATCGCGGCGCCAATCAGGGAGAAGACGGCGGCGGCGCCCTGTTCGGCTGGCGGCAGGTCGACTGGCTTAAGCGCGAACTTGCTGCCTCGCGGGCCACCTGGAAGGTGATCGCCTGCGACATGCCGATCGGTCTCGTCGTCTGGGACGATTACACCAACCGGCGCGGCTCGGACGCGATCGCCAATGGCGACAACGGTCCGCCCGCGGGGCGCGAACGCGAATTTGCCGATCTCTTGCGCTTCGTCCGCGACAACGGCATCGACAACCTCGTCTGGCTGACGGCGGACGTGCACTACACCGCCGCGCATCACTACGATCCCGCGCGCGGCGCATTCAAGGATTTCACGCCGTTCTGGGAGTTCGTGTCCGGTCCACTGCATTCCGGCACCTATGGGCCGAAGGAGCTCGACATGACCTTCGGGCCGGAGGTTCGCTTCATCAAGGCATCCGGCGGCGGCATCGACCAGAACCTGCCGCCATCGGCTGGTCTGCAGTTTTTCGGCATCGTCGATATCAACGGCCAGACGCAGCAGATGACGGTGCGGCTGATGGACCGGCAGGACCAGGAACTCTGGCGCGTGACGCTCGATCCGGCCGCAATTGCATGAGGAATTCGGTCGCGGCCAACAGCTTTGCAAACGGCGTTCGTGAGACCCCTGACGAGTGCAAACCCATGGCCTACCGGCATTTGAACACGACGCTCATGCGCGCGCCCCCCTTTCGCAATCGCAAAAAAACCTGTATGAGCGCGACCATTGAAAAAGCGGCGTGGCCCATCGGGGCTTGCCCTGAACCTTCCGAGACGAAAAATGAGCATTCGTAACATCGCGATTATCGCGCACGTCGACCATGGGAAAACGACCCTTGTTGACGAGCTCCTGAAGCAGTCGGGCTCGTTCCGCGAAAACCAGCGCGTTGCCGAACGCGTCATGGACTCCAACGACATCGAAAAAGAACGCGGCATCACCATCCTCGCCAAGGCGACTTCGGTCGAATGGAAGGGCGTGCGCATCAACATCGTCGACACCCCCGGCCACGCCGACTTCGGCGGTGAAGTCGAGCGCATCCTGTCGATGGTGGACGGCGCCATCGTTCTCGTCGACGCTTCCGAGGGCCCGATGCCGCAGACGAAGTTCGTCGTCGGCAAGGCGCTGAAGGTCGGCTTGAAGCCGATCGTCGCGATCAACAAGATCGACCGCCCGGACGGCCGCCACGAAGAAGTCATCAACGAAGTCTTCGACCTCTTCGCCAACCTCGACGCCTCTGACGAGCAGCTCGACTTCCCGATCCTCTACGGTTCGGGCCGCGATGGCTGGATGAACGTCAACCCGGAAGGTCCGAAGGACCAGGGCATGGCGCCGCTGCTCGACCTGGTGCTGCAGCACGTGCCGGAGCCGACGGTTGCCGAAGGCCCGTTCCGTATGATCGGCACGATCCTCGAAGCCAACCCCTTCCTCGGCCGCATCATCACCGGTCGCGTTCACTCGGGCACCGTCAAGCCGAACCAGGCCGTCAAGGTTCTCGGCCAGGATGGCAAGCTGCTTGAAACCGGCCGTATCTCGAAGATCCTCGCCTTCCGCGGCATCGAGCGTCAGCCGATCGAAGAAGCGCAGGCAGGCGACATCGTTGCGATCGCCGGCCTTACCAAGGGCACCGTCGCCGACACCTTCTGCGATCCGTCGGTCGCCGAAGCGCTGACCGCGCAGCCGATCGACCCGCCGACCGTCACCATGTCCTTCATCGTCAACGACAGCCCGCTTGCCGGCACCGAAGGCGACAAGGTCACGAGCCGCGTCATCCGCGACCGCCTGTTCAAGGAAGCCGAAGGCAACGTTGCGCTGAAGATCGAAGAATCCTCGGAAAAGGACTCCTTCTTCGTATCAGGCCGCGGCGAACTGCAGCTTGCGGTTCTCATCGAAACCATGCGTCGTGAAGGCTTCGAGCTTGCCGTTTCGCGTCCGCGCGTCGTCATGCACAAGGATGACAACGGCCAGATGCTCGAGCCGATCGAAGAAGTCGTGATCGACGTCGACGAAGAGCATTCGGGCGTCGTCGTGCAGAAGATGTCCGAGCGCAAGGCCGAGATGGTCGAACTGCGTCCGTCTGGCGGCAATCGCGTCCGTCTGGTGTTCTTCGCTCCGACCCGCGGCCTCATCGGCTACCAGTCGGAACTTTTGACCGATACCCGCGGCACGGCGATCATGAACCGCCTGTTCCACGCCTACCAGCCCTACAAGGGCGAGATCGGTGGTCGCGTCAACGGCGTTCTGCTTTCGAACGACGCCGGTGAATCGGTTGCCTACGCGATGTTCAACCTGGAAGACCGCGGCCCGATGATCATCGACGCCGGCGAGAAGGTCTATGCCGGCATGATCATCGGCATCCACACCCGCGACAACGATCTCGAAGTGAACGTGCTCAAGGGCAAGAAACTCACCAACATGCGCGCCGCCGGCAAGGACGAAGCTGTTCGCCTGACGCCGCCGATCCGCATGACGCTCGAGCGCGCGCTCTCCTGGATCCAGGACGACGAGCTGGTCGAAGTGACGCCGAAGTCGATCCGTCTTCGCAAGCTGCACCTCGACCCGAACGATCGCAAGCGCTTCGAAAAGGCCCGCACGGCTGGCGCTGCCTGATCGATCCTGATCGATACTACGAGTTTCAGAAAAACCCCGGAGCGATCCGGGGTTTTTGCTGTGTGTGCCACCGATGGGCGACTTGCGGATAAAGTTAAAAAGGCGTTAACCTTCCATTGGGTGCCGTTAAAGTTGCCTGTGGGTTAACGCAGGCTGGCAACCGGGCGGGATTCCTGTTCGCCTTGTGTGTGTTTAGAGTCGCGAGTCATGAAGACTGTTTCGATAGAGATTCGGCCCGGAGAGCCGCAGGAAGCGTCGGCAATTGCCGATGTGCACCGCGTTTCGTGGCTGCAGACCTATGGCGGTCTCATTCCCCATCGTCCGCTCGTTCAGATGGTCAATCGCCGTGACGAGACCTGGTGGCGCAAGGCGACCCGCGGTCCTGCCACGCTGCTCGTCGTCGACGTCGCCGGAACCATCGCCGGCTACGCAACGCTCGGCCTCAGCCGCGCCAAGGCCCTGCCGCAGGAAGGCGAGATCTACGAGATCTACCTGAGGCCGGAATACCAGGGCATCGGCCTCGGGCGTATTCTCTTCGGCGAGGCCAAGAGTCTGCTGCGTTCGCTCGGCTGCCGTGGCCTCGTCGTCTGGTGCCTCGAAGACAGCGAGCATGCCTACCAGTTCTTCCAGGGTGCCGGCGGCACCGATATCGCCGAAGGCATGGAAGATTTCGGCGACAAGCACCTGAAGAAAGTCGGCTTCGCCTGGAACTAGGCCCGACGCCTCCGCGACACTGAAATCAAAGACTTACTCAGGCAGTTCGTTGTTGGGATCGGCCGCCTTGTCGCCCCGCGTGCCGTGATAGGTGGGCTTGTCGACGCCGCAGCGGAAGGTCGGTGCCACCTCGTCGGCGATCTTGCGAGCAAGCGCATTCGGATCGGGATTGGCAAGCGCATCGACATAGCCGGCGACGCAACCCTTGCCGTCATCCTTCTCGGCCACCTTGGAAATGACGAGCACCTGCCCCTGAAGCGCAGGAACCGAAGCGCCGGACGCGTCCGTGTTCTCGATGAACCAGCGCAGGATCGTCGCTACGGCCTTGCCATCCTTGGCAACCCGCCACTCCACGGTCGTGCCGGCGTGGTTGAATGGAATGAAACTCTCGAAAGCGTCGTCGGCATAGCGCTGGTTCAGGTGGCCGAACGAAACACTCTGGCGGATGTCGGCTTCCTTGAAGCGAACGGGATAGTCTGCATGGCCGGGGCAGGTCATCAACGCGTACATGCCCTCTTCTTCGGCGATCGTCTTGCACTTGTCGCGGCCGATGTCGGTATAGACGCTCTCATTGGCCAAGACGGGGCCGGCGGACAAAAGCACCAGCGCCAGGCATGCAACCCTTCCGTTCATACGAAACTCCCTCAAACGCGATTGGCAGACCTGTAGAGGTCGATGGGCAGGCGCAAAACGACCGGTTGAATCTGCGCTACGGACGAAAGTTATGTTGCATCGCGGCATGTTTCCCTTTATCCGACGGGCAAACTTCTCAAACCGACCCTGGAGTAGATCCATGCGCATCGACGCGATTTCCATCGGAAAGAATCCACCAGAAGATGTCAACGTGATCGTTGAGGTTCCCGTCGGCGGCCATCCGATCAAGTACGAGATGGACAAGGAAGCCGGCACGCTGGTCGTCGACCGCTTCCTCTATACGCCGATGACCTATCCGGGCAACTACGGCTTCGTGCCGCATACGCTCTCGGACGATGGCGATCCGATCGACGTTTTGATCTGCAACACCCGTCCGCTGGTTCCGGGCTGCGTCATCAATGTCCGCCCGATCGGCGTGATGATGATGGAAGACAATTCCGGTCAGGACGAGAAGATCATCGCCGTTCCGTCGGGTCACCTGACGCAGCGCTACGACAAGGTTCACGAATACACCGACCTGCCGGAAATCACGCTGAAGCAGATCGAGCACTTCTTCGAGCACTACAAGGATCTGGAGCCCGGCAAGTGGGTGAAGATCTACGGCTGGAAGGACGCTTCCACCGCCCGCCAGCTGATCAAGGAAGCCGTCGAGCGCGCCAAGGGCGCCAAGTAAGCTTTATCTGCCGGCCAGTTCGGCAAGGCGTTTCATCAGATCCTCCGGGTCGCTCTCGATCCGGAGGATTTTTTTGCGCTGCGTTTCGCCTGAGATGAGGGAGAGCTTGCTCTTGGCAAGCCCGAGCGTCTTGGCAAGAAAGGCAAGCAGTGCCTGATTGGCCTTGCCTTTCTCCGGGACCGCGCGGACGCGCACTTTCAGATATTCTTCGCCATCCGCCGCTTCCAGCCCGTCGATGGCATCACGGCCGCCGTTCGGCGTCAGGCGCACCGTCAGGCGAACATGGTCGCCATGCGCGGTGAAGGCCGTGCTACTCACCCTGCACCTGGCCGGCCGTCGTCAGCCCAGCAAGGCCGGCGCGATCGTCGTGTTCAGGAAAAGCTGGATGAAATAGAGGATTACCAGAACGACCAGCGGCGAAAGGTCGACGCCGCCCATGTCGGGCAGGATGCGGCGGATCGGGCGGTAGAGCGGCTCGGTCAACTGGTAAAGCGAGCGGCCGATCATGTTGATCGCCTGGTTGTTCACGTTGATGACATTGAACGCGTAGAGCCAGGAAAAGATGGCCGACGCGATGACCAGAAACCACGCGATGTTGATGATGAAGTTCAAGGTGCCGATAACAGCAAGCATGCCGGTCTCCAAATCGTTATTGACAGACATGTAGACATTGAGACCTAAACGAGCAAGTACGCCGGTTTATCGGGCGCGATCATGTTTAACGTGTGGCCGCTCGACAGTCGGTGCCGACGAAAGCGTGTCGCGATCCTTCAGATGCGCTGCCTGCCTTTTGAATATTGACGTTTCACTTGTCGTTATCGCAAAACCGCGACCCAGTTTTGCGCAACCCGCTTCAGGAGCGACTTCCTCATGTCCGCCGTCCATGCCTCGCATCGTTTTGCCGCGTTTCGGCATGTCGGCTATCGTCGCTACTTCTTCTCGCGCTTCCTCGCCTATTTCGCGATCCAGATCATCTCTGTCGCGGTCGGCTGGCAGATCTACGATCTGACGCGCGATCCCTTCGATCTCGGCTTGATCGGCCTTTTCCAGTTCCTGCCATCGCTGGTGCTGATCCTCGTCACAGGATCCGTGGCCGACCGCTACAACCGGCGCATGATCATGGGCGTCTGCATGGTGGTCAGCACGCTTTGCGCAGCGGCGCTGCTCGCGCTGACAGTCACCGGGCTGTTTTCGCCGTGGCCGGTTTATGCGGTTCTCGTGGTCTTCGGCATCGAGCGTGCATTCCTTGCACCCGCGTCGCAATCGCTGGCGCCTAACCTCGTGCCGCCGGATGATCTGCCCAACGCGATCGCCTGGAACTCCACCTCCTGGCAGACCGCGATGATCGTCGGCCCGGTCGCGGGTGGTCTCATCTACGCGCTCGGCGCGGTCTTTCCTTATGCCATCGGCTTCTGCTTCTTCCTCGCCTCCGCATTCATGGTCTTTGCCATTCCGAAGCCGGCGACGCGCACCCAGGCCTCGGCGCAAAGCTGGCAGACGATCACCGCCGGCTTCCGCTACATCAAGACGGAGAAGGTGGTGCTCGGCGCCATATCGCTCGACCTTTTTGCAGTGCTGCTCGGCGGCGCCGTGGCGCTGATGCCGGTCTTTGCCCGCGATATCCTCGACCTCGGCCCCTGGGGGCTCGGCCTGTTGCGCGCGGCCCCGGGTGTCGGCGCCGTTGCCATGGCGGTCTGGCTGGCGGCGCACCCGATCCGTCATCGTGCCGGTTTCTACATGTTCATCGGCGTGGCGCTCTTCGGTCTCGGCACCGTTATCTTCGGCCTTTCAGCGACCCCCTGGGTCTCGATCGCGGCCCTCGTCGTCATGGGTGCTGCCGACATGGTATCGGTCTATGTGCGCGAGACGCTGATCACGCTCTGGACGCCGGACGAACTGCGCGGCCGGGTCAACGCCGTCAACATGGTCTTCATCGGCGCGTCGAACGAGCTTGGCGAATTCCGCGCCGGCATGATGGCGTCCGGCTTCGGCGGGGTCTTTGCCGTCGTCTTCGGTGGCATGGGCACGCTGCTCGTCTCAGGGCTTTGGGCGCTTGGCTTTCCGCAGTTGCGCAAGATCGATACGCTGGACGTGCCCGATCACCACAAGTAAGCGGTGCGAGCGGAGGGCCCGTTACGCGCTTTCCGCCTTTTCTCCCGGCCGTTCATCGCGCAGGAAAATCAGTTCCAGGAAGTTCTCCATCCAGGTGCGCAGCGGCCCGTCGTGCTGCATGCGGCCGTCGAGATGGGCCTTGCCCACCTGGGCACCGGGCATCTCGAAGCGATGGGCGCCGTGCACCACCCAGCGATGCATCATCGCGCGAGTGAGTTCGCCATGGAACTGGATGCCCCAGGCATTGTCTCCATAGCGGAAGGCCTGGTTGGGGTAGGTGTCGCCAGTTGCGAGCAGCTCGGCGCCGGAAGGCAGGTCGAAGCCTTCGCGGTGGAAATGGTAGACCATGGCCGGCCAGTCCATCAGCGCCTTGCCGGCCTCGGTCGCAACCAGCGGATACCAGCCGATCTCGGTCATGCCTTCGTGATGGGGTGCCACCGAGCCGCCGAGGTTGCGCGCCAGCATCTGCGCGCCGAGGCAGATGCCGAGATAGGGCTTGTTTTCCTTGAGCGGCACGGAAAGCCAGTCGATCTCGCGGCGGACGAATTCTTCCTCGTCATTGGCGCTCATCGGGCCGCCGAACACGATCGTGCCGCTGTGCCGTTCCAGCGTTTCCGGAAGATCGTCGCCGAGCGCCGGACGACGGATGTCGAGCCTAAAACCCTTCTGCTCGAGTATCTGGCCGACGCGGCCGGCGCTCGATCGCTCCTGATGCAGGATGATCAGGACGGGTTTTCGGGCGCTGTCGTCGGGCATCGGCATTTCAGTTATCCTGTTGTGACTCGGCTTCCTCGACCGTGTCGCTTCTGGCCGCCGCCTCCTGGCGCTGCAACACCCGGTCGCGACCGGAAACGCCGAGCAGATCGGCAATACGCCAGATCACGTGATCTTCCATCTCACTGCGCTCGCCATCGGCATAGACAACGTCCCAGAGCATGCCGACGAGTTCGACGCGTTGCTCCTCGGAGAGGTGACGCTTGAGCTCGGCAGTGAATTGGTAGAAGTCGATCGCCTCGCTCTCGGCAGTCTCGCCGGCTTCGATCAAAGCGGAGAGCGAGGTATCGTCGAGCTTGTAATGCTCCTTGATGACCTTGCGCATCTTGCGCCGCTCGGACGCGAGGATCCGGCCGTCGGCCTCCATCACCTGGAAACAGAGAGCGATGACCGCCACGCGCGGATCGCCATGCTCTATGCGCTTCGCCGGGCCGGTCAGACCATCGAGAAACGTCCGTAAGCGTTCAAACATGTATTTTGCCACAGCCCCTTGAGAACTCAGAACAATCGGAAAGTCGTCTTTTCCGGCGCCTTCTCGCCAGCGGCCGGATCGCGCACGCCGGGGTCATCCGGCGGGCGGCCGAAGAAGGGATCGGGCCTGTGCTCGCCATTCGCGCCCTCTTCCTTCTCCGCCTTGACCGGAGGCTTGTCGGCAACCGGTTCCGGCGCCTTGCGCTCGGCGACCTTGATCGGCTGCGGTGCCGGACGCGGCTCCTCGCGCTCGGCCTCGAGGATCACGGGCGTCTCGCTGCGCCGGGCTGCGGGTGCGGGCTGGTGCACATGCGCCTCCACCACGGCGGGCAGGCTGCGGATCGCCTCGTCGGCGTTCGATTGGTCGTGGTCGACGGTGGCCGAAAGCGTATGCGGCGGGGCTTTCCATTCGAAGGCATCGAGCCGGCCGCTGACCGGCGAGACCGGCAGCCAGGTCGGCGAGGTCACGCCGTCGGCGGTCCAGGCCGGATCGCGCGGGCTCTTCAGCGCCTGCGCCATCCAGTGACGGATGCGGCCCTCGTCGCCGGTGTCGGCCTCTTCGATGTCGGCAAGCAGCAGGAAGATGCTCTCGGTCGGGTCGAGCCGGGCGGCGGCTTCCGCCTTGGTGCGAGCCAGAAGCAGTTCGCGCGCTTCGAGCGCGGCTTCGGCGACGGCAGCCATCGCCACGGCATTGTTGGGCTTCAAGGCTTCGAGCTTGCGCGCCCGTTTCAACCGGTCGACCGCAGTGTCGCCGCCGCGGGCGCGCACGTAGAGCCGGGCCACGTCCGGATGCGGCTCGTGCTTCCAGTTCTTCTCCAGGATCGAGGTGCCCTTGCGCAGGTTGTCCTCGCGAAACAGCGCCTTGGCGGCCGTCAGCGCCGCCGGCACGAGATGTTCGTCGAGCTTCAGCGCGGCAAGCGCATCGTCCCGCGCACCTTTCACGTCGCCCTCGAGCTTCGTCATTGCGCGCGCCGTCAGCAGCACTGCCTTCTTGCGATCGGCCTCCTTGCGATCGACCACATGGGCGACACGGCTCTGGTCGAGCAGACGCAAGGCATCGTCCCACTGTCCCGCCTGGCTTTGGCTGTCGAGGGTTGCAAGCGCTGCCCAGGGCAGGTGCGGCGCCTTTTCGGCGGCGCGCTCGGCATATTGCCGCGCGGCCTCGTGGGCGCCGAGCCGCTTGGCCTCGAGATAAAGGCCGCGAAGCCCGAGTTCGCGCGTCTCCGGATCGTCGGCCATCAGCTCGAACTTGCGGCGGGCGTCGTCGTACTTGCCTTCGATCAGTGCGGTCTGGGCTTCGAGCAGGTGGATCAGCGGTTCCTGGTCGGCGCTGATCAGGCCGCGGGTGCGGGCGGTCATCTTGCGGGCAAGATTGGCGTCACCGGCGCCGGCGGCGATCAGGCCGGTCGACAGCGCCTGGTAGCCGCGGTCGCGCTTGCGGGCGCGGAAATAGCGGGTGACCGTGTGCGGCGAAAGCCAGATGGTGCGCACCAGCCAGACGACGATCAGCACCGCGGCAATCAGCGAGATCAGCAGCGATGCCGCGCGCATCAGGCTCATCTCGATCAACTGGCCCTGCCAGACGACCGAAAGTTCGCCCGGCCGGTCGGCGAGCCAGGCGAAGCCGAGGCCGAGACCAAGCACGATCAGGATGAAAATCAGAATGCGGATCATATCTGGTTCCCTCAGCCTTCCGTGCCTGGTTTTGCCATCGTCGCAGCGACGGCGGCATCGATCGCGGCTTCGACCCGCAAACGCTGGTCGAGCTTGGCCTTGAAAGCCTCGCCCGCCGGCTTGGCGGTGTCGGGCAGACCATTCCATTCCAGAGCGGCGCCCTTGAGGTCGCCATTGTTCAGCTTGTCCTCGATCCGGGCGATGACGGCTTCGGGCGTTTCACCCTCGACGCTGCCGACGGGACGCACGCGAATGCCGGACATGGCGCTGGACACTAGCCGATCGAAGATGCCTTCGTTCGGGTCGGGCTGGTTGAGAGCGTCGAGCATGGCGTCGGCGGTTTTCGGGAACTCGCGGCGCAGGTCGGTCCGGGTCGGCACGCCGACCTGGGCATCCTGGGCGAGCGCGGCGACGGCTTGTTCGTCAGGCGCGATGCTGCGCAGCGCGTCGAGTTCGGCGAGGAAAGGCCCGCCGCGATCGATGGCCGACTTCAGTGCAGTGACCGCAACGGCTCTCGCCATCTGGATATCGTTGACCGGCTCGTTGAGCTTCTGCTCGGCGGTCTCGATGCGGCTCGTCAGTTCCGCCTTCTCGGCGGTTGCCGCCTGCTGCGCATCGGCGAGCGCTGTCTTCAGACCTGCAAGCTCCTTGGTGAGATTGTCGACTTCCGCCTTCAGCGTCTCGACCTCGGCGCTCGGTGCGCCGTTTGCGGCCGGTTGGGAGGCGGACTGTTCGAGCGAGGCGATACGACCTTCGAGTGCGGTGTTGTCGACGACGGCTGCGGGGGTGGGCAGCGCCGCGATCTGGTCGCGCAGGGCCTGCAGTTCGCCGGAAATGTTCTGCTCGACGCCGCGGGTCGGCCCAAGTCCAGGCACGATGCCGGCATATTGCAGGCCGCCGAAGCCCAGCAGCGTCACGAGACCGCCGACGATGCCGGCCGCGAGCGCCCCGGAGTTCGATACCGGCTTCTGCGGCGGTGCCGGTTCCGGCTCGCTGGCCACATGCGGCGGCTCTTCGGCGAAGACGGCCGCGGCCGCGTCGGCGGCGGCATCGGCGCGCTGCTCCTCGATTTCTTCGTCCAGGCGGGATCCGGCGGCGCTGTCGTCGCTGGTGTCCGTTATCGGCGCATCCGTCTCGGCTTTATGCGCTGTGTTTTCGGCCGCGGCGTCTGCCAGCGTCTCGCCGGTTGCTTCCGGGCCGGACGGTTCCGCAACAGTTTTCTCCGCTTCGAGGTCGATCGTCAGCGGTTCCTTCTCGGACTTCGAGCGGCGCGGCGGGTTTTCCGATACCATGGTGACCTCTTACCGTTGGTGCCTGTCGGCTCTTCCTTCAAACCTAGTCAGCCGGAACGGTGAGGGAAAGCCCCTCCGTTCCGTTTTTGGATGAATTCGATGTTAGAGAAGACTGAAAAGGCTGTCTTCATCGGGTCTTGCGGCGGTCGCCGCCACGACGTTACCCGGCAGTGCCTCGGCCACCACGGGGCTGAGGCAGAGGTAGCGCGGCGCAAAGGAAGCAGCATCGACACCGGCTTCGGAAAGCAGGCGAACGAACTGTCGCGCGGTCTCTCGCGAGTATAAAAGCACGGCGTCGGGACGGCTGCTTCGCCGCAGATCTTCGATCGCGGCGCGCGAATGGGCGATCGGCTCCATGCGGTAGCACTCGACCGTCCGGTGCTCGATGCCGCGGTGTCTCAGTCCCTTTTCCAGCCCTTCGGAGCGCGGCGTTCCTGCCAGATAGAGCAGTGGAAGTGGCGGCAGCGTGTCGATGGTCGCGCCGATCAGTTCCGCCAGGGACTGGCCGGTACCCTCCGCTATGCGCAGATCGGAGAAACCGAGCCCGGCTGCTGCCTGCGCCGTGGCGGCGCCCACGCAGAAGCACGGGGTCGCCAGATGCTGTGACAGGTCTGCATCTGACGATACGAGCACCCGAATGGCTTCGGCGCTGGTGAGCACGATCGCCGCATGCGGCACTTCAAGCGCGGCAACGGAGACGGCAGCAAGATGTGTCGCCTGCATCAGCGGCAGCAGGATCGGCCGGTGGCCGGCGGCTTCCAGCCGGCGTACCGTCGCCTCGGCGGCGGGAAGCGGCCGGGTGACGAGCACGCGCATGGCTTTAAGTCCAGCTTGCAAAGAAGCCGGGGCCGGCCTTGGCGCGGATCTCTTCGCCGGCCTTTTGCCCAAGCGCTTCGGCGTCGGTGGCCTTGCCCTCGATCGTAACCCGGTGATGGGTCTGGCCGTCGGGCGTGAGGATCATGCCGGAAAAGCTGAGATGGGTGCCGTCCGAGGTGGCGAGACCGGCGATCGGCGTGCGGCACGAGCCGTCGAGCGTCGCGAGGAAGCCACGCTCGCAGGCGACTGCCTCATGGGTGCGGGGATCGTCGATGGCTGCGAGCAGGTCGTTGATGCGGCTGTCGCCGATGCGGCTCTCGATGCAGATCGCGCCTTGGGCCGGCGCCGGCGGGAATTCCTGGGGGTCGAGCAGTTCGGTCGGAACGTCGGTCATGCCGAGACGCTTGAGGCCCGCATAGGCAAGCAGTGTCGCATCGACCTGGCCCTCGGCGAGCTTTCTCAGCCGCGTTTCCACCTGGCCGCGATAGGTGATGACATTGATATCCGGACGCAGCCGGCGGATCAGCGCCTGGCGGCGCAGCGACGACGAGCCGACGGTCACGCCCTGCGGCAGTTCCATCAGTTTTTTTGCCGTCCTACCGATGAAGGCATCTCGAATGTCCTCACGCGGCAGGAAGGCGGAAAGACAGAGGCCGTCAGGCAGTTTCGTCGGCATGTCCTTGGACGAATGCACAGCGAAATCGAGTTCGCCCGACAGCAATTGTTGCTCGATCTCTTCGGTGAACAGGCCCTTGCCGCCGATCTCGGCGAGCGAGCGGTCGGTGATCCGGTCGCCCTTGGTCGAGAGGATGACGACCTCGAACATTTCCGGCGCCAGACCATGCGCCGCTGCGAGGCGATCGCGCGTTTCATGGGCTTGAGCGAGCGCCAGCGGGCTGCCGCGCGTGCCGATCCGGAAAGGTTTTGTTTGCATCAAAGGCTATCCATTGTTACCGGAGTTCCGTGTACCCACCTTTCGGTGCGACCGCAATCTTTGAGTAGTTCCCGATGTCTCCGCCCCTGCGCATCCTCGGCATAGAAACAAGCTGCGACGAAACCGCCGCTTCCGTCATTTTGCGCGATTCCGGCGGTAAGGGCCATATCCTCGGCGACGTGGTCTTAAGCCAGCTGGAAGAGCACAGCGCCTATGGCGGCGTGGTTCCGGAGATCGCGGCGCGCGCCCATGTCGAGGCGCTCGACACGCTGATCGAGGAAGCGCTGCTCAGGGCCGGCGTCACGCTTTCCGACATCGACGCCATTGCTGCGACAAGTGGTCCCGGTCTGATCGGCGGCCTGATCGTCGGGCTGATGACCGGCAAGGCGATCGCGCGCGCAACCGGCAAGCCACTCTATGCCGTCAATCACCTCGAAGGCCACGCGCTGACCGCGCGGCTGACCGATGGGCTCTCCTTTCCCTATCTGATGCTGCTCGTTTCCGGCGGTCACACGCAACTGATCCTCGTCAAGGGCGTCGGCGAATACGAACGCTGGGGCACGACGATCGACGATGCGCTCGGCGAAGCCTTCGACAAAACGGCCAAGCTGCTCGGCCTCCCGTATCCGGGTGGTCCGGCGGTCGAGCGGGCAGCACTTGCCGGCGATCCGCAGCGTTTCGATTTTCCGCGACCGCTCGTCGGTGACGCCAGGCTCGATTTTTCCTTTTCGGGATTGAAGACGGCGGTGCGCCAGGTGGCGCAATCGCTGGAGCCGGTAACGGAGCAGGACATCGCCGATATCTGCGCCTCGTTCCAGCGGGCGATTTCCCGCACGCTCAAGGATCGGGTCGGGCGCGGCCTGAAGCGCTTCAAGGCGGAGCATGGCAGTGTGGCGCGCCCGGCGCTGGTGGTTGCCGGCGGTGTCGCCGCCAATCAGGTGCTGCGCTCGACGCTGCAGACCTTGTGCGCGCAGTCCGGTTTCGACTTCATCGCGCCGCCGCTTTCGCTCTGCACGGACAACGCGGCAATGATCGCCTGGGCCGGTGCCGAGCGGCTGGCGGCAGGCATGGCGGCCGACGGCCTCGATGTCGCGCCGCGCTCGCGCTGGCCGCTCGACGCCCAGGCGCAGGCGCTGCTCGGTTCCGGCAAACGCGGCGCCAAGGCGTGACAAGATCTAAAGCATACGGATAGAGCATGAACGACATTTCCAAGAACGGGCCGAAGATCGTCGTGGTCGGCGCAGGCGCCTTTGGCACCGCGCTCGCCGCGGTTGCCGCTTCGACCGAAGGCAGCGACGTGACGCTGCTTGCCCGTCGTCCGGAGATTGCCGAAACCTGCCGCGACACCGGCCGCAATGAGGACGTCCTGCCGGGCATCGACCTGCCGCCGGCGCTGAAACATACGGCCGAGGTCTCGGTTCTTGCCGATGCCGAGGTCGTACTCTTCGTGATGCCGTCGCAGGCGCATAGGGATGCGGCGAGACAGTATGGTCCTCATATCAATGCGGCTGCCACGATCGTCACCTGCGCCAAGGGTATGGAGCAGGCGACGGGACGGTTGCTGACCGACGTTCTGGCGGAGGAGCTGCCCGGCCATGCGGTCGGCGTGCTCTCCGGTCCGGGTTTCGCCGCCGATATCGCCAAGGGCCTACCGACGGCTATGGTGGTCGCCGCGGCCGATGGTCAGACGGCGACGATGCTGGCCGAGGTGCTCTCGGGTCCGACCTTCCGGCTCTATCCCTCGCAGGATCGCATCGGCGTGCAGCTCGGCGGCGCGCTGAAGAATGTGCTGGCGATCGCCTGTGGCATCGTCGAGGGCGCAGGCCTTGGCGACAGCGCCCGTGCCGCGCTGATCTCGCGCGGCCTTGCGGAGATGTCGCGTTTCATTGCCGCCGAAGGCGGCGAGGCGGATACTGTGCGCGGTCTCTCCGGTCTCGGCGATCTCGTCCTGACGGCGACCAGCCACCAGTCGCGCAACCTGCGCTTCGGCATTTCGCTCGGCAAGGATGGCCGTGCCGGCGGGCGCAAGGGAGAACTGGTCGAAGGCGCGTTCGCCGCATCGGTTGCTGCCCGCGTCGCCCATGATCTCGGCGTCGAAATGCCGATCACCGAAGCGGTGGCGGCGATCATCGACGGCAAGCTCGATGTCCGCACCGCGCTCGAACAGTTGATGACCCGCCCGATCACCCAGGAATGAAGGGAGCGGCGATCTTCCGCCCGCATCCCGCACCAACGAAAACTCTAGGAGGAAGCATGCTCTTCGCACTTCATTGCACCGACAAGCCAGGCGCGCTGCAGCTTCGGCTCGATACCCGCCCCGATCACGTCGCCTATCTCAACGACCTGAATGCCAAGGGCATTTTGAAGATGGCCGGTCCGTTCCTCGGCGACGACGGCAAGCCGACCGGTAGCCTGGTGCTCGTCAAGGCGGAGACGATCGACGAGGCGCGTGCGATCGCCGAAGCCGATCCCTATGCCAAGGCCGGGCTCTTTTCCAATGTCGAGATCAAGGCCTTCAACTGGGTCTTCAACAATCCGGAGGCTTGAGACCAAGATGGCGCATTGGCTCTACAAATCCGAACCGTTCAAATGGTCCTGGCAGATGCAGAAGGATGCCGGCGCCAAGGGCACCGAATGGACCGGCGTGCGCAACTATCAGGCGCGCAACAACATGCGGGCGATGCAGATCGGCGACAAGGGCTTCTTCTACCACTCGAACGAAGGACTTGAGATCGTCGGCATCGCCGAGGTCTGCGCGCTGTCGCATCCGGATTCGACCGCCGAGGGTGACGCCCGCTGGGACTGCGTCGATATCCGCGCGGTTGCCGACATGCCGCGGCCGGTGACGCTGAAGGAGATCAAGGACAATCCGAAGCTCGCCAAGATGTCGCTCGTCACCTCCATGCGCCTGTCGGTGCAGCCGGTGACCGAGGACGAATGGCTCGAGGTCTGCCGCATGGGCGGGCTCGACAATCCGCCGCGCTAGTCTTGTTTTCCGCCTGTCCGGGACGCTCGGGCAGGCGCGGAGAGTTTTGTGAAGACCGATCCGGAAAGCTTCATCCTCGAAAACACCGATGTGCTCACGCCGCCGCATGTGCCGGAGATCCGTCTGCATCTGGCGACCGAAGCGCATGAGCTCTGGCTGAAGACCGAGGAAGAGTTGCAGGAGATCGGCCTGCCGCCGCCGTTCTGGGCCTTCGCCTGGGCCGGCGGGCAGGGGCTCGCCCGCTACATCCTCGATCACCCCGAAGCGGTGCGCGGCCGCCGTGTCGTCGACTTTGCCTCCGGTTCGGGTCTGGTGGCGATCGCGGCGATGAAGGCGGGTGCAGTATCGGTGCTGGCCGCCGATATCGACCCCTGGGCGGAAACGGCCGTCCGGCTCAATGCCGCACTCAACGGGGTCACGCTTTCCTATACCGGCGAGGACATCACTGGCCGCGATCTTGAAGCCGAGGTCTATCTCGCCGGCGACGTCTTCTACGACAAGGCTTTTGCCGACCGGTTGAAACCGTGGTTTTCGGGACTTGCCGCGAACGGCGCCTCGGTGATCGTCGGCGATCCCGGACGTTCCTATTGCCCGCGCGAGCTGATGACGGCGCTTGCCACCTACGAGGTTCCCGTCACCCGGGCGCTGGAGGACAGCGAGGTCAAGCGCACCACCGTCTGGCGCTTCGGCACCACCTCCTGCAATTGACGATGCCTGCACTTCCGACGATGCGCCCGACATTGAAGCTGTTGGCCTGACGGGCTGATATCGCTGTAGCCGCGATTACCGGCGGATGACGCAGACGCCGTGTTCGTAGGCGCAGGAACCGTTCATGGTCTGTGGCGTGACGTTGATGATCTTGCCGCGTTTCGCCTCGGGCGGCGGCGCAATGTCTGCCTCATCCGCATAGCCGTAGTCGCCTTCCTGGCTGAAATAGATGCCATTGCCGACGTCGACATAGGCCGAAATGCCGCCGACATAGGTGCCGATACCAGGAATGATGTCCGGATATTCATCACCGCCATAATAGCTCGGGCGATAGTCTCGGCCTTGGTTGCTCGATGTCCAGATCTCTCGCCCGGCCTGATCGCGCGCCCATCCGCCGCCATTGCCCCACCGCTCGGGATAGGCCCGATATTGCGGCAGGCGGACATGGCGGGTGCGGGTCGAGACCTGCGGCGGCACGTCATAGATGCCTGGGCGACCGTCGTGCCTGCGGGCGTCGGATGTCCAGTAGTCGCGACCGGCTCCGTCGCGCACCCAACCGCCACGCTGCTCCGACCGTCCGGCATAAGCACCGGGGTAGGGGCGGTAGCGCGGCAGGCGAACGTGTCGGGTGCGCGTGTTCACTTCCGGCGGGCCACCGTTGGACGCCCAGTCGCGGCGCGGTCCGCGATGGCGGTCCCAGTTGTTGCGATAACCCATGCGATCGAAATCGTGACGAGGATAGAAACGATCGGCATTCATTCTGACATGGCGTGTTCGCGTCTGCGCTTCCGGCAGTCCGCCCCGGTCTCGAGCTTCCATCGGAATGTAGCTGGTGGCGATGACCAGGCCGGCAAGCGCTAGCACTTTGGTCGCATGGATTGCCCTGAACAGAATCATTCTGCCCGCCCTCCGGGTGACGCTTAACAAATCGTTAAGGGCACTCTGGGCCAGATCGTCGGGAAAGTCACGGAATTGCTTGGCTTTTTGTCGCTATCGTTAACGCCGGCCCATGTCTCCGGCTGGCAGGAAAATGGCGCAATTCGTCTAATCGATTAAATTGATTTTGCACCGCAAACACACTTGTCGTTAAGCTTTATGGTGATTAAAGGTCCGAATGACTGAATTGCGCACAATCAGGTGCGATACCGGACTAAAATCGTCCAGTTTTTTGGGCGGAAATCCGGGCATTCCGTGAGGTTCCGATGACGAATGTCACAAGAAGCCGGCCACTCTCGCCGCATCTTCAAATCTATAAACCTATCCCGACGATGGTCATGTCCATTGTGCACCGCATCACCGGTGGTGCGCTCTACTTCGGGACCATCCTCGTCGCCTGGTGGCTGATCGCCGCTGCGTCGGGTGCTGCCTATTACGACTGGGTCAGCTGGCTGTTCGGTACGCTGATCGGCAAGCTGGTGCTGTTCGGCTATACCTGGGCCCTGGTGCACCACATGCTCGGCGGCTTGCGCCACTTTGCCTGGGATCTCGGCTACGGCTACGAGAAGCACTTCGCCACCAAGATGGCCAAGGCAACGATCATCGGTTCGGTGGCGCTGACGCTGCTGATCTGGGTGGTCGGCTATCTCGTTCGCTGACTGAGGGAGAATACTCATGGATATGCGCACTCCTCTCGGCAAGGTTCGCGGTCTTGGCTCGGCCAAGGAAGGCACGGATCATTTCTGGCGCCAGCGCCTGACGGCCGTCGCCAACGTTCCGCTGTTGATCTTCTTCGTCATCTTTCTCGTTCGCTACGCAGGCGCGCCCTATGCGGATGTCGTCGCCGCGCTCGCGAACCCCTTCGTCGCCGTCGTCATGGCGCTCGTCGTGCTCTCGGGCCTCGTTCACATGCGGCTCGGCATGCAGGTGATCATCGAAGACTACGTGCATGGCGAAGGCATGAAGATCGTGCTTCTCATGCTCAATACATTTTTCACGATCGCGGTTGGCGGGCTCTGTCTCTTCGCCATCCTGAAGATCGCTTTTGCAGGGTAATTTCGCCATGGCATCGAACAGTTCACCCGCTGCAAACGGCAAGGCCTATCAATATGTCGATCACGCCTTCGACGTCGTCGTCGTCGGCGCCGGCGGTGCGGGCTTGCGCGCGACGCTCGGCATGGCCGAGCAGGGTCTGAAGACCGCCTGCATCACCAAGGTCTTCCCGACCCGCTCGCACACGGTTGCCGCGCAGGGCGGCATTGCCGCCTCGCTGCAGAACATGACGCCGGACAGCTGGCAGTGGCACCTCTACGACACCGTCAAGGGTTCCGACTGGCTCGGCGACGTCGACGCCATGCAGTATCTCGCCATGGAAGCGCCGAAGGCGGTCTATGAGCTCGAGCACTATGGCGTGCCTTTCTCGCGTAACGCCGAAGGCAAGATCTATCAGCGACCGTTCGGCGGCCACATGCAGAACTACGGCGAAGGCCCGCCGGTCCAGCGCACCTGTGCTGCTGCCGACCGAACCGGCCACGCGATCCTGCACACGCTCTATGGTCAGTCTCTGCGCAACAACGCCGAGTTCTTCATCGAGTATTTCGCGCTCGACCTGATCATGTCGGATGACGGCCGCTGCACCGGCGTCGTCGCCTGGAACCTCGACGACGGCACGATCCATCGCTTCTCCTCCAAGATGGTGGTACTGGCGACCGGCGGTTACGGCCGCGCCTATTTCTCGGCGACCTCGGCGCACACCTGCACGGGCGACGGCGGCGGCATGATTGCACGCGCCGGCCTGCCGCTGCAGGACATGGAATTCGTCCAGTTCCATCCGACCGGCATCTACGGTGCGGGCTGCCTGATCACCGAAGGCGCACGCGGCGAAGGCGGCTACCTCGTCAACTCCGAAGGCGAGCGCTTCATGGAGCGCTATGCGCCGTCCGCCAAGGACCTTGCCTCGCGTGACGTCGTCTCGCGCTGCATGACGATGGAAATCCGCGAGGGCCGCGGCGTCGGCAAGAACAAGGACCACATCTTCCTGCACCTGGATCACCTCGATCCGGCCGTCCTGCACGAGCGCCTGCCGGGCATCTCGGAATCGGCGAAGATCTTTGCCGGTGTCGACGTGACCCGCGAGCCGATCCCGGTTCTGCCGACGGTGCACTACAACATGGGCGGCGTGCCGACCAACTACTGGGGCGAAGTCCTGAATGCCGACAGCCAGAACCCGGAGCGCATCGCGCCCGGCCTGATGGCCGTCGGCGAAGCCGGCTGCGCCTCGGTGCACGGCGCCAACCGCCTCGGCTCCAACTCGCTGATCGACCTCGTGGTCTTCGGTCGTGCCGCCGCCATCCGCGCCGGCCAGGTCATCGACCGCAACGAGCCCGTGCCGGAACTCAACAAGGCCGCCTGCGACCGGATCATGGACCGCTTCGACCGCCTGCGTAACGCCAATGGCTCCACGCCGACCGCCGTGCTGCGCGAAAAGATGCAGCGCGCCATGCAGGAAGACGCGGCCGTGTTCCGCACCCAGGAATCGCTGGAATCGGGCTGCAAGCGCATTTCGGCGATCTGGAAGGAGATGCCCGACATCAAGGTCACCGACCGCTCGATGATCTGGAACTCGGACCTCGTCGAGACGCTGGAACTCGAAAACCTCATGGCCAACGCCATCACGACGATCTACGGTGCCGAAGCGCGCAAGGAGAGCCGTGGTTCGCACGCCCGCGAGGACTACACCGAGGGTCCGCTCGGCGGCCGCGACGACGTCAACTGGCGCAAGCACACGCTCGCCTGGGTCAACGAGGCCGGCGACGTCAAGCTCGACTACCGCCCCGTCCATACCGACCTGATCGCCGACGGCATCGATCCCAAGAAGATCGAGCCGAAGGCCCGCGTCTATTGATCTTGAGGAACAAGCCACATGGTTGAACTCGCTCTCCCCAAGAACTCGCAGATGACGGAAGGCAAGGTCTGGCCGAAGCCTGCCGGCGCGACCAACGTTCGCGAATACCGCATCTATCGCTGGAACCCGGATGACGGTGCCAATCCGCGCATCGATACCTTCTACATCGATGTCGACGATTGCGGCCCGATGGTGCTCGACGGTCTGCTCTACATCAAGAACAAGATCGACCCGACGCTGACGCTGCGCCGCTCCTGCCGCGAAGGCATCTGCGGCTCATGCGCCATGAACATCGACGGCACCAACACGCTTGCCTGCACCAAGGGCATGGACGAGGTGAAGGGCGCGGTAAAGGTCTATCCGCTGCCGCACATGCCGGTCGTGAAGGACCTGGTTCCCGACCTCACCAACTTCTACGCCCAGCACCGCTCGATCGAGCCCTGGCTGAAGACGGTATCGCCGACGCCGGCCAAGGAATGGAAGCAGAGCCACGAGGACCGCCTCAAGCTCGACGGCCTCTACGAGTGCATCCTGTGCGCCTGCTGCTCGACCTCCTGTCCGAGCTATTGGTGGAACGGCGACCGTTACCTCGGTCCGGCGGTTCTGCTGCAGGCCTACCGCTGGCTGATCGATAGCCGCGACGAAGCGACCGGCGAGCGCCTCGACAACCTCGAGGATCCCTTCCGCCTCTATCGTTGCCACACGATCATGAACTGCGCCCAGGCCTGTCCGAAGGGCCTGAACCCGGCCAAGGCGATCGGCGAGATCAAGAAGATGCTGGTCGAGCGCCGTGTGTAATCGGCCGGACCGGACATGAAGTTTTGGAAACGGCGGGCCCTGGCTCGCCGTTTTCTGTTTTGCGCCTCTCCAGGGCGGCGGACAATTCGTGATTGTGCCGATGCGGGAGAGGCGGGCCGACGGCAGGAGGCGATGATACGCAGCGAGGACGTGGCGCGCGATCCGCCCCTGCGGACGTTTCAATCCTGCAACAGGTCGCCAGGAATCGTCGTCCCTTGATTTGTCAGGTGGATTTGCTGTATTTCGGCCTATATTATCGCGTTGCATCATGGTTCGCGGACACGAACAGGAGTAGGGATATGCGGGTAATTCATGCGGCGGCGGGGCTGGCGGTTGTGCTTGCGCTGGCCGGATGCCAACGGACGTCGATGGGCGGTTTCAGCTCCCAGGACGCCTCGCCCGCTCCCATCCAGGCGGCACCGGTTCCTTCGGTTTCGTCGAACCAGCTTCCGGCACCGACCGGAAACACGTCGCAATTCCCGGCTGCACCGGCGAGCGGCACGGCGGTTGCCGGCGGCGCTGTCCAGCAGCCCGGCACGCAGGTCGCCGCGGCTGCAGGTGGCGGGCTCGACGTCACCAAGGAAGCGATGGTCGGCAACTGGCGCGTCTCCAGCGCCGGCAGCTCCTGCGACATGTTCCTGACGCTCACCAATCTTGGCTCCGGTTCGCGCGGCGGCACCCGCGGTTGCGCCGGCGAGCTGACGACCATGGGCTCCTGGGAAGTGGCCGGCAAGCAGGTGGTCCTCAAGGACCGCAGCGGCAATGCCATCGCCCGCCTCTACAAGACGGCCGACGCGCGTTTCGACGGCTCGACCAATGGCGGCCAGCCAGTCAGCCTCAGCCGCTGACGCTTCTCCAGCCCGGTCTCGTGCCGGGCTTTTGTTTTCCGTCCCATCTCGGGTGAGACGTGCTCAATCCTGACGACAGCATCTACCGCAAGCTCGAAGCGCTCGTCGCGAACGGCGAGCGCAAGCGTGACCCGGCGCAGTTTACGATCGCGCGGCGGTTCGATCATCTCTCGGCCGAGCTGCTCGCCAGCCGCCCATCGCGCAAGACCAATGCGCTCGGCTGGCTGTTCGCCTCGCGCAAGAAGGACCAGCCGCCGGTCAAGGGCCTCTACATCCATGGCGGCGTCGGGCGTGGCAAGACCATGCTGATGGACCTGTTCTTCGACACCGTGCCGATCCAGCGCAAGCGGCGGGCGCATTTTCATGAGTTCATGGCCGATGTGCACGAGCGCATCTACAAGCATCGCCAGAAGCTGAAGAACGGCGAGACCAAGCAGGCCGATCCCATCCCGCCCGTCGCCTCGGAGCTTTTCGGCGAGGCGCGGCTGCTCTGCTTCGACGAGTTCTCGGTCACCGACATCGCCGACGCGATGATCCTCGGGCGCCTCTTCGGCGAGCTTTTCGCCAAGGGATGCGTTCTCGTCGCGACGTCGAACGTAGCGCCGGACGATCTCTATCGCGACGGCCTCAATCGCGGCCTGTTCCTGCCCTTTGTCGGTCTGCTGAAGGCGAATGTCGAGGTCATCTCGCTGGACACGGACACGGACTACCGTCTGACAAAGACCGACGGCAGCCCGGTATGGCTGTCGCCGCTCGGCCCGGAGGCGGATGCCGCGATGGCGCGCGCCTGGGCAAGCGAAACCCGCAATGCCGCCGTTGCCCCGGCCGAGGTTCCGCGCAAGGGGCGCAAGATCCCGGTGCCGGCCGCGTCGGGAAAGAGTGCCCGCTTTGGGTTCGCCGATCTTTGCCAGCAGCCGCTGGGTGCTGCGGACTACCTCGCCATCCTCGAGCGCTATTCGACGATCTTCGTCGATCACGTGCCCCATCTCGGTCCGCATATGCGCAACGAGACCAAGCGTTTCATCCTGCTGGTCGATACGCTCTACGACAACGGTGCCCGGCTCTTTGCCTCGGCGGCGGCAGAGCCGCAGGATCTCTTGACCCAGAAAAAGGGCACGGAAGGCTTCGAGTTCGACCGCACGGTTTCACGTCTGATCGAGATGCAAAGCGAGGAATATGCCGCTGCGCATCCCGCAAATGTTGCTGTTTCGTGACGCAGATGTGGCGAAAACTCTTACGTTTACGTAAGAATTTTATGATCTAACCGATTGAAATTGTTCCACCAAAAAGTATCGATTGATATTTTACCGATTGCCGTTTAATGGCTTCCGGCGAAGGTTTGGCGTTTGCCGCGTTTCAGGCCTTGATCATATTGGGATCACAAAGGAAGCACTTTCATGGCTCGCAACAAGATCGCACTTATCGGTTCAGGGATGATTGGTGGCACGCTGGCGCATCTCGCCGGCCTGAAGGAACTGGGCGACATCGTCCTCTTCGACATCGCCGACGGCATTCCGCAGGGCAAGGGTCTCGACATCGGCCAGTCCTCCCCGGTCGAAGGCTTCGACGTGAACCTGACGGGTGCGAGCGACTATTCCGCCATCGAAGGCGCTGATGTCTGCATCGTCACCGCCGGCGTCGCTCGCAAGCCGGGCATGAGCCGCGACGACCTGCTCGGCATCAACCTCAAGGTCATGGAACAGGTCGGCGCCGGCATCAAGAAGTATGCCCCGAACGCCTTCGTCATCTGCATCACCAACCCGCTCGACGCCATGGTGTGGGCGCTGCAGAAGTTCTCGGGCCTGCCGAAGAACAAGGTCGTCGGCATGGCCGGCGTTCTCGATAGTTCGCGCTTCCGCCTGTTCCTCTCGCAGGAATTCAACGTTTCGGTCCAGGACGTCACCGCCTTCGTTCTCGGCGGCCACGGCGACACCATGGTGCCGCTCGCCCGCTACTCGACCGTTGCCGGCATCCCGCTGACCGACCTCGTGCAGATGGGCTGGGTCACCAAGGAACGCCTCGAAGAAATCATCCAGCGCACCCGTGACGGCGGCGCCGAAATCGTCGGCCTGCTCAAGACCGGTTCGGCCTACTACGCACCGGCCGCCTCGGCGATCGAAATGGCTGAAGCCTACCTCAAGGACAAGAAGCGCGTTCTGCCCTGCGCGGCACACCTGACCGGCCAGTACGGCGTCAAGGACATGTATGTCGGCGTTCCGACCGTTATCGGCGCCGGCGGCGTCGAGCGCATCATCGAGATCGATCTCAACAAGGCCGAGAAGGAAGCGTTCGACAAGTCCGTCGCTTCGGTCGCGGGTCTTTGCGAAGCCTGCATCGGCATTGCGCCGAGCCTCAAGCAGTAATCGCCCCCCGTCGGGCGGACGCTGATCCGCTCGACCTCATTGTTTTTGCCGCATTGGTGCGGGTAGGTGCCCCACCTGCCCGCACAATGCTCAGACAGGAAAAACACCATGAACATTCATGAATATCAGGCCAAGGCTCTCCTGAAGAGCTATGGCGCACCGGTCGCGGAAGGTGTCGCGATCTTCTCGGCTGACGAAGCTGAAGCTGCTGCCAAGTCACTCCCGGGCCCGCTCTACGTGGTCAAGAGCCAGATCCATGCGGGCGGCCGCGGCAAGGGCAAGTTCAAGGAACTGTCCGCCGACGCCAAGGGCGGCGTTCGTCTTGCCTTCTCGATCGATGAAGCCAAGGCCCATGCCAAGGAAATGCTCGGCAACACGCTCGTTACCGCGCAGACCGGCCCGGCCGGCAAGCAGGTGAACCGCCTCTACATCGAGGACGGCGCCGACATCGAGCGCGAACTCTATCTGTCGCTGCTCGTCGACCGCTCGGTCGGCCAGGTTGCCTTCGTCGTTTCGACGGAAGGCGGCATGGACATCGAGGCTGTTGCGCACGACACGCCGGAAAAGATCGTCAACGTAGCGATCAACCCGGAAGCCGGCGTCACCGCCGCTGATCTTGCCAAGCTCACCGCGGCCCTGAAGCTTGAAGGCGAAGCCAAGGCTGACGCTGAAAAGCTCTTCCCGATCCTCTACAAGGCCTTTGTCGAGAAGGACATGAGCCTGCTCGAGATCAACCCGCTGATCGTCATGAAGAACGGCCGCATGCGCGTTCTCGACGCCAAGGTCTCGTTCGACGGCAACGCGCTCTTCCGCCACGACGACATCAAGGCTCTGCGCGACGAGACCGAAGAAGACGCCAAGGAAATCGAGGCCTCGAAGTGGGATCTCGCCTATGTCGCGCTCGACGGAAACATCGGCTGCATGGTCAACGGCGCCGGCCTTGCCATGGCGACGATGGACATCATCAAGCTCTACGGCAAGGAGCCGGCGAACTTCTGCGACGTCGGCGGCGGCGCCGGCAAGGAGAAGGTTGCGGCAGCCTTCAAGATCATTACGGCCGACCCGAAGGTCGAGGGCATCCTCGTCAACATCTTCGGCGGCATCATGAAGTGCGACGTCATCGCTGAAGGTGTCGTTGCCGCCGTGCAGGAAGTCGGCCTCAAGGTTCCGCTGGTCGTTCGTCTCGAAGGCACGAATGTCGAGCTTGGCAAGAAGATCCTGAATGAATCCGGCCTGGCGATCACCGCCGCCGACGATCTGGACGATGCTGCCAAGAAGATCGTCGCCGCGATCAACGGCTAACTGAAGGACCACCTCATGTCGATTCTCGTTAACAAGAACACCAAGGTCCTCGTTCAGGGCCTGACCGGCAAGACCGGCACCTTCCATACCGAACAGGCGCTTGCCTATTACGGCACGCAGATGGTCGGCGGTATTCACCCGAAGAAGGGCGGCGAAACCTGGACCGGCTCCAAGGGCGAAACCCTGCCGATCTTCGCCTCGGTTGCCGAAGGCCGTGAAAAGACCGGCGCGGACGCATCCGTGATCTACGTTCCGCCGGCAGGTGCCGCGGACGCGATCATCGAGGCGATCGATGCGGAAATCCCGTTCATCACCTGCATCACCGAAGGCATCCCGGTTGCCGACATGGTACGCGTCAAGGCTCGCCTCGACCGCTCCAAGTCGCGTCTGCTCGGCCCGAACTGCCCCGGTATCCTGACGCCGGAAGAATGCAAGATCGGCATCATGCCGGGCTCGATCTTCCGCAAGGGTTCGGTCGGCATCGTCTCGCGCTCCGGCACGCTGACCTATGAAGCCGTGTTCCAGACCTCCAACGAGGGCCTCGGCCAGACGACGGCCGTCGGCATCGGCGGCGACCCGGTCAAGGGCACCGAGTTCATCGACGTGCTCGAGATGTTCCTGGCGGACGAAGCCACGACCTCGATCATCATGATCGGCGAAATCGGCGGCTCGGCCGAAGAGGATGCTGCACAGTTCCTCATCGACGAAGCCAAGAAGGGCCGCAAGAAGCCGATGGCCGGTTTCATCGCGGGCCGTACCGCACCGAAGGGCCGTACCATGGGCCACGCCGGCGCTGTCGTTTCCGGCGGCAAGGGCGATGCGGAATCCAAGATCGCTGCGATGGAGCAGGCAGGCATCCGCGTATCGCCTTCGCCGGCTCGTCTCGGCAAGACGCTGGTCGAAGTCCTCAAGGGCTGATCTCAAACCATTTGTCCGGGCCGACCGATCCGGCCCGGACAACGTGCCTGCCGCCTGTTTCCTTGGCTGATTGAAGATCAGGACATGCGGCAATGACTGCCACGGTGACCCAGCGCGTCCTGACGATGCGCGGCGCCGTAGGAAAAAGGCCCGGCGCCCGGACGCGCCGAACGAACATGAACGACCGGGATACCCGGCAACCCAACTTCAGTCAGGAGGCGGACAGATCAGTCCGCGTGAGACCATGACAAGGCAAGAGGCCAACGAGCAATTCCAGCTCACTTCGTTTCTGGACGGCGCCAACGCCGCCTATATCGAGCAGCTCCATGCACGCTACGAGGCGGACCCGGCGTCCGTGTCGGCTGAATGGCAGGCCTTCTTCAAGGCGCTCGCCGACCGGCCGGAAGATGTGGTGAAGGCAGCCAAGGGCGCCTCCTGGAAAAAGAACAACTGGCCGATCCCGGCCAATGGCGAACTGGTCTCGGCGCTCGATGGCGACTGGGGCACGGTCGAGAAGGTCATCGAGAAGAAGGTCAAGGCGAAGGCCGAGGAAACGGCGGCCGCCACCGGCACCGTCGCCAGCGCTGCTGACATCCATCAGGCGACGCGCGATTCCGTCCGCGCCATCATGATGATCCGCGCCTATCGCGCCCGCGGCCACCTGCATGCCAAGCTCGACCCGCTCGGCCTGGCTGCCCCGGTTGAAGACTACAACGAGCTTTCGCCCTCGAACTACGGTTTCGAGGACAAGGATCTCGACCGCAAGATCTTCATCGACAACGTGCTCGGTCTTGAATACGCGACCCTCCGTGAGATGGTCGAAATCCTCGAGCGCACCTACTGCTCGACGATCGGCGTCGAGTTCATGCACATGTCCAACCCGGAAGAGAAGGGCTGGATCCAGGAGCGCATCGAAGGTCCGGACAAGGGCGTCGACTTCACGCCTGAAGGCAAGAAGGCGATCCTGCAGAAGCTGATCGAGGCCGAAGGCTTCGAGCAGTTCATCGACGTCAAGTACAAGGGCACCAAGCGCTTCGGTCTCGACGGCGGTGAGTCGCTCATTCCGGCGCTCGAGCAGATCATCAAGCGCGGCGGCCAGGAAGGCCTCAAGGAAATCGTGCTCGGCATGGCCCATCGCGGCCGTCTGAACGTGCTTTCCCAGGTCATGGCAAAGCCGCACCGCGCCATCTTCCACGAGTTCAAGGGCGGCTCCTACGCGCCTGACGACGTCGAAGGTTCGGGCGACGTGAAGTACCACCTCGGTGCGTCTTCCGACCGCGAATTCGACGGCAACAAGGTTCACCTGTCGCTGACGGCAAACCCGTCGCACCTGGAAATCGTCAACCCTGTGGTCATGGGCAAGGCACGCGCCAAGCAGGACCAGATGGCGACCGTCTTTGAAGGCGACATCATTCCGCTGCGCGAACGCTCCAAGGTCATGCCGCTGCTGCTGCATGGTGACGCCGCTTTTGCCGGCCAGGGCGTGATTGCTGAAATCCTCGGGCTTTCCGGCCTGCGCGGTCACCGCGTTGCCGGTACGGTCCACTTCATCATCAACAACCAGATCGGCTTCACCACCAATCCGGCCTTCTCGCGCTCGTCGCCCTATCCGTCCGACGTCGCCAAGATGATCGAAGCGCCGATCTTCCACGTTAACGGCGACGATCCGGAAGCGGTTGTCTACGCGGCCAAGATCGCCACCGAATTCCGGATGAAGTTCCACAAGCCTGTCGTCATCGACATGTTCTGCTATCGCCGCTTCGGCCACAACGAAGGCGACGAGCCGGCGTTCACGCAGCCGAAGATGTACAAGGTCATCCGCGCCCACAGGACCGTCGTCCAGGTCTACTCCGACCGCCTGATCGCCGAAGGCCTGATTTCCGAAGGCGAAGTCGAGAAGATGAAGGCCGACTGGCGTGCACATCTCGAACAGGAGTTCGAGGCCGGCCAGTCTTACAAGCCGAACAAGGCCGACTGGCTTGACGGTGTCTGGTCGGGCCTGCGTTCGGCCGACAACCAGGACGAACAGCGCCGCGGCAAGACCTCGGTGCCGATGAAGCAGTTGAAGGAAGTCGGCCGCAAGATCTCCGAGATCCCGGCTGGGTTCAGCGCGCACCGCACGATCCAGCGCTTCATGGAAAACCGCGCCAACATGATCCAGACCGGCGAGGGTGTCGACTGGGCCATGGCTGAGGCGCTCGCTTTCGGCACGCTGGTCACGGAAGGCACCAAGATCCGCCTGTCGGGTCAGGACTGCGAACGCGGCACCTTCTCGCAGCGCCACTCGGTGCTCTACGATCAGCAGTCGGAAGAGCGCTACATCCCGCTCGCAAACCTGTCGCCGACCCAGGCGCGCTACGAAGTCATCAACTCGATGCTTTCGGAAGAGGCAGTTCTCGGCTTCGAGTACGGCTACTCGCTCGCCCGTCCGAACGCGCTCACCCTCTGGGAAGCCCAGTTCGGCGACTTCGCCAACGGTGCGCAGGTCGTCTTCGACCAGTTCATCTCGTCGGGCGAACGCAAGTGGCTGCGCATGTCGGGTCTCGTCTGCCTGCTGCCGCACGGCTATGAGGGGCAGGGTCCGGAGCACTCGTCTGCCCGCCTGGAACGCTTCCTCCAGCTCTGCGCCGAAGACAACATGCAGGTCGCCAACGTCACGACGCCGGCGAACTACTTCCACATCCTGCGCCGCCAGGTGAAGCGCGACTTCCGCAAGCCGCTGATCCTGATGACGCCGAAGTCGCTGCTGCGTCACAAGCGTGCGATCTCCAGCCTGTCGGAAATGGCCGGCGAGAGCTCGTTCCACCGCCTGCTGTGGGACGATGCCGAGGTGATCAAGGACGGCCCGATCAAGCTGCAGAAGGACTCGAAGATCCGTCGCGTCGTGCTCTGCTCGGGCAAGGTCTACTACGACCTGCTCGAAGAACGCGAAAAGCGCGGCATCGACGATATTTACCTGCTGCGCGTCGAACAGCTGTATCCGTTCCCGGCCAAGGCGCTCATCAACGAGCTCAGCCGCTTCCGCAACGCGGAGATGGTCTGGTGCCAGGAAGAGCCGAAGAACATGGGCGCTTGGTCGTTCATCGACCCGTACCTCGAATGGGTTCTCGCCCATATCGACGCCAAGTATCAGCGCGTGCGCTACACCGGCCGTCCGGCTGCCGCATCGCCGGCGACCGGCCTGATGTCGAAGCACCTGGCGCAGCTTGCCGCCTTCCTCGAGGACGCGCTGGGGGGCTGATGCTCCCCACGCTCTGAGCCAATAGAAACAGATATCTGATCAACGGAACAAAAATCATGGCAACAGAAATCCGCGTTCCCACCCTTGGCGAATCCGTCAGCGAAGCGACCGTCGGCACCTGGTTCAAGAAGGTCGGCGACGCCATCAAGGCCGATGAACCCCTGCTCGAACTCGAAACCGACAAGGTGACGATCGAAGTTCCGGCTCCGGCCGCAGGCACGCTCTCTGAAATCGTCGCCCAGGCCGGCGAGACCGTCGGTCTCGGCGCGCTGCTCGGCCAGATCGCTGCAGGTGCCGCTGGCGCCGCAGCGGCCGCTCCGGCTGCTGCCGCCGAAAAGAAGGCCGAGCCGGCTGCTGCCGCTCCGGCTGCCCCGGCCGCTGCTGCAGCACCGGCTGCCTCGTCGATGCCGCCGGCACCGTCGGCTGGCAAGCTGCTTGCCGAAAACAACCTCTCGGCCGATCAGGTCGACGGCTCCGGCAAGCGTGGCCAGGTGCTGAAGGGCGACGTCCTTGCAGCCGTCGCCAAGGGCATCTCGACGCCGGCCGCTTCCGAGCCAGCCAAGGTCCAGGCCCGTGCGCCGTCGACGGCTGAAGACGTCGTTCGCGAAGAGCGCGTCAAGATGACCCGCCTGCGCCAGACGATTGCCCGTCGCCTCAAGGATGCGCAGAACACTGCCGCCATGCTCACCACCTACAACGAGGTGGACATGAGCGCCGTCATGTCGCTGCGCAACAAGTACAAGGACATCTTCGAGAAGAAGCACGGCGTGAAGCTCGGCTTCATGGGCTTCTTCACCAAGGCCGTCACCCACGCGCTGAAGGAAATCCCGGCTGTCAACGCCGAGATCGACGGCACCGACATCATCTATAAGAACTACTGCCACATCGGCGTCGCCGTCGGCACGGACAAGGGTCTTGTGGTTCCGATCGTTCGCGATGCCGACCAGATGTCGATCGCCGAGATCGAAAAGGACATCGGTCGCCTCGGCAAGGCTGCCCGTGACGGCGCGCTGTCGATGGCCGACATGCAGGGCGGCACCTTCACCATCTCCAACGGTGGCGTCTACGGTTCGCTGATGTCTTCGCCGATCCTCAACGCGCCGCAGTCGGGCATCCTCGGCATGCACAAGATCCAGGAGCGTCCGGTCGCCATCGGCGGCCAGGTCGTCATCCGCCCGATGATGTACCTCGCGCTCTCCTACGATCACCGCATCGTCGACGGCAAGGAAGCCGTGACCTTCCTCGTGCGCGTCAAGGAAAGCCTGGAAGATCCGGAACGCCTGGTTCTCGATCTCTGATATCCGGAAACAGCGGGGGCGTCCTTCATGCCCCCGCCGTTCGCCGTCCGCGATCACGCGCGGCGAAAACCGTCTCTGCGGCCTGGCCGGAGAGACTGGCCCTCAGGGCCGATGATGTCGATCCGAACCGCTCCTGCGATTGCGAGGGATGATGGAAGCCGCCGCAGCGTCGACTGAAATCTGGGTGCTTGGCTGGAGCGTGGTGTTCCTGATCGTGCACATCCTGGTGCAGGCGCTGTCGCTCGATCTCGCCGGCGATCTCGGTTTCAAATATCTGCTCGGCCCCCGTGACGAACAGCGCGTTTCGAAGAGCATCGTGGCAGGACGTTTGCTGCGGTCGCTTCGCAACATGCTGGAAACCTATCCGGCCTTCGTTGGGCTTGCGCTCGCCCTGGCGGTGACCGGAAAGACCGGCGGTCTCGGCGCCATCGGCGCAGTGACCTGGCTTCTGGCGCGGCTGGCTTACACCGTTCTCTACGCGGCCGGCGTTCCCGTGCTGCGCACCCTCGTCTGGTTCGTGTCGATCATTGCGCTGTTGCTGATGGTCGTCCGGCTCATGGCATAGCATCCCGGCGACAAGGCAAGAGGAGACTGGCATGGCATTCGGACCCGACGTTCCGCCGATCCAGGCGCATATCTGCGTCAAGGACGGGCTTGCCGCCATCGCCTTTTACGAGAAGGCGCTCGGTGCGGTGAACACATTCCACGCGATGGCCGAGGACGGCAAACGCGTCATGCACGCCAATCTGGCGATCTACGGCGGCGAGGTGATGCTGCACGACGAATTCCCCGAATTCGGCGGCAGCGTGCTTTCGCCGAACACGATCGGCGGTACCGGCGTTGCGATCAGCATCAACCTGGCGAAGCCTGCCGATGTCGACGCAGCCTACGACAAGGCGGTGGCCGCCGGGGCATCGACAGTTCTGGAGCCGCAGGATACCTTCTGGCACGCACGCTACGCGCGCATCCAGGATCCTTTCGGCCACGTCTGGGCCTTCAACGCACCGGTCGCAAACCCATGAGCCAGTATTTCTTCGAACTCGCATCGCTGATGGCGATCTTCGCTTTCGCCATCGTCTCGCCCGGCGCAGACCTCGCGATGGTCATGCGCCAGTCGATCGTGCATGGCCGCCGTCCGGCGATCATCACGTCCTTCGGCATCGGCACGTCGCTGATGTTCCATGTGACCTACACGATCCTCGGCCTCGGACTGATCATTTCGCAGTCGATCTATCTGTTCAACATCGTCAAATGGTGCGGCGTCGCTTACCTGATCTATATCGGCATCAAGGCGCTTCGCGCCGGCCAGACGGAGATCAACGTCGACCACACGGAAGGCAACCGGCCGGTCAAGGGCCAGTCGGCGGCCAAGGCCTTCGGCCTCGGCTTTGCCGCCAACGCGCTCAACCCCAAGCCGGTGTTCTTCTTCCTGTCGATCTTCTCGACGGTCGTTCACGCCCATACGCCGATGATGATCAAGTTCGGCTACGGCCTTGTCATGGCGACCTGCCTGATCGCGTGGTTCGTCGGCGTCAGCCTGTTCATGACGACGCCGCGCATGCGTGCTGCGTTTACCCGCGCCAGCAAGTGGATCGACCGCGCCAGCGGCGTGGTCTTCATCGCGCTCGGCCTCAAGCTCGCGACGGAGAAGGCTGCCTGATCATGCGCTCCGGTCGTCTCCTTTCAGCCCTGCTCGGTCTTGCCTTTGCTGCGCCGGCGATCGCCGCCGACTGCAAGCAGTCGCACGCGATCTACGGCGACCGCGACGGGGCCTACGAGCTGCGTTTCGAACCGGTCGGCTCGGCAAGCGCCGCGACCAGCAACCACTTCAAGGTGGCGGTTCTCAAGCCCGGCCTGCTGCTCGATGGCGTCGTCATGCCCGCGGGCGAGCCGGAACGGGCGACCGGGCTGATCATGCACAATTGCCCCGAGGGGGATGCGACCGGTGAGGAACTGCGCGCCTGTACTGTGTGGCAGGGTGTCGTCTACGCGCTCGACAAGGCCGGCGCGATCAGCGAGATCCCGCAAGAGACCGAGACGGCGGCCGAGCAACTGCTGCTTCCCGACTTCGGTCCGTCGCTTCGTGCGTCGACCGCCTGGGGCAAGGGCAAGGCCGAGGCCGACAGTTGGGATGCCTTCACGTTCAAGGGATGCGCCGCATGAGTGCGAGCCCTGTTCTTCTCGTGACCGGCGGCAGTCGCGGCATCGGTGCTGCAATCTGCCTTGGCGCTGCAAAAGCCGGCTGGCGGGTCGCCGTCAACTATGCGTCGAACCGCGATGCGGCCGATGCGGTTGTCGGCGCGATCGAGCGGGCCGGCGGCACGGCGATCGCAGTTCAGGGCGATGTCGGCTCCGAGGCGGATGTCCAAGCGATCTTTGCTGCCATCGATTCGGTTTTCGGCCGGCTGGACGGGCTCGTCAACAATGCCGGCATCGTCGGACAGACGGCACGTGTCGACGAGATGTCGCCCGAGCGGCTTGAGCGCATGTTCCGCATCAACGTCACCGGCTCCATGCGCTGTGCAGCGGAAGCCGTCCGGCGCATGTCGACACGATACGGGCACCAGGGCGGTGTCATCGTCAACATCTCCTCGGTTGCCGCCACGCTTGGCTCGCCGGCGCAGTATGTCGATTACGCCGCCTCGAAAGGTGCGATCGACACCTTCACGACAGGGCTTTCGCGCGAGGTCGCGACCGAAGGCATTCGCGTCAACGCGATACGGCCCGGCATCATCGATACCGAGATCCACGCCTCCGGCGGCTTGCCGGACCGGGCGCGTGATCTCGCCTTCACCATTCCCGTTCAGCGACCCGGCACGGCCGAGGAAGTCGCTGACGCGGTTCTCTACCTCCTGTCGGATAAGGCGACTTATGTGACGGGGGCAATTCTCAATGTCAGCGGCGGACGGTAACCGTCCTGAAGGAAGGATATTCTAATGGCTTATGATCTCATCGTTATCGGCAGCGGCCCCGGCGGCTATGTCTGCGCGATCAAGGCGGCCCAGCTCGGCCTGAAGGTCGGCGTCGTCGAAAAGCGCGCCACCTACGGCGGTACCTGCCTCAACATCGGCTGCATCCCGTCGAAGGCGTTGCTGCATGCTTCCGAGATGTTCCATCAGGTTGCCCACGGCGTCGACGCGCTCGGCGTCGAAGTCGCGGCACCGAAGCTGAACCTCGAAAAGATGATGGCCCACAAGGACGCGACCGTTAAGGCCAATGTCGACGGCGTCTCGTTCCTGTTCAAAAAGAACAAGATCGACGGCATCCAGGGCACCGGCAAGGTGCTCGGCCAGGGCAAGGTCTCCGTCACCAACGACAAGGGCGAGGAACAGATCCTCGAAACCAAGAACATCGTGATCGCCACCGGCTCCGACGTCGCTGGCATCCCGGGCGTCAAGGTCGATATCGACGAGAAGGTGATCATCTCGTCGACGGGCGGCATCGCGCTCGAGAAGGTTCCGGCCAACATGATCGTCGTCGGTGGCGGCGTCATCGGCCTCGAACTCGGCTCGGTCTGGGCCCGCCTCGGCGCCAAGGTCACCGTTGTCGAGTATCTCGACACGCTTCTCGGCGGCATGGATGGCGAGGTTGCCAAGCAGTTCCAGCGCATGCTCGCCAAGCAGGGCATGGACTTCAAGCTCGGCGCCAAGGTGACCGGCGTCGTCAAGGACGGCAAGGGCGCCAAGGTGACGTTCGAGCCGGTCAAGGGCGGTGACGCCCAGACGCTCGATGCCGATGTCGTGCTGATCGCCACCGGCCGCAAGCCCTACACCGACGGTCTTGGCCTTGCGGAAGCGGGCGTCGTCATGGACCAGCGCGGCCGCGTCGAGATCGACAATCACTTCCAGACGAGCGTCGCCGGCGTCTACGCGATCGGCGACGTCGTGCGCGGCCCGATGCTCGCCCACAAGGCGGAAGACGAAGGTGTGGCGGTTGCCGAGATCCTCGCTGGCCAGGCCGGTCACGTGAACTATGACGTCATCCCTGGTGTCGTCTACACCCAGCCGGAAGTCGCCTCCGTCGGCAAGACCGAGGAAGAGCTGAAGGCGGCTGGTGTCGCCTACAAGGTCGGCAAGTTCCCATTCACCGCCAACGGCCGTGCGCGCGCAATGCTCGCCACCGACGGCTTCGTGAAGATCCTTGCTGACAAGGAAACCGACAAGGTGCTCGGCGGCCATATCGTCGGCTTCGGCGCCGGCGAGATGATCCACGAGATCGCGGTTCTGATGGAATTCGGCGGTTCGTCGGAAGACCTCGGCCGCACCTGCCACGCGCACCCGACCATGTCGGAAGCGGTCAAGGAAGCGGCACTTTCGACCTTCTTCAAGCCGATCCACATGTAAGGATCATGCAGGGGGCTGCGATCACGCGGCCCCCTGTTTCCGGCCGCGTTTCTGCGTGCCGGCTGGCCCTTGTGGCCATTGCTTACCTTATCGGCGTCAGCGCCCGCATTGCCGCTATCGGCGTTTCCGGTCGCCAAGCGACCGTATCATTCTTCTGAAGCAGACCTGAGGGCGTGGAAACGCTCCTCGAACTCGCGCCTCAGGCTGCGCCGTGCCTCGGCAGCGCGCTGCCGGCGCTTGCGGTCGGCCGTGTCGGTGACAAGGGTCGGAACCGGGGTCGGGCTGCCGTCGGCATCGACGGCGACCATGGTAAAATAGCAGGAATTGGTGTGGCGGCGCTCGCCGCTCCTGATGTTCTCGGCCTCGACCCGGATGCCGATTTCCATCGAGGTGCGGCCGGCATTGTTGACGGCTGCACGGAAGGTGACGAGCTCACCGACATGGATCGGCTGACGGAAGGTGACCTGGTCGACCGAGAGCGTCACGGCATACTGCTGAGAATAGCGCGAGGCACAGGAGAAGGCCACGCGATCGAGGAGATTGAGCAGCGCACCGCCATGGACCTTACCGCTGAAGTTCGCCATATCCGGCGTCATCAGTACGACCATCTCGAGTTCGCGTGTGTCGTAGCTGGTTTCCATTGTCCATCTCCAGATTTTGCAGCGTCCCGCCTGAGTTATGCAGCTTGCCGGAGCGAAGGGAAGGGGGAGGATCTGGAAGAGGGGATGTGACGATTGGCCCGAGGGCTGCGACAAGCGGTCTTCTGTCCAGGCACGGGGGAGGGCGCGATCATGTCTGCAAGGACAGACGACGCGCGCGTCAGGAGGAAAGATGAAACCGAGAGCCGTGGCCATATCGTTGCCGAGCCGGCATCTACCGAATGCCGATTGGGCCGACCGCTTCGAGCTTGCCCTTGATGGCAAGGGCGTGACCGCGGCGGAAGCCGCCGAACGTTCGCTTGGCCGGTCGCCACGATGGGTCCGCATGTTGCTGCGCCTGCGCAACCGCATCGTCTCGATCATCGGCCTGAAGTCGGCGGCGCCGTCCAGCCGTCTGGGACTGATCGGGGCGTTTCCTGTCGTTTCGAAGAGTGATGACGAAGTGGTGCTCGGTTTCGATGACAAGCATCTCGATTTCCGCATCGTCGTCGATGTCCGGGCGGGGTCGGCGGTCAATCAGATCGTCGGCGTCACCACGCTTGTGCGCAGGCACAACACGCTCGGGCGGGTTTACCTCATGGCCGTCACGCCGTTTCACAAGGCGATCGTGCCGACACTTCTGGCGCGGGTGGCAGGTCCCGGCGGTTAAGTCCGGGGTTCAATTTTCAGTCCGGACAAAAGCAGGTCGAGATTGTCGCGCGCGCTGGTGAGGCGCATGGCCGGATCGTCCGCCTCGGCAATCCAGAGCGCCGCATCGGAGAGTGCGCCATTGATCAGCCGCGCCAATGTCTCGGCATTTCCCGGACGTACGACGCCCGCGGCGATCATCGCCGAAAGCCTGGTGGCAAGCGACGCGAGGCATTGGCGCCGGCTCGGTTCCAGCACGCTTGCGCCGAGTACGGCCGGCGCATCCTTCAACACGATCTGCCGGATTTCGGGTTCGAGCGCCATTTCCAGATACAGCCTGCAGCGGCGCACGAAACCGTCCCACGGGACCGGGGTCGCGGAGGCTGCGTCGAGCCGTGCGTCCATCTCGCCGTCCAGGGTCTCCACGACCGCACGCAGCAGGCCCTTCTTGTCGCCGAAATGATGATAGAGCGCCCCACGCGTGAGCCCGGCCAAGGCGGTGAAATCGTCCATCGAAGTCTCCGCATATCCGCGTTGCCTGAACGCTTCCCGGGCGGCGGCGATCAGCTTTGCCTTCGTTTCCGCGATCATGTCGCTGCGCGCGCGCCTTGTCATTTGCAGCTCCTCCTTTTGCATACGACTCGTATGTTAATTGACATGCGAAGCGTATGTCAATATCACTGCCATACGCGGCGTATGTTAATGACGCGACGCTCAGACATGTATTGCAGGAGTTTTCATGGCCAATCCCTATGCACAGATCTTTGCTGCCAAAGGCACGGTGGGCTTCACCTTGGCGGGATTGGTGTCACGGTTGCCGTTGTCGATGATGGGCATCGGCATCATCACCATGCTGGCCCAGTCCCGCGGCAGCTACGGTTTGGCTGGCGGTGTGGCCGCCGCCTTCACGCTGGCCTCGGCGCTGCTGGCGCCGCAGGTTTCCCGGCTCGTCGATCGCTTCGGCCAGAGCCACGTCCTGCCGGTCGCCGCGGCACTCAGCCTTCTCGGCAGCTCGGCTCTCCTCGTCTTCACCCATTGGCGGGCGCCGGATTGGACACTCTTCGTCTTTGCCATTCTTGCCGGGTGCACGCCCAGCATGTCGGCGATGACCCGGGCGCGATGGACCGAGCTCTATCGCGGCCGTCCGGAGCTGAAGACCGCCTTTTCGCTCGAATCGGTCTTCGACGAGATCTGCTTCATCGTCGGGCCGCCGATCGCCGTGGGCTTAAGCGTCAGCCTGTTTCCCGAGGCCGGACCGCTGGCGGCTGCGGCATGCCTGGCCATCGGGGTCACCGCCTTCGTGCTGCAGAAAGGCACCGAGCCACCGGTCAAGCCGGCCGAGACGATGGCGCCCGGTTCGGTCCTTCGTTACCCGGCGCTGCGCGTGCTGATTGTCGCGCTCGCCGGCATGGGCATCATTGTCGGCACGATCGACGTGGTCAGCGTCGCCTTTGCCGAGGCCGAAGGGCGACCAGCGGCGGCGAGCCTCGTGCTCTCCCTCTATGCCCTCGGTTCCTGCATCGCCGGTCTGGCGTTCGGTGCGGTCCGGATCGGCCTGCCTTTGGCGAAGCTGTTCCTGATCGGTGCGGGCATGACCGCCGCCAGCACATTGCCGCTGCTCTTTGCCGACGGGATCGGCAGCCTTGCGACGATGATGTTCATTTCGGGCGTGTTCTTTGCGCCGACGATGATCGTCGCCTTGAGCATCGGCGAAACCGCCGTGCCGCCGTCGAAGTTGACGGAAGGGCTGACCTGGTTGACCACCGGTCTCGGCATCGGTGTTGCGGCGGGCGCGGCGGTGTCAGGCGGCGTGGTCGCGCGCTTCGGCGTTCAGGCCGGCTTCACCATTGCGCTCGCCGCCGGGGCCTTGATCCTTGCCGCAGCGTTCTGGGGTTATCGCCGTCTGTCGTGGATCGAGAGTGATTCTACCACTGCGCGCGCGTCCGAGGTCGTTTCCCGTGCTGGTGCGCAAGGCTGAGAAGGGAGCGTCGTGCCGGCGGGCGCTCGCTGACGGCCGGCCCGTCAGTTGGCGCGCGTGACCGTAAAACCCTGGGCGCGAAGCAGTTCGACCAGACCTTCCTTGCCCGGCAGGTGCAGTGCGCCGACCGCCATGAAGGCGCCGCCGTCCTTGAGGATCGGTTCGGCGCGCGTCGCCATGGTTTTGTTGCGGTCGACGATGATGCGCTGCTCGAAATCGGCATAGCCGAAATCCTCGGCGCTCTTGTCCGAAACGGCTTTCATCATCGGCATGATCATGCCGGTGTCGCCTACGAGATAGAGATCGGTCATCGTCGCGAAGACGTCGTCGATGGTCTTGCCGAGCGCGAGCGTCTCGATGAGGGCGCGTAGATGCAGTTCGGTCGGCAGCGAGTCCATGGCGGCGAGCTGCTCGACCAGCGTTTCCAGCCCCTTCAGCCTCTTGCCCTGACTGACGGCATCCTCGGCGATCTTCTTGTCGAGGAAGGAGGCGCCTGCAGCCTTGCGGCTCATTTCGCAGGCGGGCAGCGCAACGAAGCTCGCGATCATCCAGGGCTTCATGCGGGAAACCAGGGTCAGCGGAATGCCGCGTGCCTTAAGGCCTGTTTCGAGCTGTTCGCGGTCGTCGGGCTTCAGGAAGTCGGCGATCGTCTTGTTGTCCGGAAGCATGGTGAGATCGGGCCGCATCAGGATCGCGGCGGCCGACTTCTTCTCATCGATGATCTCGTCCGATTCAACGATGACGGTCGAGGCTGCCTCAAAGGCGGCGGGCGCCTCAGTCGGCAGGGCCAGCACGCGCGGATCGGTGACATGCATCGTGCCAAGCAGCCAGGACGGCGCGACACCGTCCTTCTCGATCTTCCAGAAGATGCCCTTGCTGTTCGGGATGGCGGCAGCTTCCGCTTCGAGTGCGGCCAGTTTCGTCGGGTCGGATTTTGCAAGCGCGGTCAGAACATTCGCGCCGCCACATTCGACCTCCGTGGCATCAGCCTCAGCGACGAAGACGAGAGTGACGAGGAGGCAGGCGGCGAGCATGACATGCAGCAGGGCGACCAGCCAAAGTGCGCCATCGGCGAGCCGCGCAAGCAGGTGCCGCGGCAGGTTTTGCTGAGGTCTCGCAAAGGCGGTCATCGTTCTTCCCTGACAGTCGCATGGTCGATAGTCGACCCTAGGCCCGGGCCGGTCACGGCTTCCTTAACGGGCATGGTTAATCCGCCCTTTCGCCGAAAATCAGGCGCGCGGGTGGGCGCGGTCGTAGATTTCCAGAAGCCGAGCCGAATCGACGCCGGTATAGACCTGGGTGGTCGACAGGCTGGCATGGCCGAGCAGTTCCTGAATGGTCCTGAGATCGCCGCCGCCGGCCAGCAGATGGGTGGCGAAGGAGTGGCGCAGCGCATGCGGCGTTGCCGTCTCGGGCAGGCCGAGCGCCCCGCGCAGCTTCTGCATTTCGCGCTGGATGATCGCCGGCTGCAGCTTGGCGCCGCGCGCACCCAGGAACAGCGGCGCATCGGCCGCGATCGGATAGGGGCAGAGCTTCAAGTAGGTGGCGACGGCCTCGCGCGCCGCTTCGATCAGCGGCACGATGCGGGTCTTGTTGCCCTTGCCGACGATGCGCAGCGACGAGGGCGCGCCGGCAAATGCTGACGGCGTGAGGCCGAGCGCCTCGGAAATGCGCAGGCCGCAGCCGTAGAGCAGGGTCAGCACCGCTGCGTTGCGCGCCGCGATCCAGGGTTCCTCGGCAAGTTGCGCCTCGGACGTCACGACATTCAGCGCTTCGCGATCGGTGAGCGGCTTCGGCAGGGATTTGGGCTGTTTGGGCGAACGCACCGCAGCCGCACCGGCCGCGTTGGCAAGGCCGTTGCGTTCGAGATAGCGCAGGAAGGAGCGAAGCCCGGCCAGCCCGCGGCCGAGCGTGCGGGCGCCGGCGCCGCCCTTGCGACGCTGGGCGAGGAAGCCGCGAAGGTCAGCCGGCCTCAGCGTGCGGATATCGGAAAGCCGTGGCGGCCCGGCGAGATGGCCGGTGAGAAATGTCAGGAATTGCCGGGTGTCACGCTCATAGGCCTCGACGGTATTGTCGGAGAGGCGGCGCTCCCGCATGAGGCCGTCCAGCCAGCGCTGACGCTCGGCAAGTAGCTCGGGATGGCCGATGACGAGGAACTCGTTCATTGTCGTTTTCCTGAGTTTGTCGGTCCGCGACAATGCCCTGACGCATCTTAGGTTTTTGCTAATGCACCCTTGGAATCTGTCATCCTTCGATCATATAGAATTGCGATGGTCAGCCGCAAACAAACGGATCGGACTATGGCGGGACGGGATTCGGTGAACGGATTCGCGCATTTTGCAGAAGTAATCACCCTGGTCTCCCAGGGGCAGCCTGGCCACATCGTCGACACGCTGATCGCGGAGCGTGGCCAGCGGATCGTCAAGAGCCCGCTATGGCCGCTGATGCGGCCTTTTCTCTACACGTTGCTGAACTATCGCAAGGCGCACGAGTTCGCCGATGCCGTCGCCAACATGCCGGGATTCCAGGCCTTCGAGCACCTGAGCTCGCTGCTTTCGCTGGAGGTGCGGGTCGACCGGGCCGAGCGCATTCCCGCCAAGGGCGGCTTCCTGCTCGTCAGCAACCACCCGACCGGCATTGCCGATGGGATCGCCGTTTTCGACCTCTTGAAGAGCCGGCGGCCGGACATGATGTTCTTCGCCAATCGAGACGCCATCCGCGTCAATCCGCGTTTCGTCGAAATGGTCATCCCGGTCGAATGGCGCGAGGAACACAAGAGCAAGCTGAAGGCGCGTGAGACGCTGCAGGTGACCAACCGGGCGATCGGCGAGGGTAAGGCGACGGTGCTCTTCCCCTCGGGACGCATCGCCTACTGGGCCGAAGGATGTCTCAACGAGCGGCCATGGAAGACATCGGCCGTGGGCTTTGCGCGCAAATACGGCCTGCCGATCCTGCCGGTGCATATGAGCGCCCGCAATTCCGGCCTGTTCTACTGGTTCGCCAAATGGTCGACCGAGCTGCGCGACATGACCGTGTTCCACGAACTGCTGAACAAGAAGGGCGATCTTTTCGACTTTCGCATCGGCAACCTCATCCCGCCGGAGGCGCTGGAAGGTGAAACGGGCGAGGTGACGAAGGCGCTCGAACGACACACGGTCTTCGATCTGGCGCTGGATGCCGACGCGGCCTTCAAGCCCCGGCTGCAAACGGCGGCCGCGCTCTAGCGACTGTCGTGGCTTACGGAAACGCTGGCAGGCTTCACCCCGCGCGGCGGATCGGCTAGGTCTGAGCCATGCAGCTTCAATCCATGTTTGCCGAAAACTACCGTTCGCTGAGGTCGATCCGCATGGATCTGACCGGGGTCAACCTGTTCATCGGCGAAAACGGCGTCGGCAAGTCCAATCTCTACCGGGCGCTTCAACTCGTGCAAGCCGCCACGCGGGGCACTTTGGCGCGCGAGATTGCCGAAGAGGGCGGAATGTCGTCGGCGCTCTGGAGCGGCCGCCGGCGTGCCGACAAGCCGGCGCGCATAAGGCTCGAAACCGAGCTTCTGGACGAGGAGCGGGCCATCACCTTCCGCTACCGCATCGAGGCCGGGCTGCGTCCGCCGAAGGCTGCGGCCGGGTTCGCCTATGAGCCACAGGTCAAGGAAGAGGAACTGACGGTCGAAACCGGCCGCCGCCCGGTGACGATGATGAAACGCGTGGGCCCCGGCATCTTCGTGCGCGGCGAACGCGGGCGGATGGAGGATTATCCGGAGCAGGCGCTGACGTCCGAAACGGCGATCTCGCTGCTCGGCGATGCCGGCCATTATCCGGAGGTCGGCACCTTCCGCCGTGCGGTCGAGCAGTGGCGCTTCTTTCACGGCTTCCGCACCGACCGCGATTCGCCGTTGCGGCTGCCCTGCCTTGCGGTGACCGCGCCGATGCTCGACGAGACCGGCGTCAATATGGCGGCCGTCTTTGCAACGCTGCGCCACACGCGCGAGGACACGGTCGACCTCGACCGGGCCATCGCCGACGCGTTCGGCGGCGCTTACCTCGATGTTCCCGAACCCGGCCAGTTCGCCGAGTTTTCGCTGGTCTTTCCGGATTTTCCCAGCCGGCCGTTTTCGCCGCGCGAGCTTTCCGACGGGCAGATGCGTTTTCTGGCGCTGGCGGCCGCACTGCTTTCCTATCGCCGGCCGCGCTTCATCGCGCTCAACGAGCCGGAGACGAGCCTGCACCCGGACATGCTGCCGGCGCTTGCCGACATGATCGCCAGCGCGTCGCGCGAAAGCCAGATCTGGATCGTCACCCATTCGGAGCGGCTGGCGCAGGAAGTGCGTCAACGCTCGGGCATTCGTCCGCGGCGAGTGATCCGCAAGGACAGCGCCACCTGGATCGACGGCATGCGGCTGACAGGGCTGATGGACGATGACGAGTAGGCAACAAAAAAGCCCGGCGCGGTGGCCGGGCTCTTTCTGAACTTTCCTGAAAGTATCAGGCGATCTTCTGGCCGGTCTTGGCCCAGTCGGCCAGGAAGGTTTCGAGGCCCTTGTCGGTCAGCGGGTGCTTGACCAGCGCCTTCAGCGTTGCCGGCGGTGCGGTGACGACGTCCGCGCCGATGAGGGCGGCTTCCTTGACGTGGTTCACGGTGCGGATCGAAGCTGCAAGGATTTCGGTCTCGTAGCCGTAGTTGTCGTAGATGTGGCGGATCTCGCGGATCAGGTCCATGCCGTCAAACGCGATGTCGTCGAGGCGGCCGACGAAAGGCGAGACGAAGGTCGCGCCGGCCTTGGCGGCGAGCAGGGCCTGGTTGGCAGAGAAGCACAGCGTCACGTTGGTCTGGTGACCGTCAGACGTCAGCGCCTTGCAGGCCTTGAGGCCGTCGAGCGTCAGCGGCAGCTTGATGCAGATGTTGTCGGCGATCTTCGAGAGAACGGCGGCTTCCTTCATCATCTCGGCGTATTCGGTTGCGGTCACTTCAGCCGAAACCGGGCCTTCGACGATGCCGCAGATTTCCTTGGTGACTTCCGTGATGTCACGGCCCGACTTCAGGATCAGCGACGGGTTGGTGGTGACGCCATCGAGGAGGCCGAGATCGTTCAGCTCACGGATTTCCTTGACGTCGGCGGTATCAACGAAAAATTTCATGGGGTCACTCCCTTGGGGCACGATTGCCGTTCGGCGCATATCTACCGGGGAGGAATTCCGTTGGCAGAGATCGCGCGCGTTGAAACTCTGGTGGAACCGTGACAAACCCTGCGGCCTGCAAGGCTGCGGTTCGCAGCGCAGTTTTCTTTAACCGAAACACGTGGCAAGGTCACGGCAAAATGACTCGCGATTCAACCGATTTATTCGGCGATTTGCTCGGGCCCGTTTCGGCCCGTCGCGTCGTGCCGGTCCTGGTGCCCATGCCGGCGCCGAAAGCCTATTCCTATGCGGTTCCCGACGGCATGGCGGTCGAAGCGGGCTCGATCGTGCAGGTGCCTCTGGGCCCCCGTCTCGTCGTCGGCGTGGTCTGGGATGGCGATGATGACGGGAGCGTCGATGCCAAGAAACTCAAGACGATCGAGAAGGCTTTCGACTGCCCGCCGTTGACGCGCGACATGCGGACCTTTCTCGATTGGGTGGCCGCCTATACCGTCACGCCGCCGGGGCTGGTGGCACGTATGGCGCTCCGCGCACCGGCGGCGTTCGATCCCGAACCGATGGTGGAGGCACTGCGTCTCACCGAGATGCGGCCGGAGCGCATGACGGCTGCGCGCGAGCGCGTAATCGCTGCCGCCAGTGACGGTTTTTCCTGGACTCGCTCGGGGCTGGCGCATGCCGCCGGCACGTCGTCGAGTGTGATCGAAGGGCTAACCCAGCAAGGCGTCTTCGAGACCGTCTTCATGGCGCCGCCGCCTGTCGTCGCCTTGCCAGATCCCGATTTCACCGCGCCCCGGCTCGAAGGCCCGCAGAAGGATGCGGCCGCCGATCTGCTGGCAGCGGTAGAGGAGGGCGGCTTCTCGGTGTCGCTGATCGACGGCATCACCGGGTCCGGCAAGACCGAGGTCTATTTCGAGGCGATCGCTGCGACCCTTCGCGCCGGCAAGCAGGTGCTGATCCTGCTTCCCGAAATCGCGCTGACGTCGAGCTTCCTCGAGCGCTTTCAGGATCGTTTTGGCGCCAAGCCCGCCGAGTGGCATTCGGACTTGGCTCCCCGCACCCGCGAAAAGGTCTGGCGTCAGGTGACGACAGGCACCGTCCGCGTCGTGGCCGGCGCCCGCTCGGCGCTGTTCCTGCCCTTCGAGGAACTGGGCCTCATCATCGTCGACGAAGAGCACGACCCTGCCTACAAGCAGGAAGATCGCGTCTTCTACAATGCGCGCGACATGGCGGTCGTTCGTGGTCGCATCACCGGCTTTCCCGTAGTGCTCGTCTCGGCGACGCCGTCGCTCGAAAGCCGGGTCAATGGCGATGTCGGCCGTTACAAGCCGATCCACCTGCCGACCCGTTTCGGCGATGCGGCGCTGCCGCGGCTCGGCGTCGTCGACATGCGTCAGCATCCGCCGGCACGCGGCGGCTTTCTGTCGCCGGTGCTCTTGAACCAGGTCGGCAAGGCGGTCGAGCGTGGCGAACAGGCGTTGCTCTTCCTCAATCGTCGCGGCTACGCACCGCTGACGCTCTGCCGCGTCTGCGGCCATCGCTTCCAGTGCCCGGATTGTTCGAGCTGGCTTGTCGAGCATCGCTTCCGCGGGCAGATCCAGTGCCACCAGTGCGGCTATTCCGAGCGCACGCCGGAAGCCTGCCCGGAATGCGGCACGCTCGATCATCTGGTGGCCTGCGGGCCGGGGGTCGAGCGCATCGCCGAAGAGGTGGAGCGGCATTTCCCCGAGGCGCGCACCATCGTGCTTTCTTCCGACCTGATGGGCGTCAAACGGTTGAGGCTGGAGCTTGAAGCCATCACGCGTGGCGAAGCCGATATCGTCATCGGCACGCAACTCGTCGCCAAGGGACATAACTTCCCCCTGATGACACTGGTCGGCATTGTCGATGCGGATCTGGGTCTTGCGAACGGCGATCCGCGTGCGGCGGAGCGGACCTTCCAGCTGCTCTCGCAGGTGACGGGTCGTGCGGGCCGAACGGGTCTCAAAAGCCTCGGCTTGCTGCAGACCTATCAGCCGCAGCATCCGGTTATGCAGGCGATCGTTTCCGGCGATGCCGACGCCTTCTACGACCGCGAGATTGCCGAGCGCGAGAAAGCGCTGCTGCCGCCTTTCGGCCGGCTTGCCTCGCTGATCGTTTCGGCCGACACGCGCCAGGATGCCGAGGGCCACGCGCGCGGCTTGCGGATGGCCGCCCCCCGCACCGAGGGTATCAGTATTCTCGGTCCGGCCGAGGCGCCGCTGGCGCTGGTGCGTGGGCGGCATCGCTTCCGGCTGCTGGTGCATGGCCGGCGCAACAGCGACATGCAGGCCTTCGTCAAGGCGATGATCGCCGCCGGTCCCAAGGAGCGCGGCTCGATCAGCGTCCAGCTCGACATCGATCCGCAGAGCTTCCTGTAGTTCAAGTTTCCTGTGATCGCCGCATTCTGAAGCCCGTGGGCGATTCACAACCGGGGCGACATGCGCTAGAGGTCAGGGACGCATTGCTCCGGCCGACGACGGGGCAGCATGACAACGGGCTCATCTGCGGGAACGGGCATGGAGTTTTATATTCCGACGGAAACCGGCGAGTTCCTCGCCTTCTGCGCGGCAGCGGTCGCAGCGTTGATCGGCGTCGTCATGCTGTTTGCTCCGCGGCTGACTTTTCGCGCAGCCGGCATCGGTATTGCCGAGGGGCGGCGCGGCGGCCTTGCCGAGGCGCGCTCTACCATGGGCGGCATGCATGTGGGGCTCGGTCTTGCCGCCATTCTGCTCGCCCAGCCGATGGTTTATCTCGCTGTCGGCGCGGCCTTTGCGCTCGCCGCCTTCGGCCGAATCCTCTCGATGATGAGCGACAACGGCAGCACGCTCTACAACTGGGCGGCGCTCATCGTTCAGGCGGCACTCGCCATCCTTCCGCTCGCCTATGTCTTCGGCATGATCTGATTGCGATTGCGGGCTTCCCGCGATTCACAGCGCAGGACCGAATTTACGGCAAAATTCGGCCAAAGGTGGCCGACTTATGCCGCATTCCTGCCCTTCGCGTGTTGCGAGTCCAAACATCCTATGCTAGACGAACCGCGAATTGCGGGGGAAGTGGGTCGCCAGGCCTCGATATCCTGCAAATTATTGCAGCAAATTCAAGATCTTAAGTTGACGGCCCACCGCCAGCGCAGTTCTTGGATGAAATTGAGAGAAGCTTGTGCCCGTGGCAGACACATCCCAGCTTATTTCCGGTGTTGCAGAAAGATATGCGTCCTCGCTTTTTGAACTCGCGCTCAGCGCCGGTTCGGTCGAGGCAGTCGGTGCGGATCTTATCCGCGTCCAGGCCCTGATCGACGGCAGCGACGATCTGAAGCGGCTGATCGCCAGCCCGGTCTTTTCTGCAGACGACCAGTTCAAGGCCATTTCGGCAGTTGCCGCGAAGGCTGGCATCTCCGGGCTCGTCGGTAACTTCCTCAAGGTCGTTGCCCGCAATCGCCGCCTCTTCGCGCTGCCGGGCATGATCAAGGCGTTCCGCCTGATCGCCGCGCGCCATCGTGGCGAAATTTCCGCCGACGTCACGTCGGCCCATGCGCTCTCCGCGGCGCAGGAAACTGAATTGAAGGCGACGCTGAAGAGCGTCACCGGCAAAGACGTGGCGGTCAACGTCACCGTCGACCCGTCTATTCTTGGAGGTCTGATCGTCAAGGTCGGGTCCCGCCAGATTGACACTTCCCTTCGCACCAAACTCTCTACCCTTAAGCTTGCACTGAAAGAGGTCGGCTGATGGATATCCGCGCCGCGGAAATTTCCGCAATTCTCAAAGATCAGATCAAAAATTTCGGCCAGGAAGCAGAAGTCTCCGAAGTCGGTCAGGTGCTTTCCGTCGGTGACGGTATTGCCCGCGTCTACGGCCTCGACAATGTCCAGGCAGGCGAAATGGTCGAATTCCCGGGTGGAATTCGCGGCATGGCGCTGAACCTCGAAGCCGACAACGTCGGTGTCGTTATCTTCGGTTCGGACCGCGACATCAAGGAAGGCGACACCGTCAAGCGGACTGGCGCCATCGTGGACGTTCCGGTTGGTCCGGAACTGCTCGGCCGCGTCGTCGACGCGCTCGGCAACCCGATCGACGGCAAGGGCCCGATCAACGCCAAGCAGCGCTCGCGCGTTGACGTCAAGGCTCCGGGCATCATTCCGCGCAAGTCGGTGCATGAGCCGATGTCGACCGGCCTCAAGGCCATCGACGCCCTCATCCCGGTTGGCCGTGGCCAGCGCGAGCTCGTCATCGGCGACCGTCAGACCGGCAAGACCGCGATCATCCTCGACACGATCCTCAACCAGAAGGCCATTCACGACAATGGTCCGGAAGGTGACAAGCTGTATTGCGTCTACGTCGCAATCGGCCAGAAGCGTTCGACCGTTGCCCAGTTCGTGAAGGTTCTGGAAGAGCGTGGCGCTCTGCAGTATTCGATCATCGTTGCTGCGACCGCTTCCGACCCGGCTCCGATGCAGTACCTCGCACCGTTCGCCGGTTGCGCGATGGGCGAATACTTCCGTGACAACGGCAAGCATGCCCTGATCGGCTACGACGACCTGTCGAAGCAGGCTGTTTCCTACCGCCAGATGTCGCTCCTGCTGCGCCGCCCGCCGGGCCGCGAAGCTTACCCGGGCGACGTTTTCTACCTGCACTCCCGTCTGCTCGAGCGCGCTGCAAAGCTGAACGACGACATGGGCGCTGGCTCGCTGACGGCTCTGCCGGTCATCGAAACGCAGGGTAACGACGTTTCGGCGTTCATCCCGACCAACGTGATCTCGATCACCGACGGCCAGATCTTCCTCGAAACCGACCTGTTCTACCAGGGCATCCGTCCGGCCGTTAACGTCGGTCTGTCGGTTTCGCGCGTCGGCTCGGCCGCGCAGATCAAGGCGATGAAGCAGGTTGCCGGCTCGATCAAGGGCGAACTCGCCCAGTATCGCGAAATGGCCGCCTTTGCGCAGTTCGGCTCGGACCTCGACGCCGCTACGCAGCGCCTGCTGAACCGCGGTGCCCGCCTGACCGAACTCCTGAAGCAGCCGCAGTTCTCGCCGCTGAAGACGGAAGAACAGGTCGCTGTCATCTTCGCAGGCGTCAACGGTTACCTCGACAAGCTGCCGGTCAACCAGGTCGGCAAGTTCGAGCAGGGCCTGCTTTCGTACATGCGTTCGGAAGGCAAGGACATCCTGGAAACCATCCGCAAGGACAAGGCGATCTCCGACGACGTCAAGGGCAAGCTGAAGGCTGCAATCGACAGCTTCGCCAAGTCTTTCGCCTGAGCGGATTTCATTTAGGACGGATAACGGATGCCTTCACTTAAGGATCTGAAGAACCGGATCGCCTCCGTCAAGGCGACGCAGAAGATCACCAAGGCGATGAAAATGGTCGCCGCGGCGAAGCTTCGGCGCGCGCAGGAGGCGGCCGAGGCCGCCCGGCCTTACTCGCAGCGTATGGCTGCCGTTCTCGCCAACATCGCCCAGGCGGTTGGCGCGGACGACAGCGCGCCTGCGCTGATGACCGGAACCGGCAAGGACGATACGCACCTTCTGGTCGTCTGCACGGCTGAACGCGGCCTTTGCGGCGGCTTCAACTCGCAGATCGCCCGTCATGCCCGCGACCACGTTCGCAAGCTGCTTGCAGCCGGCAAGACGGTCAAGATCATCTGCGTCGGCAAGAAGGGCTTCGATATTCTGCGCCGCGAATACGCGTCGCTGATCATCGATCGTGTCGACCTGCGTGAGGTCAAGAAGATCGGCTTTGAAAACGCCGACCAGATTGGCCACAAGATCATCGCGCTCTTCGAAAAGGGCGAGTTCGATGTCTGCACGCTGTTCTATTCTGAGTTCAAGTCCGTTATCGCCCAGATTCCGACGGCTCAGCAGCTGATCCCCGCTTCGGCCGGCCCGGTCGCAGCGGAAGCATCGGATGCTTCGGCTGTCTACGAATATGAGCCGGACGCGGGCGCGATCCTCAGCGATCTCATTCCGCGCAACATTTCGGTGCAGATCTTCCGGGCCTTGCTCGAGAACGTCGCCGGCGAAATGGGCGCCAAGATGAGCGCGATGGATAACGCGACGCGCAATGCTGGTGAGATGATCAACAAGCTGACGCTGAACTACAACCGTCAGCGCCAGGCTCAGATCACCAAGGAACTCATTGAAATCATCTCGGGCGCGGAAGCGCTCTAAGGTCACGAGAAGAGGGTAAGGATTATGGCTAAGGCAGCTACCCCGAAAGAAACCGCAGCGGAGAAGAAGCCCGCTGCACCGAGGAAGGCAGCTTCCGCCAAGACCGCAGCAGCAGCCGCAACCGGCGCTGTCGGTCGCGTAACGCAGGTCATCGGCGCCGTCGTCGACGTCGCGTTCGATGAAGGCCAGCTTCCGCAGATCCTGAACGCGCTGGAAACCGACAACAACGGTAACCGCCTCGTTCTCGAAGTCGCACAGCACCTCGGCGAAAACGCCGTCCGTACGATCGCCATGGACTCGACCGAAGGTCTCGTCCGCGGCCAGTCGGTCACCGACACCGGCGCACCGATCACGGTTCCGGTTGGCGACGAAACGCTCGGCCGTATCATGAACGTCATCGGCGAGCCGGTTGACGAAGCAGGCCCGCTCGTCACCTCGGGCAAGCGCGCCATCCACCAGGAAGCGCCGTCCTACGTCGAGCAGTCGACGGAAGCGCAGATCCTCGTCACCGGCATCAAGGTCGTCGACCTTCTCGCTCCTTACGCAAAGGGCGGCAAGATCGGCCTCTTCGGCGGCGCAGGCGTCGGCAAGACCGTTCTCATCATGGAACTGATCAACAACGTCGCCAAGGCGCACGGTGGTTACTCGGTGTTCGCAGGCGTGGGTGAACGTACCCGCGAAGGCAACGACCTTTACCACGAAATGATCGAGTCCGGCGTTAACAAGCACGGCGGTGGGGCAGGCTCCAAGGCTGCCCTCGTGTACGGCCAGATGAACGAACCGCCGGGCGCCCGCGCTCGTGTCGCCCTGACGGGTCTGACGATCGCTGAAGACTTCCGCGACAAGGGCCAGGACGTTCTGTTCTTCGTCGACAACATCTTCCGCTTCACCCAGGCAGGTTCCGAAGTGTCGGCTCTGCTCGGCCGTATTCCGTCGGCCGTGGGTTACCAGCCGACGCTGGCGACCGACATGGGTCAGATGCAGGAACGCATCACCACGACGACCAAGGGCTCGATCACCTCGGTCCAGGCCATCTACGTTCCGGCCGACGACTTGACCGACCCGGCACCGGCAACCTCGTTCGCCCACCTGGACGCAACGACCGTTCTGTCGCGCTCGATCGCCGAAAAGGGTATCTACCCGGCCGTTGACCCGCTCGACTCGACCTCGCGCATGCTCGACCCGATGATCGTCGGCGAAGAGCACTATGAAGTGTCGCGTAAGGTGCAGACGACCCTGCAGCGCTACAAGGCGCTCCAGGACATCATCGCCATCCTGGGCATGGACGAACTGTCTGAAGAAGACAAGCTGGCCGTTGCCCGCGCTCGTAAGATCGAACGCTTCCTGTCGCAGCCGTTCTTCGTCGCCGAAGTCTTCACCGGTTCGCCGGGCAAGCTCGTCGCTCTCGAAGACACGATCAAGGGCTTCAAGGGCCTGGTCAACGGCGAGTACGACCACCTGCCGGAAGCTGCCTTCTACATGGTTGGCTCGATCGAAGAAGCGATTGAAAAGGCCAAGAAACTGGCTGCCGAAGCCGCTTGATAGCACTGTTAAGCCTCGGCGCTGCACAAGCGCCGAGGCTTTCATCCTGTCCTTTCGCAAGGATAGGGAAGACATGCACAGCCGCCTCTCAGGTGGCGCGCCCACAAGAAGTGAATGGTCATGGCCGATTTCAACTTTGAGCTTGTTTCCCCCGAGCGCCTGCTCGTCTCCGAAAAGGTGACGGAAGTCGTCATTCCGGCGACTGAGGGCGAGATGACCGTGATGGCCAATCACGCGCCGACGATGACGACGGTGAAGCCCGGCGTGGTCACGGTGAAGCTGGCCGACGGCAAGACGGAGCGCTTTGCGGTGTTTGGCGGCTTTGCCGACATCCTGCCGACCGGCTGCACGCTGCTCGCCGAATCCGCCGTTCATGTCGATGAACTCGACCGCACGGCTCTCGAAAGCCGTATCGACGCGGTTCGTGCCGAGCTGGAAGGCGCCGGTGACGAAAAGAAGACCCGTCTGGAGCAGTTCGTCGCCGAGCTGACGAAGCTCGGCGAGATCGTGATCCCGGCCTGAAAGGGACACCCGGAAGGGTGAAGCGAATGAGAAAGCCCCGCCCTCGAGCGGGGTTTTTTGTTGCCTGTTTTGCCCGATCTTGTAACCAATAGCAGCCGGACCGGCCGCTTTAGCCATTGTTCATTAGAGCTGCTGTACTGAGCCGGCATCGTTCAGCCTAGGAAGAGAGACCGCTGGCATGACGTCGAAGATTGTTCCTGTCATCATGGCCGGCGGAAAGGGCACCCGACTGTGGCCGCTCTCGCGCTCAGCCGCGCCCAAGCAGTTCCTGCAGATTCTTTCCGAGCGATCGCTGTTCCAGCAGACGCTCGAACGCGTGGGCGACCGCACGCGATACGAGCCGGCCATCGTCGTCACCAACAGCGACTTTCGCTTCATCGTCGCCGAGCAGGCCCGTACGATCGAGGCTGAGCTCGGCGACATCCTCTTGGAGCCGGTGGCGCGCAACACCGCACCGGCCCTTGCGGCCGCCGCCTTTGCAGTCCTTGGCCGCTACGGCGAAGGGGCGATCATGCAGGTGCTTGCCTCCGATCACGAGATCGATGCCGGCGTCCTCTACGAGGACTGCATCCTGCGAGCGCAGGAGGCCGCCGGGCGGGGAGAGCTGGTGACCTTCGGCATCACGCCGACCGAGCCCGCCACCGGTTACGGCTATATCGAGTGCGGCGACGAGCTGGCCGAAGGTACGAACCGGGTGGTGCGTTTCGTCGAGAAGCCGGATCGGGCGAAAGCCGAGGCGATGATCGCGACCGGGCGCTATCTCTGGAACTCCGGCCTGTTCATGCTGCCGGTGACGCTCTTTCTCGACGAGTTGAAGCGCTTTGCGCCCGAAGTCTTCGACGCAGCGAAGGCTGCCGTCGAAGGTGCCTACAAGGATCTCGATTTCACCCGGCTGCAGGGCGAGAGCTTTGCAGCCGCTCCGGATATTTCCGTCGACTACGCCGTGTTCGAAAAGACCGACCATGCAGCCGTTGTGCCGTCGTCCTTCCCCTGGTCGGATCTCGGAAGCTGGGATGCGGTGTGGAAGACCGGGCGCAAGGACGACGACGGCAATGTCGTCACGGACCGGGCGACGGTGTCGAACACCCGCAACTCGCTGGTTCTGTCACGCGACATTCACCTGGCGGTGCAGGGGTTGGAAGACGTGGCCGTCATCGCCGGCGAGGACGCCGTCTATGTCGGGCGGCTAGACGACAGTCAGAGCGTCGGCCATATCGTCAAGGCGCTGGCGCGTTCTCCCAAAACCGCGGCGCTGACGGAGGTGCACCCGACCTCCTACCGCCCCTGGGGCGCGGTGGCCGCGCTTTCCGACGGCGAGCGCTTCTCGGTGAAGCGGCTGCGTGTGACGCCCGGCAAGAAAATCTCCCTGCAGAAGCACCATCACCGCGCCGAGCACTGGATCGTCGTGCGCGGCACGGCGGAGGTCACCATGTGCGGCGAGACGCGGCTCCTGCACGAGAACGAGTCGGTGTTCATTCCGCAGGGCACGGTGCACCGGCTGCACAACCCGGGCAAGATTCCGCTCGAGCTGATCGAGGTGCAGACCGGCTCCTATCTCGGCGACGACGACACCGTTCGCATCGAGGACGAATTCGGCCGCAACTAAGCGCATCGCATGGTTGCCGGACCGTGAAACGAAAAATGCCCGGGCTGAACCCGGGCATTGAAGTCGGCGCATCAGGACTGATTGGCTCAGCCGGCGACGCGCGCGCTCTCGCCCTTCTGGGCGTAGTAGTGACCGAAGCGGTTGGCGAGGAAGGTGTCGAGGCCGATGTCTTCCTGACGAACGAAACCCTTCTGGGCGATCTTGCCTTCGGCGAGCAGATCGAGCACGGCGCAGATGCTGCCGGCCGTGGTGATCTGGATGCCGCTCTGCATGCGACCGGCAACGACGCCGCTATAGACCTTGTTGGCGTAGGTTTCCTGGATCAGGCGACCGTCGCGGAAGCCCGAAACGGTGACGAAGATCACGACGACGTCCTGGGTGGTGGTCGGCAGCGAATTTTCGAAGATGTCCTTGAGGACTTCGCGGCGGTGACGCAGGCCGAGGTCGTTCAGCAGCGCCTTCATGATGGCGGCGTGACCCGGGTAGCGGATCGTCTTGTAGTTCAGCGTGCGGACCTTGCCCTTCAGCGTTTCGCAGAGCGTGCCGAGGCCGCCCGAGGTATTGAAGGCTTCGTAGGTGACGCCATCGAGCGAGAATTCTTCGCGCTCTTCCATGGCCGGAACTTCGATCAGGTTGCTCTCAACGATCGCCTCGCAGGGCTCGATGTATTCGTTGATGACGCCGTCGGTGCTCCAGGTGAGGTTGTAGTTCAGAGCGTTCGACGGGTACTGCGGCAGGGCGCCGACGCGCATGCGCACGCTTTCCAGCGTCTGGAAGCGGCTGGCGAGATCGTTGGCGACGATCGAGATGAAGCCCGGTGCGAGGCCGCACTGGGGGATGAAGGCGGTGTTCGCCTTGGCGGCGATCGCCTTGACCTGGCGGGTGGATTCGACGTCTTCGGTAAGATCCAGGTAGTGGATGCCGGCTTCGGCAGCGGCTTCGGCGATTGCGACCGTCAGGTGGAACGGAGCGGCGCTGAGCACGGCGAACTTGCCGGAGAGAAGGGCGACGAGCGCCTTCTTGTCGCCGATGTCGACGGTTGCCGTTGTGATCGCGGCATGCTTTTCGACCTGTTCCAGCTGCTCGGCGGCGCGGTCGGCGACGCAGACGCTGTAGTCGCCGGTGTGGGCCAGCATGCGAGCGATGGTGGAGCCGATCTTGCCTGCTCCGATGACGACGATATTCTTCATTCTTTCCCCCGGGGTATGAGAACTGTTTGTGTCTCTATTGTCGAGGGAGGGGCTGTTGATTTGAAGCGCTGATATGACTAAATCGCCTATCTAAATTCGGCAGATTGCCCAACAGGACAGACGAAATGCAGATCACCGACAAGGATCGCGAGCTTCTCGCCATCTTGAGCGAGAACGCCCGCATGCCGACGGCGACGATTGCCCGAAGGCTTGGTCTGTCGCGCACGACGGTGCAGGCCCGTATCGAGCGGTTGGAGCGCGAAGGCATCATCGCCGGCTATGGCGTGCGCCTCTCGGAAAGCTACGAGAAGGGGCTGGTCAAGGCGCATGTGCTGATCACCATTGCGCCGCGGGCGCTCTCGCGCGTGACCCCGGAACTGAGCGCCATCCGGGAAATCCAGACGCTGCATTCGGTCAGCGGCAGCTTCGATCTGATCGCCGTGGTCGCCGCGACGTCGATCAGCGAACTCGATCTGCTGATCGATCGGATCGGCGAAATCGACGGTGTCGACCGGACGCTGTCGTCGATCATCCTCTCGACGCGGATCGACCGCTAGGCCGTCCTTCGGCTCAAGCGACAAGCGACGCGGCCGTCAGGGTGGGCTAGCGGACGGCGCGGATTCCTCTTTGTTGCTACCCGTTCCGTCGGGCACCTTGGCTGGAGCGTTCCAGGCGCTCGGCCCCCGAACGAAACTGCGCAGGCTGCCATCGCCATAGGCGAGCCACTTGCTGCGGTCGAAATATTGTTCGGCAATGTTCTTCGGGCGGGCGCGGGCGGGTTGATTGGCGAGGAAATTGTAGCGCTGCGTCTCCTCGTCGGATTCACGCTTGAGCTGGATGCGGCTGCCGAAGCGCTTGAGGTCGAATTCCCTCAGCGCCTGGATCTGCAAGGTGACGCTGGCCGCATCCGCCCAGCGCACGTGGTCGAGGAACACGGATGCCGCGCGCGCCGCCGCCGTCGTCACCGCCTGGCTGTCCTCCTGGCGTTCGATGTTGAGCTTGACCCGGAACGATGAGATCTCTTCCTCGCCGCTGCCCTTGACGAAGATGAAGATCGAGGAGGGTTTGTCCTCGCCCGGTCGGGGGAAGGAAATGAGCGAGGAGCATTCCCATTGGACCTGTTCGCCGGCGCTCGATTTCCATTCGAGTTCCCGAAACCCGGCGTCGCGCAACTCGTCGCAAAGCGCCTTGGGGTCGCTGCGGATGACGCGCAGGAACTGCTGCTCCGGCGTCTGCAGATCCTGGAAGGTCCAGGCGGGCAGGGCGATGCGCGGTGGCACGCGCCTCGCGCGCTTCGTGCCCGTCGTCTCGTCCGGTTTCCCCCTTTCGAGGAAGGTCGTTGGCAGGCCGAATGCGAGCAGAACCCTTTTCAGATTGCGCTGCTCGTTGGCGAGCAGGGCCGTCGCGACGATGGCGGTGACGATCAGCAGCAGGGCCACGATGAAGAAGCGCAGACCGGTGCTGCGGGCCGGCTTGCCGGCGGGCGTCTTGCCTTTGGCCGTGCTCATGCAGCCTCGCCCGCCCGATGATGGGCGATGAGCTGCGGAGCCTCCAGCGAAGGGCGATCGGTCTGCCGGGTTTCCATGATCTCAGGCTAGCAAGATGTCCAAGCTTTCTTCATCCTCGAAATCCGTCGCGGCGGCAATATGCAACCGCCGATAACCGCGCGGCGACTTTTGCATCCCGGCACAACGCGCCGGTGAATGGTTGTCGGCGTGAACTAAAAAGTTGAAATCCGGAAGCGATTGCATAGCTTGCGTCCGCAGACATTCAAACGGGGCGTACGTTCGTCATGACAGAGCCGACATCCGCAACTCCCTCGATCGACGTACCACTGGTGCGCCGGCTGCTCGCGGCGCAGTTTCTGCAATGGTCGGAACTCGACGTACGGCCGATCGAACCGGGCGGCTGGGATAACAGGACGTTTCGCCTCGGCGACCGGATGACCGTCCGGTTGCCGAGCGCCGAGCACTACGTTTTGCAGGTGGAAAAGGAACATCGCTGGCTGCCGCTGCTGGCGTCGCAACTGCCGCTGCCCATTCCGGTGCCTCTCGGCAAGGGCGTGCCGGGAGAAGGTTTTCCCTGGCCCTGGTCGGTCTATCGTTATCTCCCCGGGCAAACACTGGCTGTCGAGCGGGTCGACGATGTCAGTCAGGTGGCGAAGGACCTGGCGCGGTTCCTGCGCGCGCTGATGCAAGCGGATGCCATCGGGGCACCCTTGCCCGGCGATCACAATTTCCATCGCGGCGGGCCGCCCGCCTTCTATGACGCGCAGACGCGTCAAGCGCTCACGCTGCTTGCGGACAATGTCGATACGACAGTGGCAGCAGAGGTGTGGGAGGCCGCACTTGCCGCGTCTTTCGAAGGAGCGCCTGTCTGGTTTCACGGCGATATCGCCTGGGGCAACCTGCTGGTCGAGAACGACAGCTTGAGCGGCGTCATCGACTTCGGCACCTCCGGCGTCGGGGATCCGGCCTGCGATCTGGCGATCGCCTGGACGTTTTTCGACGGCGAGAGCCGCGAGGTTTTCCGCGACGGCATGGCTCTCGATCGCGGCGCTTGGGCGCGCGGCCGCGGCTGGACCCTGTGGAAGGCGCTGATCGTCCTTGCCGACATGACTGGCGCGCCCGCGAGCGAAAAGGCAAAGCAGCGCGTGGTGATCGACGAGGTGCTTGCGGATCACCGTCGCTACGGCTGAGACCGGTTGGGCGGCGGCCAAGCGCCGACTTGACCCCGGCGCAAATTGCCTCTAGGTCAGGCGCACGCGGGACGACCCGCGTCGGTGTTTCGCCTGGGGACGGCCCCATTATCTCGACCGAGATATTGGAGACGATCGTACCATGCAGCCCCGTAGCCCGCGGCACGTCCGCGTGACCAATTCCTTCATCGAGCAGCCCGATTGCCCCGCCGGAAGCCATCGTTTCGTGGAACGATCTCGGCCGCCGATCGCTTTCCCAACATATTGAAGCGCGCAGGTGGCCGCCTGCGCGCGCCGCCGCCGTTTCATCACCAACGCACGAGGTTGATGATGGCCGGACCCATCGAACAATTTGAGATCAAGTCGCTCTTCCCGATCGCCGAAGTCGGCGGCCACCAGATCAGCTTTACCAACTCGGCCGCCTACATGGTGCTGACGATCGCGATCGCCAGCCTCTTCCTGATCCTGTCGACCAGGAGAGGCGGCCTCGTGCCGAACCGGGCGCAGTCGGCTGCCGAAATCCTCTATGAGTTTGCGGCAAAGACTTTGCGCGACAACGCCGGCGAAAAGGGGATGCGCTTCTTCCCGCTGGTGTTCTCGCTGTTCATGTTCATCCTGACCGCCAACCTGATCGGCATGTTTCCCTATGCCTTCACTGTAACGAGCCATATCGCCGTCACCTTCGCGCTGGCGATGCTAGTGTTCCTGACGGTCACGCTCTACGGCCTCTACCGGCACGGCCTCGGCTTTCTCAGGCTGTTCATGCCCTCAGGCGTGCCGTTGATCCTGGCACCGATCATCATCCCGATCGAGGTGGTCTCCTACCTGTCGCGCCCGGTCAGCCACTCGGTCCGTCTGTTCGCGGTCATGCTCGCCGGTCATATCACGCTCAAGGTTTTCGCCGGCTTCGTCGTGGGCTTGAGCGGTTTCGGCGCGCTTGGCATTCTGGCGGCGATCATGCCCCTGCTGATGACGGTGGCGCTGACGGGGCTGGAGCTGCTGATGGCCCTGATCCAGGCCTATATCTTCACCATGCTGACCTGCATGTATCTCAACGACGCGCTGCATCCGAGCCACTGAAATAAGGCAAAGAGGCTCCCCGCCAAGGGGAGCCTCTTTTTCATTCGGCCGCCACGCGCCGGGCTTCGTTTCGGTAGGTCCGCCAGGACGACCAGGCGAAGGCCATCAGGAACATTGCGGTCATCAGGAGCACGATGGTCGGCGCCGGCGCGCTGTCGATGAAGAAGGACAGATAGACGCCGGTGAAGGACGCCGTCATCGCGATCAGCACGGCGACGATGAGCATCATGCCCATTGTCCGGGTGATCAGGAAGGCGATGGCGCCGGGCGCGATCAGCATGGCGATGGCGAGGATCAGCCCCACCGCCTTCAGCGCACCGACAATCGTCAGCGACAGGATCGCCAGCAGCCCATAGTGCAGCCAGTTGACCGGCAGGCCGACCGCCTTGGCCTGGGCCGGGTCGAAGGCATGCAGCAGGAAATCCCGCCACTTGACCGCGAGGATGCCGGCGGCGACGAGCGCGATCGCGCCGGTCTCGACAATGTCCGGCCAGCCGATGCCGAGCATGTCGCCGAAGAGGATGTGATCGAGGTGCACGTCGCTCTGGATCTTGGTGTAGAGCACCAGGCCGAAACCGAACATGCCGGAGAAGACCACGCCCATGACGGTATCCTGCTTGATGCGGCTGTTTTCCTTGAGATAGCCGGTGAGCAGCGCGCAGGACATGCCGGCGGCAAAGGCACCGACGGCGAGCGGCAGGCCGACGATGTAGGAGATCACCACGCCGGGAAAGACGGCATGTGAGATCGCATCGCCCATCAGCGACCAGCCCTTCAGCACCAGGAAGCAGGAGAGCATCGCGGTCGGGATCGCCACCAAAACCGAGATCAAAAGCGCGTTGCGCATGAACTCGAATTCGAACACGGCAAGCATCATGTCGAGCGAGATCATCGGCCGGCCTCCACCGGTTCGGCGCCGCGCCGGCGCGCGGCCAGAAGCCCGTGCTTCGGGGCAAAGACGAAGGCCGTCAGGAAGATCAGCGTCTGCAGCACGATGATGATGCCGCCGGTGGCGCCATCGAGGAAATAGCTGAAATAGGCGCCGAAGAAGCTCGTCAGCGTGCCGATGGCGACGCTGATGAGGATCAGCCGCGGAAAACGATCCGTCAGCAAATAGGCGGTGGCGCCCGGTGTTACGACCATGGCGATGACGAGAAAGGCGCCGACGGTCTGGAGGGCCGCGACCGTGCAGGCCGAAAGCAGCGTGAAGAACAAGACCTTGAGGAAGGTCGTCGGGATGCCGATCGAGCGGGCGTGGCTCTCGTCGAAGAAGGTCACCATCAGGTCCTTCCACTTGGCCGTCAGGATGATGAGCGAGACGATGCCGATGATCGCCAGTTGCAGCGTGTCGGCGGGCGTGATCGCCAGGATGTTGCCGAGCACGATCGTCTGGATGTTCACCGAGGTCGGCGACAGCGAGACCATGAAGAGGCCGAGGCCGAAGAAGGAGGTGAAGATCAGCCCGATGATCGTGTCTTCCTTGAGCCTTGTGCGCTGGTTGAGAAACAGCATGGCGCCGGCGGCAAGGGCGCCGGAGAAGAAGGCGCCGAGCGAGAAGGGCAGGCCGAGCATGTAGGCGCCGGCAACGCCGGGCACAATCGAGTGCGAGAGCGCGTCGCCGATCAGAGACCAGCCTTTCAGCATCAGATAGGAGGACAGGAAGGCGCAGACGCCGCCGACCAGTGCGCTCACCCACATGGCGTTGAGCATGTAGCCGTAGGTGAAGGGTTCGGAGAGCGTGGCGATCATTTGCCGTTCTGTTCCCCGTTGGTCTCGGGCTTTGCCGGCTGCGCCACCATGCGGTCCTTGTCGCCATACATGACGAGCGGACGCTCGTCGTCGGTGATGACGGCAAGCTGGCGGGGATCGGCGTCGTCGTGCAGGCTATCGCCGCCGAGCACGAAGTGCCGCAGCACGCCGCCGAAGGCGAGCTCGAGGTTCTCGCGGGTGAAGGTCGTCTCGGTCGGGCCATAGGCGAGCACGGTGTTCTTCAGAAGCACGGTGCGGTCGCAGAATTCCGGTACGCTGCCGAGATTGTGGGTCGAGACCAGCATGACCCGGCCCTCGTCGCGAAGGCCGATCAAAAGCCGAATGATCGCGTCCTCGGTTTTGACGTCGACGCCGGTGAAGGGTTCGTCGAGCAGGATGACCTTGCCGTCCTGGGCAAGGGCGCGTGCGAGGAAGACGCGCTTCTTCTGGCCGCCGGAGAGTTCGCCGATCTGGCGCTTGCGGTAGTCGCTCATGCCGACGCGGGCAAGGGCTGCCTCGACCGCTTCGTGATCGACTTTCTTCGGGATGCGCAACATGTTCATGTGGCCGTAACGGCCCATCATGACCACGTCCTCGACCAGCACCGGGAAGTTCCAGTCGACTTCTTCGGCCTGCGGCACATAGGCGACGAGGTTTTTCTTCAGCGCGTCCGGCACGGAAAGACCGAGGATCGCGATCTCGCCGCGCGACAGGCGGGCAAAGCCCATGATCGCCTTGAACAGCGTCGACTTGCCGCTGCCGTTGACGCCAACGAGCGCAGTGATCGTGCCGGTCGGGATCTCGAAACTGGCGTCACGCAGCGCCCGCAGGCCGTTGCGGTAGGTGACGGTGGCACCCGCGACGCGGATGCCGCTTCCTTGCTCACCGGAAGAAGGTGCTGGCCCGGAGCGCGTCTTCACCTGAAGGTTCATTGTGCAAGACCCTTGGCGATGGTTTCCGATGTGACGCGCAGCAGGTCGACATAGGTCGGAACCGGGCCGTCCGCTTCGCTCAAGGAATCAACGTAGAGCACACCGCCGTATTTTGCACCGGTCTCGCGCGCCACTTGTTCTGCCGGGTCCGGCGAAATCGTGCTTTCGGAGAAGACCACAGGGATATGGTTCGCCCGGACGGCGTCGATCACCTTGCGGACCTGCTGCGGGGTACCCTGCTGGTCGGCGTTGATCGGCCAGAGATAGAGTTCCTTCATTCCGAAATCGCGGATCAGGTAGCTGAAGGCGCCTTCGCTCGAGACCAGCCAGCGCTTGTCCTCGGGGATCTTGGCGATCTCGGCGCGGATCGGTGCAATGGTCGCCTCGATCTTCTGCTTATAGGCCTCGGCATTGGCCTTGTAGGTCTCGGCATTATCAGGGTCGTACTTCACGAAGGCGTCGCGGATGTTGTCGACATAGATCAACGCGGCCGATGGCGACATCCAGGCATGCGGATTGGGCTTGCCGGTATAGGGGCCCTCGGCAATGCCCATGGGGTCGATGCCGGTCGAGACGACGACACCGGGAACATCGTCGAAGTTCTGGAAGAATTTCTCGAACCAGCGCTCCAGGTTCAGGCCATTCCAGAGGATCAGCTTGGCGTCATGCGCCTTCAGGATATCGCGCGGCGTCGGCTGGTAGTTGTGGATCTCGGCGCCCGGCTTGGTGATCGATTCGACGATGGCCGCGTCGCCCGCGACGTTCTTTGCCATGTCGGCAATGACCGTAAAAGTCGTCACTGCCTTGAATTTCTCCTGCGCGTAAGCGGCGCCTGGAACGAGCGCAATGGCTGCGACGGCCGTCATTGCCGCCAGGATCGCGCGCCTCGTCTGATCGATCATTCTCTACTCCCAGATGTTGATGCTCACAGGAGTAGGGGAATGATTTGCATAAGTCAATGCAAATGAGAAGCATTCGCAACTAGCTATTTTCAAAGGCCGTGCCCTTGGCTAGTGTACGACCATGAAACAGAACAAGAATCGTGTCGAAGAACTGGAAGGCGTGTTGAGGGATGGCGGCGTGCGCGTGACGCGCCAGCGTGCCGCTATTCTGAAGATCCTCGCCACCGCCGAAGACCATCCGGATGCAAACGAACTGCATCGCCGGGCGAAGGAAATCGACGCCACCGTCTCGCTATCGACGGTCTACCGGACGTTGTCTGCGCTTGAGCAACAGGGCGTGGTGCAGCGCCATGCCTTTGAGAGTGCGACCGCTCGCTTCGAGACCGCCGACGCGCCGCACCACGATCATCTGATCGACATCGACACCGGTGCGGTGATCGAGTTCCGCTCCGACAAGATCGAGCAGCTTCAGGCGGAAATCGCCGCCGAACTCGGCTATGACCTCGTACGTCACCGGCTGGAACTCTACTGCCGCAAGCGCAAGGACTGAGGCGTCGGCAATGGCGCGCGCCAGACGGCGCGCGCAATCTCTGCTCTTTATCCGTAAGTGGCCTCAGCCGCGGTCGGCGATCGCGGCGACGCGTCGCCGCGCCGGAATGGTCATGGCCGCGACCCCGACGATGACGCAGCCAAGGCCGATCCAGGCGGTGTCCGACAGCCGTTCGCCGAGGAAGAGCGAGCCGATGGCAACGCCGATCGGCACGCGCAGATAGGCCTGTGCCGTGGCGCCGACCGAGCCCAGTGTCTGGATCAGCCGGAAGTAGATGGCAAAGGCAAGGGCGGTCGAGAAGACGGCGAGGCCGAGCAGTGCCAGCAGCGACTCCGTCGACGGCGCAAGCGTCCAGGGCCTGTCGACGACGAGGCTTACCGGGATCAGCAGGGCAGCACCTGCGATCAACGAGCCGGCGGCGGGCATCATCGGGTCGAGTCCCTTGAAGCCGCGACCGAAGATGGCGGCGCCCCCGTAGCAGACGGTGGCGAGCACCACGGCCAACTGTGGCAGCAACTGTTCCCCGAGGCCGCCGAAGGCCTCCATGCCGATGATCAGGCTGATGCCGGTCATGCCGGCGACGATGCCAACGAGCTTGCGGGCCGTGACCGCTTCGTGGCGGGTGATCAGCGCCGTCATCAGGAAGGCGAAGATCGGCGTCGTTGCATTGAGGATCGAGGCGATGCCGGCATCGATCGTCTGCTCGGCCCAGGCGATCAGCGTGAAGGGCACAACGCTGTTGAGGCAGGCCTGGAACAGGAAGCGCCGCCAGGTCGCCGCGTCACGCGGCAGGCTGAGACCACGCCAGCGCAGAACGGCAAGAAGAAGCGCGCCGGCAATCAGGGTGCGGGCGGCAATCAGCGTGACCGGCGGAATGGTCTCGATGCCGATCTTGATGAAGGTGTAGGAGGCGCCCCAGAGCGTTGCGAGCGCAAGAAGCAGCAGGAGTTCGAAAGAAAGGTTGGTCTTGGCCATCGGGATCGCATCCTTGTGTCGTCATTGTTGCCATCGTTCTAGCGCGACGCTTACGGCGGATGCTTCGTTGGCGATCGAAGTATCGGGATCCTCCGAGATGTGGAAAAGCGAAACCCCGGCTTTCGCGGGAAAGCCGGGGTATCCGTGATTGCGGGTGGCTCAATGGCTGTCGGCGAGCTTGGCCGCGTTGACGCTGGCTGTGCTTTCGAAGCTGAGGCCATTGAAGAAGGCGTTGAGCACGACGGCCGAGATCGAGGCAAGCACGATGCCGGACTCGATGATCGGGTGGATCGCATGCGGCAGCCAGATCAGGAAGTTCGGCGCGATCAGCGGGATCAGGCCGAAGCCGACCGAGACGGCGACCACGAACAGGTTGTTGCGCGACGACTTGAAATCGACGGTCGACAGGATGCGCACGCCGGTCGCAGCGACCATGCCGAACATCACAAGGCCGGCGCCGCCGAGCACGAAGGTCGGAACCGCTTCGACCAGTGCGCCCATCTTCGGGATGAGGCCGAGCGCGATCATGATGACGCCCCCCATCACGCAGACGTAGCGGCTCTTGACGCCGGTGACGCCGACAAGCCCGACATTCTGCGAGAAGCTCGTGTAGGGGAAGGTGTTGAACAGGCCGCCGATCATGGTGCCGAGGCCATCGACCCTGAGCCCCGCCGTCAACTGCTGCCGCGAGACTTCGCGATTGGTGATTTCGCCGAGTGCCAGGAACATGCCGGTCGATTCGATCATCACGACGATCATCACCAGCGACATGGTGGCGATCAGCACCGGATCGAAGATCGGCATGCCGAAGCGCAGCGGCGTGACCACGGCAAACCAGCCGGCATCGGCCACCCGGTCGAAATGCATCATGCCGAGTGCTGCGGCGACGACGCAGCCGACGACGACGCCGGTCAGCACCGCGATGTTGCTGATCAGTCCGCGGCCGAAGCGGGCGATCACGAGAATGGAGAGAAGCACGAAGCCGGCCAGCGCGATGTGGCTCGGCTCGGCGTAGAGCGGGTTCGGCACGCTGGCGCCAAGCACCAGGCCGTCCGGTACCGCCGGGCCTCCGGTGGCCGCGGCCTTCTTGAGCTCCGCCAGCCATTCCGCATGGCTCGGATCGACGAGCTTGGGTGCGGTCGGACCGAAGGGATTGCCGAAGATCCAGTTCACGCCGACGCGCATCAGCGAAACGCCGATGACGAGAATGATCGTGCCGGTGACGACGGGGGGGAAGAACCTGAGAAGCCGGCCCATGACCGGCGCGAGCAGGAGCGCGACGAGGCCGGCGCCGATGATCGCGCCGAAGATCATCCGGCCACCCTCTTGTCCGGGTGTCATCGCCGCCATCGAGACCATCGGGCCGACCGAGGCGAAAGTAACGCCCATCATGACCGGAAGCCGGATGCCGATGCTGCGGCCGAGGCCAAGCGACTGGATGATGGTGACGAGACCGCAAACGAAAAGATCGGCGGAAATCAGGAAAGCGACGTCCTGGGGGCTGAGCTGCAAGGCGCGGCCGACGATCAGGGGCACCGCGACGGCGCCGCCATACATGACAAGGACATGCTGCAACCCGAGGGTCGCAAGTCTGCCCACGGGCAGCCTCTCGTCCACAGGGTGAATGCTGGAAACGTCGCTCATGGTTCCTCCTCCCATTACATCGACCAGTCCGGCCCCCCGTCCTCCAACAGGGGAAACGCTATCTTCGGTTGTCGAGACAGAATGTCGCAAGTATCGCCGGAACGAAAACACTTTCCGGATTTCGGGGGAAGTTGTCGAGGGGTGATCGGGGCGGGAAAGGTTCGGATTTGACCGTCGAACGGCGCCGACCGGGCAGGTATTGCCGAAGAAGGCCTCAAGGCGCGCCAACGAACAGCTTGATCCTAGCAACGATGCAACGTTGCTGCAATGCGAAGCGACGATGGTTCGTCGCGCCGGGTGCGAAGGCTCCGCCGCGGTTCGTTTGGGATCATGTCGATGAAATCTTGCAGAGTGGCCTTTTCGTCTCCCTGCCGTGCGCTTTTCGTGCTGCTGATCGTTCTCTGGCCGGCGGTCGCCGGGGCGAGCGGCGTCAGCTTCCAGGGGCAATGGCAGCAGGTCACGTCCGGCGCCGGTGACTGCGAGAGCTGCTCGGTCGAGATCCGGCGGAACGGCCCCGTGCTGAAGGTGACGGGGAGGGATGGATGGTTCGCGGTGACCCATCTCGGGCGCGTCGGCGGCGGTTCGAGCGCTGCGGGCATCGGGCGCTGGAACGAGGACGGCGCCGGCCGCTATCGCGGCAAGCCGTTCGACATCCGCATCACGATCGTCGATGAGCATCTCCACATGGATATGAGCGTGCGGATGGATGATGGCTCGACGCAGGCGGTCAGGGCCATCTTCGACAAGCGACGATCCGAGAAATCCGGACGCTTGCGGCTTGCCCACATGTAGGCGCGACAGGTCCTTTCACGCCTATGGGCAAAGAAATACCGGGGCCGTTGCCGACCCCGGTGCCGCATCTCCCGAGGAGATGAGGGCCGCCCGTTTTGCAGGCGGCCGTTGGTTTCTTACTTCTGCCAGCTCTTGACCAGATCGTCGTAGTTGACGGTCTGCGGCTTTTCCTTCTCGTGCTCGATCTTCAGCTGCGGAGCGAGGTTGCCCTTGGAAACGGCATCCTTGTTCCAGTACTCGAGATCGTGCTCTTCGGCGAGCTTCGGACCGATGTCGCCCTGAACGCCCGAGCGTTCGAGACGGGAGAGAACCTTCTCCTGCTCGGCGCACAGCGAGTCCATGGCTTCCTGAGCGGTCTTGGCACCCGAGGATGCATCGCCGATCGCCTGCCACCAAAGCTGAGCCAGCTTCGGATAGTCAGGAACGTTCGTGCCGGTCGGCGACCACTGCAGGCGGGCCGGCGAACGGTAGAACTCGATCAGACCGCCGAGCTTCGGAGCGCGGTCCGTGAAGCTCTTGTGGTCCAGCGTCGACTGGCGGATGAAGGTGAGGCCGACATGGCTCTTCTTCACGTCGACGGTCTTCGAGGTCACGAACTGCGCATAGAGCCAGGCGGCCTTGGCGCGGTCGTCAGGCGTGGACTTCAGCAGCGTCCAGGAACCGGCGTCCTGGTAACCGAGCTTCATGCCGTCCTTCCAGTAGACGCCATGCGGGCTCGGAGCAAAACGCCACTTCGGCGTGCCGTCCTCGTTGACGACGGGCAGGCCCGGCTTGACGAAGTCGGCGGTGAACGCCGTGTAGGTGAACATCTGCTGGGCGACTTCGCCCTGCGACGGAACCGGGCCGGATTCCGAGAAGGTCATGCCCTGCGCAGCTGCCGGTGCGTAGGCCTTCATCCAGTCGAGATACTTCTGGATGGAGTAGACAGCGGCCGGGCCGTTGGTGTCGCCACCGCGGGCAACGCAGGAGCCGACCGGGCGCGAGTTTTCGTCGACCTTGATGCCCCACTCGTCGACCGGCTTGCCGTTCGGGATGCCCTTGTCGCCGTTGCCGGCCATCGACAGCCAGGCGTCGGTGAAGCGCCAGCCGAGCGACGGGTCCTTCTTGCCGTAGTCCATGTGGCCATAGACTTTCTTGCCGTCGACTTCGCGACCGGTGAAGAACTCGGCGATATCCTCATAGGCCGACCAGTTGACCGGAACGCCGAGGTCGTAGCCGTACTTCGCCTTGAAGTCCGCCTTGTTCTTCTCGTCGTTGAACCAGTCGTAGCGGAACCAGTAGAGGTTCGCGAACTGCTGGTCGGGAAGCTGGTAGAGCTTGCCATCCGGTGCTGTCGTGAACGACTTGCCGATGAAGTCGTCGATGTCGAGGTTCGGGTTGGTGACGTCCTTGCCTTCATTGGCCATGAAGTCGGTCAGGCTGCGGGCCTGCTGGTAGCGCCAATGGGTACCGATCAGATCCGAGTCGTTGATGTAGGCGTCATAGACGTTTTCGCCCGACTGCATCTGCGTCTGCAGCTTTTCGACGACGTCGCCTTCGCCGATCAGGTCGTGGGTGATCTTGATGCCGGTGATGTCGGAGAAGGCCTTGGCCAGGGTCTTCGATTCGTATTCATGGGTGGTGATCGTTTCGGAAACGACCTTGATTTCCATGCCGGCAAAGGGCTTCGCCGCATCGACGAACCATTGCATTTCGGCTTCCTGGCCGGCGCGGTCGAGCGAGGACATGTCGCCGATCTCGCTGTCGAGGAATTTCTTGGCTTCGTCCATGCCGGCAAAAGCGCTGCCGGTGAAAGCCAGCAGCATAGCTGCCGTCGTAGTCAAAAGATGCCGTCGCATAATTCCCTCCCTTAGGTTTGCGAATGCGGTTCTTTATCTTTCGAGGGGCCGCCCGTCTGGCGGCCCCTCAAATCGGTTCGCCTCAGACGTAGCGGAAGACGCCGACGGCATAGACCAGGGAGAGCGCGAGCGCCCACCACAGGTTCTGCCCGCCGACGAAGCCGAGCCATGCGAGGTGAATGAAGGCGCTGCCGAGCAGTGACACGAAGAGGCGATCGCCCCGTGTCGTCTCGAAGCGCAGGATGCCGACGCGCGGGTTGCCACCGGGCGAGGCATATTCCCAGACCGCCATCATCGACAGCAGTGCGAAGATCGTCAGGAAGAACATGGCCGACGGAAACGACCAGGCCATCCAGCCACCGGGGATAAGCGGCGCGAACCAGTCGCGCGCGCCGTCCTTGATGGGCAGCATGCTGAAGAGCAGCCCGGCAACGGCGGCGTAGACGACGAGAACGGCGGCAAACGGCAGTTGCCAGCGAGCGTTGCGAACGGGTTGAGCGGTCATCATACCCTCCCCAGGGCAAAGCCCTTGGCGATGTAGTTGCGAACGAAATAGATCACGAGTGCGCCCGGAATGATGGTGAGCACGCCGGCGGCCGCCAGCACGCCCCAGTCGAGACCGGAGGCGGAGACCGTGCGGGTCATAGTGGCGGCGATCGGCTTGGCGTCCGTGGTCGTCAGCGTGCGGGCAAGCAGCAGTTCGACCCAGGAGAACATGAAGCAGAAGAACGCAGCGACACCGATGCCCGAGGCGATCAGCGGCATGAAGATCTTCACGAAGAAGCGCGGGAACGAGTAACCGTCGATATAGGCGGTCTCGTCGATCTCCTTCGGCACGCCCGACATGAAGCCTTCCAGGATCCAGACCGCGAGCGGCACGTTGAACAGGCAGTGCGCAAGGGCAACCGCGATGTGCGTGTCGATCAGGCCGAAGGCCGAATAGAGCTGGAAGAAGGGCAGCGCGAAGACGGCCGGCGGCGCCATGCGGTTGGTCAAGAGCCAGAAGAACAGGTGCTTGTCGCCGAGGAAGCGGTAGCGCGAGAAGGCGTAGGCCGCCGGCAGCGCTGCCGTCACCGAGATCACCGTGTTCATGACGACGTAGATGATCGAGTTGATGTAGCCGTTGTACCAGGAGGGATCGGTGAAGATCACCTGGTAGTTCCGGAGCGTCGGATTGACCGGCCAGAGCGAGAAGGTGCTCAGGATCTCGCTCGTTTCCTTGAAGCTCATGTTGACGAGCCAATAGATCGGCAGGAGCAGGAAGACGATGTAGACCGTCGGCACCAGCCAGGAGAGGCGTTCGGTAAGTAGTTGTTTTTGCATTTTGTTTCTCCTCCCACCTTTGTCAGCCCTGCGCGTCGCTCGTGGTCATCACGGTGTAGAAGATCCACGAGAGCAGCAGGATGATGAGGAAGTAGATGATCGATAGCGCTGCCGCAGGACCGAGGTCGAACTGGCCGATGGCCGTCTTGACGAGGTCGATGGACAGGAAGGTTGTCGAGTTGCCGGGACCGCCGCCGGTGACGACGAAGGGCTCGGTGTAGATCATGAAACTATCCATGAACCGCAGCAGGAAGGCGATCAAAAGCACGCGCTTCATCTTCGGCAGCTGGATGTAGCGGAACACCGACCAGCGCGAGGCGCCGTCGATCTTGGCCGCCTGGTAATAGGCGTCGGGGATCGAGACGAGACCGGCATAGCAGAGCAGGACGACGAGGCTCGTCCAGTGCCAGACGTCCATGACGATCAGCGTGACCCAGGCGGCAACGGGGTTCTGCACGTAATTGTAGTTGATGCCGATCGCTTCGAGCGTGCGGCCGAGCAGGCCGATGTCGACGCGGCCGAAGACCTGCCAGATGGTGCCGACGACGTTCCACGGGATCAAGAGCGGCAGCGCCATCAGGACCAGGCAGACCGGTACGCCGAGACCCTTCTTCGGCATGTTGAGCGCGATGATGATGCCGAGCGGGATTTCGATTGCCAGGATGATCGCCGAGAAGATCAGGTTGCGGCTGAGCGCGTCCCAGAAGCGGTCCGACGTCAGCACCTGCACGTACCAGTCGGTGCCGGCCCAGAAGAACTGGTTGTTGCCGAAGGTGTCCTGGACCGAATAGTTGACGACGGTCATCAGCGGGATGACGGCCGAGAAGGCGACCAGCACGAGGACCGGCAGCACCATGAACCAGGCCTTGTTGTTCCAGGTTTTCTCCATGGTCAGGCCTCCTCGCCGACGCGCCAGGAATCGGCGTAGATATTGATGGCTTTCGGGTCGAAGGTGACGCGCGGCTCGGCGGGGATCTCGCCGTCCTCGTCGACGATGATCGAGATCGGCTGGTCGGCAAAACGGGCGCGCACGATCTTGTGGCGGCCGATATCCTCGACCTTGGTGATCGCGACCGGCATGCCTTCGCGACCGAGCGAGACGAATTCCGGGCGGATGCCGAGCTCGGTCTTGGCGCCGGCCTTGACCTTGGGCTGGAAGGTGAGGCCCAACTGCTCGCCGCCGATCGTCGCGGTGCCGCCGTCGAGCTTGACCGGCAGCACGTTCATGCCCGGCGAGCCGATGAAGTAGCCGACAAAGGTGTGGCGCGGGCGCTCGAAGAGTTCCGCCGGCGTGCCGATCTGCACGATCTGGCCGTCATACATGACGACGACCTTGTCGGCGAAGGTCAGCGCCTCGGTCTGGTCGTGGGTGACGTAGACCATGGTGAAGCCGAACTGCTTGTGCAGGCGCTTGATCTGTGAGCGCAGCACCCACTTCATTTCCGGATCGATGACCGTCAGCGGTTCGTCGAAGAGGATCGCGCTGACGTCGTTGCGCACGAGGCCGCGGCCGAGCGAGATCTTCTGCTTCTGGTCGGCGGTGAGGCCCCGAGCCGTCTTCTTCGCCCAGCCGCCAAGGCCGATCATCTCGATCGTTTCCTTGACGCGGCGGTCGACCTCGGCCTCCGGCACATGCCGGTTGCGCAAGGGGAAGGCCAGATTATCGTAAACCGTCATCGTGTCATAGATGACCGGGAACTGGAACACCTGGGCGATGTTGCGTTCCTGGGTCGACAGATGCGTCACGTCCTTGCCGTCGAAGAGGATCTCGCCTTCGGACGGGTTGATCAGGCCAGAGATAATGTTGAGCAGCGTGGTCTTGCCGCAGCCGGAGGGCCCGAGCAGCGCATAGGCGCCGCCGTCGTTCCACTCGTGGTGCACTTCCTTCAGCGCGTAGTCGTTTTCCGACTTCGGCTTGGCGCCATAGGCGTGGCGGATATGGTTGAGATTGATGCGTGCCATGTTTTCCTCCCAGCGCCTCCTTTAGGCCGTGCCGCCGATGGCGCGTCCGTCCGGCCCGAAGGCCATGAGATGGCGGGTATCGACGAAGACCTCGAGGGTCGCGTCGGGTTCGATGTCGTGAATGCCCGGCGCCAGCATCACCCAGCGCGCATTGGCAAAACCGACGTGAATGAAGCTTTCGGAGCCGGCAATTTCGGAGATCGCCGTCTTCACCGTCAGCGCATCGCCGCCGCCCTGCGGGAGGTCAAACGACAGGTGATGCGGCTGGAAGGCGACGGTGCAGGGACCGTCGCCGATGCCAGCCAGATGTGCCGGGACGGTGAGCACAGACTTGCCGTCGAGCGTGAAGGCCGAGCCTGATTTGACCAGCTCGATGCAGTTCAGCGGCGGATCGGCGAAGGTGCGGGCGGTGATCAGGTCGACCGGGCGGCGATAGACGTCGATTGTCTTGTCGAACTGGGTGATGCGGCCCTGGCTGAGGGCTGCGGTGTTGCCGCCGAGCAGTAGCGCTTCCGAAGGTTCGGTCGTCGCATAGACGAAGATGGCGCCGGAGGCGGCGAAAATCTTCGGCAGTTCCTCGCGCAGTTCCTCGCGCAGCTTGTAGTCGAGGTTGGCGAGCGGTTCGTCGAGCAGCACCAGATCGGCGTTCTTGACGATGGCGCGGGCAAGTGCCGTGCGCTGCTGCTGGCCACCCGAGAGGTTCAAGGGCGTGCGGTCGAGATAAGGCGTCAGCTTCAGCAGATCGGCCGCCTTGCGCACCTCGCGGTCGATGGTGGCGGTGTCGGCGCCGCTGATGCGCATCGGTGAGGCGATGTTTTCGTAAACGGTCATCGCCGGATAGTTGATGAACTGCTGGTAGACCATGGCGACCGAACGCTTCTGCACCGGCAGGCCGGTGACGTCGGCGCCGTCGAAAAGGAGCGAACCGGAGGCGGGCTTGTCGAGACCGGCCATCAGCCGCATCAGCGACGTCTTGCCGGAAAGGGTCGGGCCGAGCAGAACGTTCAGCGACCCCCTCTCCAGCACCAGGTCGGTCGGGTAGATATGCGTCTCCCCGCCTACGACCTTGGATATCTTCTTCATTTCAAGCATTGAATTCTCCACCCAGCCTGTCGGCAGTCCGAGCGTTTTCCACCCCAGCGCGGAAACGCTCTATCTCATCGGTTTTCTGCATTTCCGGGCGCGCGCGCCCGTGTTGGAAATGCATTGAATGCGAGCGTTGTCAGGCGGCTGCGTTGGCCGCGCCTCGCATGTATTCCTCCAGCGCTGCCGCCTCGCCCGGCGTCAGCTTCAATCCCAGTTTCGTGCGCCGCCACAGCACGTCCTCGGCGTGCCGCGCCCATTCCTGCGTCATCAGCCACTTGACCTCGGCCTCGTAGAGATCGGCGCCGAAATGGTGGCCGAGACCGGCCTCGTTCGACGCCGAACCCAGAAGTGCTGCGGCGCGCGTGCCATAGAGGCGCACGAGGCGACGCGCATGCTGGGGCGCAAGGAAGGGATATTGCTTCCGCAGTCTTGCGACTTCGTCGGCATAACCCTGGGCGGGAAAATCGCCGCCCGGAAGCCTGGAGCCGGCGGTCCATTTCGAACCCTTGACGCCGATCGCCTCGCCGATCTTTTCCAGTGCGGATTCGCCGAGGCGGCGATAGGTCGTGAGCTTGCCGCCGAAGACGTTGAGCAGCGGTGCCGCACCCTTGTCACCCTCGACCCGCAGCACGTAGTCGCGCGTCGCTTCCTGCGCCTTGCTGGCGCCGTCGTCGTAAAGCGGGCGAACGGCCGAATAGGTCCAGACGATGTCGTCCTTTTCCACCGGCTCGAGGAAATACTCGCTTGCTGCCCGGCAGAGATAGTCGACCTCCGCGTCGCTGATGCGCACCTCGCCCGGATTACCGGTGTAGTCGCGGTCGGTGGTACCGATCAGCGTGAAGTCTTCTTCGTAAGGGATGGCGAACATGATGCGGCCATCCGGGTTCTGGAAGAAATAGGCGCGCGGATCGTCGAACTTCTTCTTCACGACGATGTGGCTGCCCTGAACGAGGCGGACATTGTGCACGTCGTTCTTGCCGAGCGCGCCCGAGAGAACCGCGTCGACCCAGGGGCCGGCGGCATTGATGAGCATGCGGGCCTTGAGCGTCTTGCGTTCGCCGGTTGCCTGGTTCTCGGTTTCGATGGTCCAGAGCCCACCGTCGCGTCGTGCGGCGACGACGCGGGTACGGGCCATGATGACGGCGCCGCGGTCGGCAGCGTCGCGGGCATTCAAGACCACGAGGCGGGCGTCGTTGACCCAGCCGTCGGAATATTCGAAGGCCTTGTTAAACAGGCGCTTCAGCGGTTTGCCGGCGGGATCGCGGTTCATGTCCAGCGTCGCCGTTGCCGGCAGCAGCTTGCGGCCGCCGATATGGTCGTAAAGGAAGAGGCCGAGGCGGATGAGCCAGGCCGGGCGCAGGCCGCCCTTGTGATAGGGCAGCACGAAGCGCATCGGCCAGATGACGTGCGGCGCCATCGCCCACAGCACCTCGCGCTCCATCAGCGCTTCGCGCACGAGGCGGAATTCGTAATGTTCGAGGTAGCGCAGGCCGCCGTGAATGAGCTTGGTGGAGCCGGAGGACGTGCCGGAAGCGAAATCGTTCATTTCGGCCAAGGCGACCGAGTACCCACGGCCGACCGCGTCGCGCGCGATGCCGCATCCGTTGATGCCGCCGCCGATGACGAAGACGTCGTAGATTGCCTGCTCTGACACTGCTGTTTCCCCTCCACATTTCGCGATGCACAAATTGATGCATCAGCGAAAGTGAAATCAGTTAAAACGAAAACATATCGAATGTCAAACGAATGCTCCCCGAATCTTTAGGGGTGGCTAAATCTCCCGTTTCAGGCGTCGGTTTCGATCAGGCGAACGTCCTGTTCAACACAGATTTTCCTGACGTTTTCGAGCGTGCAGCGGTCGGTGATGAAGGTCTGGACCTGCGATATATGGCCGATGCGAACAGGCGCGGTTCTTTCGAATTTGGTCGAGTCGGAAACCAGAATGACATGGCGCGCATTGGCGATGATCGCCTGGGCGACTTTCACTTCGCGAAAATCGAAATCCAGCAGCGCGCCGTCATGGTCGATCGCCGAGGCGCCGATGACGGCGAAGTCGACCTTGAACTGCTTGATGAAATCGACGGCGGCCTCGCCGACGATGCCGCCGTCCGAGCCGCGCACGACGCCGCCGGTGATCACCACCTCGATCGAAGGGAAAACGCGTAAGCGATTGGCGACATTGATGTTGTTGGTGATGACCATCAGTTCCTTGTGGTCGAGCAGGGCCTCGCCAACAGCTTCGGTGGTGGTGCCGATATTGATGAACAGCGACGCGTTGTCGGGGATGAGTTCGGCGGCGGCCTTGCCGATCGCCTGTTTCTCCGGTGCCGCGATCTGGCGGCGGGCGTCGTATTTGACGTTTTCCTTGCCGCTCGGGAAGATCGCGCCGCCATGAATGCGGTTCAGGATCTTGGCGTCGCAGAGGTCGTTCAGGTCCTTTCGGATGGTCTGCGGCGTGACGGAAAAGCGCTGCGCCAGCTCCTCGACCAATACCCGGCCCTCGCTTTTTGCCAGTTCCAGGATCTCCTCCTGCCGACCGGACAAATACATTCCATCCTCCCCATTTTCGTTTTGTTTCATAATATGCAAAAACGAAAGCCGCGCAATTTCAGAATCGGCGTTTGCGGCGAAATTGCTTTCGCAGCGGGTCCAGGGTGTCGGCGCGCGTTGCATTCGCTACGGCGATAGGCGACCCTGCCTTAGGAGTGAAGAGGGGAAAGACATGTTTCATCCGGCCTTGTTCAAGGGCATGACCGTCGTGATCACCGGTGCCGGGCGCGGCATCGGGCTCGAGGTTGCCCGGCAGTTCCTGGATTGTGGCGCGCATGTACTCGTCCATGCCGGCCGGTCGATCGGCGACCTGCCCGATTTTCTCGAATCTGCGGCGACGGAAGGCCGGGCCTATGTGGCGACGGCGGATTTTCTCGCGCCGGATGGTGTCGAGGGGCTGGTCGACGTGGTGCGCAGCCGCTTCGAGAGCATCGATATCCTCATCAACAATGCCGGCACGATGGTCGGCCGCTTCCCGGCGGCGGAGCTGTCCGACGAGCAGTACCAGACCGTCGTCCAGCTCAACCAGACCGCGGTCGTCGAGATGACGCGGGCGATGCTGCCGCTGTTGCGCAAGGGTACGCATCCGGCGATCGTCAACACCGTCTCGATCTCTGCGGTTACCGGCGGCAGCGCCGGATCGTCGATCTATTCGGCGACGAAGGCGTTCGTTTCCACCTATTCCAAGGCCTTGGCGCGGGAACTCGCGCCCGATGGCATCCGTGTCAACTGCGTTTCACCGGGGACGATCACCACCGAATTCCACGAGCGCTACTCATCGCCGGAGAAGCTGGAGGCGACCCGCAAGACCATTCCGCTTGGTCGGCTCGGGACGGCGGAAGACTGCGCGCCCGCCTATCTCTTCCTCGCCTCGCATGCGCTGTCGGGCTACATCACCGGGCAGGTGCTGGAGGTGAATGGCGGGCAGCTGATCGTTTGAGCGGTAGATGAAGTCGGCTGCCCCTCATCCGCCTACCGGCACCTTCTCCTCGCTTGCGGGGAGAAGGAAGGCTGCGGCGCCCGCTCGCATCCCCACTCCATTCGGGGCCTGCATCATGAAGGGGCGACCTCGCGAAGCGCCACGTCCCGCAAGCGGGAGAGGGTTAGGGTGAGGGGCAGAGCCACAACAACTGAAGGCCGGACATGATCGACAAGCTGGAAATGTTCCTCGTTCTCGCCCGCGAAAGGCATTTTGGTCGCGCGGCGGAGGAGTGTGGGGTGACGCAACCGACGCTGTCGGCGGCCATCCGCCAGCTTGAGGATCAGCTCGGCGTCATGCTCGTCAGCCGCGGGTCGCGCTTTCAGGGCCTGACGCCCGAGGGCCAGCGCGTACTCGAATGGGCGCGGCGCATCGTCGGCGATACCCGCACCATGCGCGAGGAGATGCGGGCGGCGCGCAAGGGTCTTTCCGGCCATATCCGCCTAGCCGCGGTGCCGACGACACTTGCCATGGTGCCGATGATCACCGCGCCGTTCCAGGAAAAGCACCCTGATGTCACCTTTTCCGTGCTCTCGACGACATCGGTGCAGATCCTGGCGCTGCTCGAAAATCTCGAGATCGATGCGGGGCTCACCTATCTGGAGAACGAGCCGCTCGGCCGGGTGACCAGTGTTCCGCTCCAGGTCGAGCGCTATCACCTCGTCACCGCCGCCGGAACGCCGCTTTCGGAGCGGGAAAGCGTGACGTGGAAAGAGGTTAGCGACGTTCGGCTTTGTCTATTGACGGCAGATATGCAGAACCGCCGCATCATCAACCAGCATTTTTCGGAGGCCGGTGCCGTCGCCAAGCCGACGCTCGAATCGAACTCGATGATCGTGCTTTTTTCGCATGTGCGCACCGGCCGCTGGGCCAGCATCATGCCATTCAACGTCGCGAAATCATTCGGTTTTCACGAAGATATCCGGATGATCCCGATCGTCGATCCGGACGCCCGTCACACGGTCGGCCTGGTTGCGACGCATCGTGAGCCGTTTACGCCGCTGGTGTCGGCCTTGCTGCACGAAGCACGCATTCTCGGCGAGCGAAATCAGGCTCAATAGATTTTTTCTATCGATCGACGGAACAGCCTTATTGACCCATGCGGCCATAAGCGCGAAGCTTTTTGATCATGGCCGGAGACCGCCGAGGAACGGCCTTCGCCAGAAGTGAAATGTCGGCTGGGCCGGTCGTCCGTTTCGGGTGCTGCCGCCTCGCCCATGAGCCGGGAGGGCTCCCGTTGAACATCCATCAGCCGCGCGCCGATATCGCGGAAACCACGCTCGCCATCGTCGAGGAGCTGAAGAGGCTGGAAGGCCCCATGCTGCCGATCCTGCACGAACTGCAGGAAGAGTTCGGCTATGTGCCGCAGGAATGTCTTCCGGTGATTGCCCGCGAACTCAACCTCTCGCGCGCCGAAGTCTATGGGGTGATGAGCTTCTATCATGATTTCCGCGAGCACCCCGCCGGGCGCCACGTGCTGAAGCTCTGTCGCGCCGAAGCCTGTCAGTCGATGGGCGGCGACCAGCTGGCCGAGCGCGCGAAGCGGCTGCTCGGTATCGATTTTCACCAGACGACCCCGGATGGCGCGGTGACGCTGGAGCCGGTCTACTGTCTCGGGCTCTGTTCCTGCGCACCCTCCGCCATGCTGGACGGAGAGGTGCATGCCCGGGTCGATGCCGCCGATCTCGAAGCGCTCGTTCAGGAGGCGCGTCGATGACCGCAAAGATCTACATTCCGCGGGACGCCGCGGCCGTGGCGCTCGGCGCCGACAAGGTAGCCAAGGCAATGGCCGAGGCGATCGGCGCACGCGGCCTCGACGCCACGATTGTGCGCAACGGTTCGCGCGGCATGCATTGGCTGGAGCCGCTGATCGAGGTGGAAACGGCTGACGGCCGTGTTGCCTATGGCCCGGTCAAGGCACATGACGTTTCCTCGCTGCTCGATGCCGCCCTGCTCGACGGCGGCGATCATGCACTCTGTCTCGGGAAGACCGAGGAGATCCCCTTCCTGAAGCAGCAGACGCGGCTGACCTTTGCCCGCTGCGGTATCATCGATCCGCTTTCGCTCGACGATTACCAGGCCCATGGCGGGCTCGCCGGTCTGCGCAATGCCATTGCCATGGCGCCGCAGGACATTGTCGCGCAGGTGACCGAAAGCGGCCTTCGAGGCCGTGGCGGCGCAGGCTTTCCGACCGGCATCAAGTGGAAGACCGTTCTCGACGCGGCGGGCGATCGGAAGTACATCGTCTGCAACGCCGACGAGGGCGATAGCGGCACCTTTGCCGACCGGATGATCATGGAAGGCGATCCCTTCGTGCTGATCGAGGGCATGGCGATCGCCGGCATCGCGACCGGCGCGACCAAGGGCTTCATTTACACCCGCTCCGAATACCCGCATGCGATCGCGGCGATGGCTGAGGCGATCGAGATCGCCCGCAAGGCCGGCGTGCTCGGCACCTCGGTGCTCGGCTCCGGTCGTGCCTTCGATATGGAAGTGCGCGAGGGCGCAGGTGCCTATGTCTGCGGCGAGGAAACGGCGCTGCTCAATAGCCTCGAAGGCAAACGCGGCATCGTGCGGGCCAAGCCGCCGCTTCCCGCGCACAAAGGCCTCTTCGACTGTCCGACCGTGCTCAACAACGTGATCTCGCTCGCCTCCGTCCCCATCATCATGGACAAGGGCGCCGCCTATTACCGCGACTTCGGCATGGGCCGGTCGCGCGGCACGATCCCGATCCAGATCGCCGGCAACGTCAAGCATGCCGGTCTCTACGAAACCGCCTTCGGCCTGGCGCTCGGCGAGATCATCGATCACATCGGCGGCGGCACGGCGAGTGGCCGGCCGGTCAAGGCCGTGCAGGTCGGCGGTCCGCTCGGCGCCTACTTCCCGCGGGCGCTGTTCGACACGCCGTTCGACTACGAAGCCTTCGCCGCGCGTGACGGTCTGATCGGCCATGCCGGCATCGTCGTCTTCGACGACACCGTCGACATGCTGCACCAGGCGCGCTTTGCGATGGAATTCTGCGCGGTAGAAAGCTGCGGCAAGTGCACGCCCTGCCGCATCGGTTCGACGCGCGGTGTCGAGGTGACCGACAGGATCGCCGCTGGCATCGAGCCGGAGAAGAACCGCGAACTGCTCGCCGATCTTTGCAACACGATGAAGTTCGGTTCGCTCTGCGCGCTAGGCGGCTTCACGCCCTATCCGGTCATGAGCGCCATGACCCATTTCCCGGATGATTTTCAGCCGGCACCGCGCGTTCAAGCGGCGGAGTGAGGAAAAGACCATGTCTCTCATTCAAGAAATCGACTACGGCACTCCGGCCTCCAAGTCCGAAAAACTGGTGACGCTGACGATCGACGGACGCGAGGTCACCGTGCCCGAGGGCACTTCGATCATGCGCGCGGCGATGGATGCCGGCATAGAAGTGCCGAAGCTCTGCGCTTCCGACATGATGGATGCCTTCGGCTCCTGCCGGCTCTGTCTCGTCGAGATCAAGGGACGCGCCGGCATGCCGGCCTCCTGCACGACGCCGGTTGCAGCCGGTATCGAGGTCGCCACCCAGACGCCGCGGCTGAAGGACGTGCGCCGCGGGGTGATGGAGCTCTACATTTCCGACCACCCTCTCGACTGTCTGACCTGTGCTGCCAATGGCGATTGCGAGCTGCAGGACATGGCCGGCGCAGTCGGCCTGCGCGACGTGCGCTACGGCTATGAGGGCGAGAACCACGTCACGGCGCGCAACAATGGCGAGATCAACGCCAAGTGGATGCCGAAGGACGAGTCCAATCCCTATTTCACCTACGATCCGGCCAAATGCATCGTCTGCTCGCGCTGTGTGCGCGCCTGCGAGGAAGTGCAGGGCACCTTCGCGCTGACGATCGGCGGCCGCGGTTTCGACAGCCGCGTTTCGGCCGGGATGGCGGAAGACTTCATGTCGTCGGAATGCGTCTCCTGCGGCGCCTGCGTCCAGGCCTGCCCGACGGCGACGCTCATCGAAAAGTCGGTGATCGAGATCGGCCAGCCCGAACATTCCGAAGTGACGACCTGCGCCTATTGCGGCGTCGGCTGCTCGTTCAAGGCGGAAATGCGCGGCGAGGAACTGGTGCGTATGGTGCCGTGGAAGGATGGCCAGGCCAACCGCGGCCATTCCTGCGTCAAGGGCCGCTTCGCTTACGGCTATTCCAACCACAAGGACCGCATCCTCAACCCGATGATCCGCGAGAAGATCTCCGATCCCTGGCGCGAGGTCACCTGGGAGGAGGCTTACGCGCATGTGGCCTCCGAGTTCCGGCGGATCCAGTATCAGTACGGCCGCGATTCCGTCGGCGGCATCACCTCGTCGCGCTGCACCAATGAAGAGACCTATCTGGTGCAGAAGCTGGTGCGCGCCGGCTTCGGCAACAACAATGTCGATACCTGCGCCCGCGTCTGCCATTCGCCGACCGGCTACGGCCTCGGCCAGGCCTTCGGGACCTCGGCCGGTACGCAGAACTTCGACAGTGTCGAGTTCACCGACGTCGCCGTCATTATCGGCGCCAACCCGACCGACGGCCATCCGGTCTTCGGCTCGCGACTGAAGAAGCGGCTGCGCGAAGGCGCCAAGCTGATCGTCATCGATCCGCGCCGCACCGACATCGTGCGCTCGCCGCACGTGGAGGCCGCCTATCACCTGCCGCTGCAGCCCGGCACCAACGTCGCGATCTTGACCTCGATCGCCCATGTGATCGTCACCGAAGGCCTCGCCAACGAACAGTTCATCCGCGAGCGCTGCGACTGGTCGGAGTACGAGGATTGGGCCGCCTTCGTCGCCGAGCCCTACCATAGCCCGGAGGCGACCGAAGCCTATACCGGCGTGCCGGCCGATCTCGTGCGGGGCGCGGCCAGGCTCTATGCCACCGGCGGCAACGGCGCGATCTATTACGGTCTCGGCGTCACCGAGCACAGCCAGGGATCGACGACGGTCATGGCGATCGCCAACCTCGCCATGGTCACCGGCAATATCGGCCGGCCGGGCGTCGGCGTGAACCCGTTGCGCGGCCAGAACAACGTGCAGGGTTCCTGCGACATGGGTTCGTTCCCGCACGAGCTGCCGGGCTACCGTCACATCTCCGACGATGCCACCCGCGAGACCTTCGAGAAGCTCTGGGGCGTCGAGATCTCCAACGAGCCGGGCCTGCGCATCCCCAACATGCTCGATGCCGCGGTCGACGGCACCTTCAAGGCGCTCTACATCCAGGGCGAGGACATCCTGCAGTCCGACCCGGACACCAAGCATGTGGCAGCCGGCCTCGCCGCGATGGAATGCGTCGTCGTGCACGACCTGTTCCTGAACGAAACGGCCAACTACGCGCACGTCTTCCTGCCCGGTTCGACCTTCCTCGAAAAAGACGGCACCTTCACCAATGCCGAGCGCCGCATTAACCGCGTGCGCAAGGTGATGACGCCGAAGAACGGTTATGCCGACTGGGAGGTCACGCAGAAGCTCGCCCAGGCCATGGGCCTCAACTGGAACTACCGCCATCCGTCCGAGATCATGGACGAGATCGCCGCGACGACGCCGAGCTTCGCGCTGGTTTCCTACGATTATCTCGAAAAGATGGGCTCGGTGCAGTGGCCCTGCAACGAGGCGCATCCCGAGGGTTCGCCGATCATGCATATCGACGGTTTCGTGCGTGGCAAAGGCAAGTTCATCCGCACCGAATATGTGGCGACGGATGAACGCACCGGCCCGCGCTTCCCGCTGCTTTTGACGACCGGCCGCATCCTTAGCCAGTACAATGTCGGCGCCCAGACGCGACGCACCGACAACGTCGTCTGGCATGCGGAAGACCGGCTGGAGATCCACCCGCACGACGCCGAGCAGCGCGGCATCCGTGATGGCGACTGGATCCGGCTCGCAAGCCGCGCCGGCGAGACGACCCTGCGTTCGCTGATCACCGATCGCGTCGCGCCCGGCGTCGTCTACACCACCTTCCACCACCCGACGACGCAGGCAAACGTCATCACCACCGACTTCTCCGACTGGGCCACCAACTGCCCGGAATACAAGGTGACGGCGGTGCAGGTGATGCCGTCGAACGGCCCGTCGGACTGGCAGGTCGACTATGACGAGCAGGCCCGCCAGTCGCGCCGGATTTCCGGCAAGCTGGAGGCGGCGGAGTAATGCCTTTCGCTGCGACCGATCATGGCGACGTTTAGGACATCCAAGACCGTTCCCGAGGCCGCCCGCCGCAACGGCGCGCTTCGGGACGGTGCGCGCGCCGTGCCGGAGGAGACGCCGGTCGCCTTCAGCTATGGTGGTTCGACCCATGCGGTGATGATGGCGACGCCCGGCGATCTCGAGGATTTCGCCGTCGGCTTCAGCCTGACCGAAGGCATCATTACCGATCCCGGCCAGATCGAAACGGTCGAGTTCGTCTCCGAGACGGTCGCCGGCAATCTCGGCATCGACTTGCAGATCGTGCTTCAGGACGAAGAGAACGACATGCTGCGTCAACGCCGACGGCACATGGCGGGGCCGGTCGGTTGCGGTCTTTGCGGCATCGAATCGATCGAGCAGGCGGTACGGCCGACGCCGGACGTTGCCCGTTCGAGACTGACGTTGTCGCAGGAGGACGTGGTTTCGGCCGTAGCGCTGCTCAATGGCCAGCAGCCGCTGCATTTCGAAACGCGGGCCGTGCACGGTGCCGCCTTCTACGTGCCGGGCCGCGGGCTGATCGCGGTGCGTGAGGATGTCGGCCGCCACAATGCGCTCGACAAGCTGGTCGGTGCCGCCGCACGCGCCGGCTTCAAGGGCAGCGAGGGCGCGGTGGTCGTCACCAGCCGGGTGTCCGTCGAGATGGTGCAGAAGACGGCAGTCGTCGGCAGCCCTGTGATCATTGCCATTTCGGCGCCGACGGCGCTTGCCATCCGCACGGCGGAAGCTGCGGGCATGACGCTGATTGCGCTCGTGCGCGGCGACGAATTCGAGATTTTCACCCATGCCGAACGCATCAAGTCCGGAGCTGCCGTCGATGTCGCATGACAATACCAACGCCAAGCTGATCTATATGGCGAACCAGATCGCCACGTTCTTCAAGAGCCAGCCCGAGAGCGAGGCGGCGCAGGGCGTTGCCACCCATATCAACAAGTACTGGGAGCCGCGCATGCGGCGCAAATTGTTCGAGCATATCGACAATGGCGGCGAGGGGCTGACGCCGCTGGTGCTGGAGGCGGCCGCAAAGATCAAACGTCCGGAAGCGGCCTAGCTTGCATTCCTTACCCGCCAGCGCTTTCTGCGCGCTCATCGAGAGCGTTTTCCTAAGCGGGCACTCTCCTGAAAAGATTTAAGGGAAGGCGGCTACCGGTCGCCGCCTTCCCCATTCCCGAGCGCGGGGTGCAGGGATGTGCGCTCAGAAATTCTGCCAACCATCCGCGGCCGGTGTCGCGGCCAGGCTTGTTCGTTGACCGCCGCGCATGGCGCGGGCGGTGGCATGCAGGCGTGATGGCTGCGCGCGATCTTCGAGGTGGCGGTTCGCGTCGACGACCTGGGCCTGCTCGCCGTAGCGGAACTGGCGGAGCAGTTCGTGCAGGGCTTCGGCCTCGCGGGCCATGGCGTGGCTTGCGGCCGTGCTTTCCTCGACCATCGCGGCGTTCTGCTGGGTCGCCTGGTCCATCGAGTTGACCGCCTGGTTGATCTCCTTGAGGCCGGTCGACTGTTCCCGTGCCGCTTCCACGATCGCCGAGACGTTGGCGTTGATCTCCTGGACCTGGACGAGGATTTCCTCAAGCGCCGCCCCGGTCTGGCCGACCAGCGACACGCCGTTCTTGACGTGTTCGGTCGAGGTGCCGATCAGCGACTTGATGTCCTTGGCGGCACTGGCGGAGCGTTGGGCCAGTTCACGCACTTCCTGGGCGACGACGGCGAAGCCCTTGCCGGCTTCACCGGCGCGCGCCGCCTCGACGCCGGCGTTCAGCGCCAAGAGGTTCGTCTGGAAGGCGATGTCGTCGATCACGCCGATGATGTTGGAGATTTCGCGTGACGACTGTTCGATCTGGTCCATGGCGCCGATCGCGCTCTTGACCACATTGCCGGAGCGTTCGGCACCGGCCTTGGTCTTGGCGACCAGGCCTCCGGCCTCCTCGGCGCGGCGGCTGGAGTCCGAGACGGTCGTGGTGATCTCGTCGAGCGCTGCGGCGGTCTCTTCCACGGAAGCGGCCTGTTGCTCGGTGCGCTTCGACAGGTCGTCGGCGGCAGCCCGGATCTCGCGGGCGCCGGAGGCGATCGCGCTGGCATTGTCGCCGACGGTTCGCATCGCCCCGCGCAGCTTTGCGGTGGCATCGTTGAAGTCGATCCGCACCGCTTCCATGCTTGGTACGAAGGGCGTGTCGAGGTTGCGCGTCAGATCGCCTTCGGCGAGCGCCCGCAGGCCCGCGCCGAGGCTGTTGATGGCGCTCATGCGCTCGCTGACATCGGTCGCGAACTTGACGACCTTGTAGACCTTGCCGCTGAAGTCGCGGATCGGGTTATAGGCCGCCTGGATCCAGATCTCCTTGCCGCCCTTGCCGTAGCGCACGAACTCGTTGGAGAAGAACTCGCCGGCGGCGAGCCGCTTCCAGAAGTCGGCATATTCGGCGGTGCGGGCATAGTTGGGCTCGCAGAACATGCTGTGGTGCTTGCCCTGGATTTCCTGGAGGCTGTAGCCGAGCGCGGCGCAGAAGTTTTCGTTGGCGGTCAGGATCTCGCCCGATGGCGTGAACTCGATCACCGCCTGGGAGCGGGAGATCGCGTCGAGCTTGCCGGCATCTTCCGTGGCCCTTGCCTTGGCGGCAGTGATGTCGCTTGCGAACTTGACCACCTTGTAGGGCTTGCCGCCCCGAAGCACCGGGTTGTAGGTCGCCTGGATCCAGATTTCGCGGCCGCCCTTGGCGACACGCTTGTAGGCATTGGCGTCGAATTCGCCGCGGCCGAGCCGGGCCCAGAAGTCGCGGTACTCCTGCGTCTGGGCGTAGTCGGCGGGGCAGAACATGCGGTGGTGCTGCCCGACGATTTCGCTGAGGTTGTAACCGAGTGCCTGGCAGAAATTCTCATTGGCGGTCAGGATCTTGCCGGTCAGGTCGAACTGGATGATAGCCTGCGACTTCGATAGCGCGGCGATGATCTGGTTCGCGTCTGCAATTTTTCCGAGAGCGAACATTGTAACCCTCTTCTCGTTTGTTGGCTCAAGCCGGGGGCTTCGCGCCTTCTTTGACAGGGTTTGCGGAGCCGAAGCGGTGCAAACTCCCGGACTAAGACAAATGCCGGCCTGCCGAAACATGTCTGGTCGTCCCGCGCCGGCCCACCGGGTCAGCGATTTAGTGCTTCGTGAGGGGAGTTCGAACTGGCGGGCTTCATGCCCAGGCGCCGTGTTTATGCAATCTAGGTTAGTGATAGGACTATTAAGCAGGTGTTAAAATAGCAACTATCAAATTTCAGTTGTAAGAACTCGTAGATCCCAATTTTAGTTGAATTAGTTTCTCCTGTTTTTCTAAAGTATTGCCCTCTGGCTGAGCAAATAACCAACAAAAAAGCCGCCCGACGAGACGTCGGACGGCCTTGAATATCGCTGAGCTGTTGCTTTAGGCGGCCAGTTCCTCGACCTCGCGTTCCTTGAACATGCGGGCAAGGTTCAGGAAGCAGATCATGCCGGTTTCGTTTGCGATGATGCCTTCGGCGAAGCTCTTGTCGAAGGAGGCCGTCACTTCCGGCACCGGCTGCACCTGGCTGCCCTGGACCGTGAGGATATCCGACACGCGGTCGACGACGAGGCCGATGACCATGTTGTGCACTTCGGCGACGACGATGGCGCTGCGCTCGTTGGCGGTGGTCGATTTCATGCCGAGCTTGTGGGCGAGGTCGATGATCGGGATCACCGTGCCGCGCAGGTTCATGACGCCGATTACTTCCGGCGGCGAATGCGGGATAGGCGTCGAGGGCGCCCAGCCGCGGATTTCACGGATCGTCGTCGTCTTGACGCAGAATTCCTGATCGTGGAGGCGGAACGCAATGATTTCCAGCGTCTCGCCGTCGAACCCGGCCGTCCTGAGTGTGCTTGTCATCGAAGGTCCTTCCAGCTTTCCGGTCGACGCCTCTGGGCGCGACACCGCCATACTCCAGATCTCTCCGCATGGCTGACGGCGCATCAGGCGCGGTCAATGATCCGTAAAGGAGAGATCCTTCCAGTCCGCCGATCACATCCGGCAGGGCGCAGCTGCATCATGCGCGGAGGAACCGCTTTGCGCTTTGGGAAAGGACTATAGGCCGGGATTCGTTAAGACTTGCTTTTGCAAGTGCTTACGAAGATCTCGCCCCGGGCGTGACCCCGGGGCGGAAGCGATTTGCGATCAAGCGGAGGCGAGAACCCTGGCAAACTGTTCGACCGCCCAATCCACCTGCTCGGCGGTGATGACGAGCGGCGGCGCGATGCGGATCGTGTCGCCGTGGGTGTCCTTGGCAAGGATGCCGAGCTGCTTCAGCGCTTCGCAATACTTGCGCGCGCCGCCGGCTTCCGGCACCAGTTCCACCGCCAGCATCAGGCCGCGACCGCGCACTTCCTTGATGATGTTGGAACGGATGTCGGTGAGGCCCTTCTGGAAGCGCTCGCCCATCTTTGCCGAGTTCTCGATCATGCCTTCCTCGGTCAGCGCCTTCAGCGCCGCGCGGGCAATGGCGCAGGCAAGCGGGTTGCCGCCGAAGGTCGAGCCGTGCTGGCCGGGCTTCAAGACGCCGAGCACTTCGGAATTCGAAAGCACCGCCGAGACCGGATAAAAGCCGCCGGACAGAGCCTTGCCGATCAGCGTCACGTCGGCTTCGATCGCCTCATGCTCTTCGGCAAGCAGCTTGCCGGTGCGGCCAAGCCCGGTCTGGATCTCGTCGAGGATCAGCGTGATGCCGTGCTTGGTGCAGAGCTCGCGCACCGTCGTGAAGTAGCCGACCGGCGGGACGATGACGCCGGCTTCGCCCTGGATCGGCTCGACCAGGAAGGCGACGGTGTTTTCGTTGATCGCCGCACGGAAGGCGTCGATGTCACCGAAGGGTACGACCTTGAAGCCCGGCGCAAACGGGCCAAAGCCGGTGCGGGCGTCCGGATCGGTCGAGAAACCGACGATACCCATGGTGCGGCCGTGGAAGTTGTTGGAGCAGACGATGATCTCGGCCTTGTTCTCGGCCACGCCCTTGACCTCGTAGCCCCACTTGCGCACGGCCTTGACGGCGGTCTCGACGGCTTCGGCGCCGGAGTTCATCGGCAGCACCTTGTGCGAGCCGGTCAGCGCAGCGATCTCTTCGTAGAAATGCGCCAGCTGATCGTTGCGGAAGGCGCGGGAGGTCAGCGTCAGCTTCTGCGCCTGCTCCATCATCGCCTTCAGGATCTTCGGGTGGCAATGGCCCTGGTTCACGGCAGAATAGGCCGAGAGACAGTCGAGGTAGCGGTTGCCTTCCATATCCCAGACATAGACACCTTCGCCGCGCGAAAGCACCACGTCGAGCGGCTTGTAGTTATGGGCGCCGAGCCGGTATTCGGTTTCGATCAGGGCAGCCGTCGTGTTCATATATCGTCCTCCGGTGTTTCTTTGTCTGAGGAAGAGGAAAAGTGTGCGCGGTTTTCCGCCCGCATCCCGCTTAGACTTATGAGAGCCGTTCACGCTTATGATCTTGGATCCAGTCGACCCAAGATCTCCGTGATCTAGGCGCTGCGGGTCGGCCGGTCGAGAACACGGCGGCCGAAGAGGCTCGCCGTCAGTTCGACCAGGATGCGCGCGCTCTTGCCGCGATCGTCGAGGAAGGGGTTGAGCTCGACGACGTCGAGCGAGGAAACGAGCCCGCTTTCCCAGAGCACTTCCATGATCAGGTGCGCCTCGCGGAAGGTGGCGCCGCCCGGAACGGTGGTGCCGACGCCCGGCGCCAGTTCCGGATCCATGAAATCGACATCGAGGCTGACATGCAGCAGGCCATTGGCGGCGCGGACCTCTTCGAGGATCTGGCGCATGATGTGAGCCATGCCGAGTTCGTCGACGGCGCGCATGTCGAAGACGCGCACGCCATGTTCTGTGATCTCTTCGCGCTCGCGGTCGTCGACCGAGCGGATACCGACCTGGAAGACCTTCTTCGGATCGACGAGCGGACGGTCCGACGGCAGGATCGGGGCGAATTCGGCCTGGCCGCAGAAGAAGGCGACCGGCATGCCGTGCATGTTGCCGGAGGGCGAGGTCGACGGCGAGTTGAAGTCGGCATGGGCGTCGAGCCAGAGCACGAACAGCGGCCGGCCGACGTCTGCGGCATAGCGCGCCATGCCGGAGACGCTGCCCATCGAAAGCGCATGGTCGCCACCCAGAATGATCGGGAAATGGCCCTTGCGCACGGTGTCGTGCACGGAATCATCCAGGGCGCGGGCGAAGGCTGCGACGATCTGCAGGTTGTTGGCGCCGGGATGGTTGGCGAGATCGCGCGCCGGCAGCGGCTTGACGTCGCCTTCGTCGTGAACCGTATGGCCGAGATCGCGCAGCACCGTATCGATGCCGGCGATGCGCAGAGCCGTCGGGCCCATGGCCGCGCCGCGTCGTCCAGAACCTTCCTCGATGGGTGCGCCGATCAGCGTGATGGTCGTCATGTCCGCCCGATTCCTTCTCAAGATAATTCCCATGTGATCCCGTCCGGGATGTGTGGATTATGGCCAAAATGGGCGTCAGCAAAAAGATGGAAAACTGCCGATTAGTGAGCTAGTTTCGACAGATTGCTAAGTCCGATTTTACAAAGTGGCAGACTATGGATGATCTCGACCAGGCGCTGATAAGCGCTCTGCGCCAGAATGCGCGCATTCCCGTTTCGACGCTATCGGAAATGACGGGCGTGTCGCGGGCGACGGTGGCGGCCCGTATCGACAGGCTGGTCGCCAATGGTACGATCGCCGCCTTCACCATCCGCACCGGTGCCGAAATCCCGGCCTCCGGGGTGCGCGCCGTGGTCATGATCGAGGTGCACGGCAAGATGGCCGATCGTGTCGCCGAGCAATTGCGCGGACTGCCGCAGGTGCGGGCGCTGCACAGCACCAATGGCCGCTGGGACTTCATCGCCGAGCTTCAGGACCGCGATCTCGTCTCTTTCGACGAAACGCTGCGGCGCATCCGCCTGATCGACGGCATCACCGTTACGGAGACGAATATCCTGTTGAAAACCAGCAAGATGACCGGCGCGTTCTGAGCATTTCTAGCCGCCCGAAGCGGTGAGGAAATTGCCTCTCAGAGTCGAATTGTTCTTGATTTGTTCTCGTGTTTCGCTATGATGGCCGCCTCACCCAAGATGGAGGATGTCATGGTTGCCAATGGCGGCAGGCTTGCCGATCGGCAGATCTGTGTGAAGCTGTTCGTCAGGCATGGCGACGAGGATCGCGCCATCGCCTTCTATCGCGAAGCACTCGGCGCCGAACTGCTGCAAAGGCATGAATGGCCGAGCGGCATTCTGACGAGTGCGGATCTGAGGATCGGGGAATCGGTGTTCCGTATTGCCGGGGCCAATCCGCGCCGCGATGCGGAACCCAAGCTTGGCGGGCCGCGCTCGCCGCATGCGCTCGGCACCACGGCGGTGATCCTGGAGCTGCATGTGCGCGACGTCGATCGCGTCATCGGCCGAGCGATCGGCGCAGGCGCAAGCCTTCGCAATGCGGCCGAAACCTTGTCGACGGGCGATCGCGTCGGCGCCTTCATCGACCCCTTCGGCCACATCTGGGCGTTGTTCAACGCTATGGAAGATGCCGACGTCGTCGATCTGAGCATCGAGGCCCGCAACGCCGCCTGAGGCGTTGCGGGCCCTTTCGCTGCCCGGGCATGTGCTCTGGGTGGATTTCATGCCTGCTGCCTGACGATCAGAAGAACTCGTCGAGCAGGCAGTAGAAGTCACGTTTCTCCGAATCGTCCTTGTCGAGGCCATAGCGGGTCAGAAACGGCTGAACCCATTCCTCGCCGAGATTGTGGACGATGCTGCGGCAGGCAAGAGCGATGTCCTGGTAGGGGTCGGCGACGCCCAGCCGGCTGCAATCGATGAAGCCGGAAAACCGGCCGTTCTTCTCGATGATGTTCGGCAGGCAGGCGTCGCCATGGGTGACGACGAGTTCACCGGGTTGGGGCACGCGCGCCTGCAGTTCGGCAAAGAGATCCGCCGCCGTTCGGCCGAGCCGCGTCTCGTCAAAGTCGCTTTCATCGATCACGCCTGCCTGGGTGCGCGCCTTCGCGATGGCGATGCGCTCTTCGATCCGGTGATCGAAGGGGCAGTTGGCGATATCCAGCGCATGCAGTTGCTTCAGCGCGTCCGCGAGGATGACGATCTGGTCCTTGGGCGAGAGCGTCGTGGAGGCGAGGTCCGTCCCTTGCACTGCTTGCAGCAGCAGCCAGTTCGTCTCCGCGCCGAAGGCACGAGCGATCACCCGCGGGCAGGGCAAGTCCTTTGATGCCAGCCAATCAAGCCGCGCCGCCTCGTCGACGAACTCGCTGAACGGGCCGGCTTCCTCGAGCTTCAGCACCAGCATGGGTCGATCGGGCGCCTTCAGAAGAAAGATGCTCGAGTCGGATTGCCCGAGCAGATCACGGTTCCACTGATAGCCAGCGACAAGAGGGCGGAATGGTTCGGGCAGTTCGGGACGCGGAAAAGAAGAGGGCAAGGCAATCACCTGAAAAAAGGAATGAAACAACGGGGCGCGCGGCCGCGCCTGGATGCCGATGTAGGTTTGGCAAAGTGGCATTTCCACGGAGCGGTCCCGCAAGTTTTGACGGCGCGTGCCGGTAAATCGCCTTTCACGGTGCGTCTTCGCCAAATCTCCATCAAAGCTTCGCAAAGCGCGCTCGGCTCGACCGCAAAGTCACCTTTTTAGAAGTGTTTCGAAGAGGTGCTCATGGGCGTGAACCACAATGAACTGCTGTCGGCGGCCGAATGCGCCGACCGTCTTGGCCTTACCATCCGCGCTCTCAAGGTCTATGAGGACCGCGGCCTGATCACGCCGCGGCGGACGGAGAAGAAGTGGCGGCTCTATGGTGCGGTCGAAATCGCGCGGCTGACCGAAATCATGGCTTTGAGGCGGCTTGGCCTTAGCCTCACCCGGATTACCGAAATGCTCGCCGGTACTGCGCCGGCCCTCGGACAAACGCTAGCCGTCCAGCAATCGGCGTTCTTGGACCTGCGCGACCGTGTCGAACACAGCCTGTCCTTGATCGATGCGGCGCTCCAGAAGATCGAGCGCGGCGATGCCCTGTCGATCGACGAACTCGCCATGCTCGCCCGAAAAACCGAGATGACCGGCCTGTCGCCTGACGCCGTCGCATGGAACCGCTACGAGCTGACGCGCCCACGCCGCGAGGTCTCCTTCGTCCCCGAGAATGGCTGGGCCTGAAACAGGCGCAAGAAGGGCAGCGCGCTCCGCGCCGATGACATGCGACCGATCACGGCTTCAGACGCCGCCGGTGCCTCCAAAAGACCATAGTGAGTTTGCTGTCGAGCGGGCAACACAGGGGCTCTGGAGCCGGTGGATCGCGATCGACCCACCGGCTTCCTTGTCATGCGGGCGGGACAGGCGTGTTTACGCCCGCCGCCGCTCAATATTCCTTTTCGAAGAAGACGCCGCCCGAGGCCGAACCGTCGCCGGCGGCCGAGCCCTTGAGCTTCACGCCCTTGCCGACATCGAGATTGATGACCGCCTTGCTGGAGGCGGAATCGGAGCCCTGCTGCAGCTCGATATAGGTGCGGTCGTTGAGATACTTGCCGGCGCGCACGGACGCGCCGCCATTCTCGTCGGTGGTGACGTCGAGATCGTCGACGCCGAGCTTGTTGCGCAGGCCGTCGAGCAGCGAGGTCGAGCCGCCACCGGCAAGCTGGCTGACGGCGGAGGCGAGCTGGGCGATCTGGAAGGCCGAGAGGTTTGACAGCGATCGGTTGAAGATGAGCTGCGCCAGGATTTCGTCCTGCGGCAGCGCCGGGGAGGAAGAGAAGGCGATCTGCGGATTGTTGGCGAGGCCCGCGACCGCGACGGTGATGGTGGTCGCGCCGACGCTGGAGGTCGCCTTGAGGTCGAGCGTCGGGATCAGGTCACCGCCAAAGCCGATATTGCCGTCGGTGAAGGTCAGGCGCTTGCCGAGGATTTCGAGCCGTCCGCGGCGCATCTCAAAGCCGCCGGAAACAATTGGCTGCATGGCGGTGCCACGGATCGTCAAGTCGCCGCCAAGCTCCGCGTCGATGCCGCGGCCGCGCACGAAGATCTGGTGGGCGTTGACGCCGAGATCGAAGGCAATCACGCCGCTTGCATTGGCGCCTGCGGCCGGCACTTCGTCCTTGCGCAGGTCCTTGACCATCTTCCGCACCTTGGGCGGCGCATTCTTGTGCTTGATGTCGATGGCCGAAAGCGACGTCGGCAACTTCTCCGGAATGGTGATCGATGCCTTGCGGATCGTCACCTTGCCTCCGAGCGTCGGGGTCGCGACCAGGGGACCGGTCAAGGTCATCTCGCCGGCAACGTTGGCGTTGAACAGGGTGCCATCGACGTAGGTCGCGTTGTTCAGCTTGATCGTCAGGTTGGCCGGGAAGCCGGAGCCGGGTACTGTGCCGACGGTACCGCTGGCTTCGACCGAGCCGCCGGTCGCGAGATTGGCCGAGAGCCTGGAGATCGTCGCCTGCTTGCCATCGAGCGCGACATTGGCGGTCAGGTCGTTGAGCGCCAGGTTGCGACGCACGTCGACGAGGCGCCCGCCTGACGTGGTGATCGTGCCGGCGATCTGCGGCGCCTTCGCGGAACCGGAGATTGCCACATCGACATTTGCCTGGCCCGTCAGCGTGAAGCCTTTCTCCGCCATCAGGTTGGCGATGAGGGCGAAGGGGACGTTGCCACTGAACTTCATCGCGATCGGCATGTTGCCGCCGATGTCGACATTGCCGCCGCCCTTGAAGGAAAGTCCGCCGGCGCCCGAAAGCGTCGTATCGAGCGTCACTTTGTTGTTGGCAAACTTGCCGTCCGCCGTCACATCGAAAGCCGCAACGCCCGCGGTGCGGGCTGCCGCGAGCGAGGCGCCCGACCATTTGAGGTCGTAGGCGACGACCGGGGCAGACGCTGCGCCCTCGACATCGACGGTGCCGGCGATCGTGCCCTCGGCGCCGAGGTCCGGTGCGAAGGCGTTGACCAGTGCTGCGGGCAGGGCGTTGAGCTTCGCAGTGATGTCGAGCTTTTCGCCAGCCGTGCCGTTGACTGCGATCGTGCCTTTCGATGCCTGGATCGTCAGCGCGTTGAGACGGACGGTGCCGTTTTCGATGGCGATCACCGTCGGCTGCGCCAGTTTCAGGGCAATGCCCTTCGGCGTTGCGCCAAAGGATGCGAGGCGGATTTCGGTGCGGCCCTTGGCGCCCGCGAGGTCGCCCTTCACCGTCAGCGGTCCGCCGTCATATTTGCCGTCGATGGCAAAACCGGTGCGGCCGGCCTGTTGCTCGAAATCGACGGCAAGTCCGGAAACACGGTTTTCGCCCTGCGCCACCGTTTCGGCGCGGATGCTGCCCTTGATCGCCAGGGCCGCGAGGTCGGCGATGGTGATGTCGGCGGTCGGCCTGGAGATCGTCAGTGCGTCACGTTTGATGCCGCTGCCGCCGGCCTTGACGACGACGGAGGTGATGCCGTTTTGAGTCTTGATGGCCGCCGAGCCGTTGAGGTCGCCGGATGCTTTCTGCCCGGCCATGGCGGCCAAGAGGCCGATATCGGGCAGGTCGAAGCTGACCGTGCCGTCCGGCTTGAAATCGGGGGTGAAGCTGATTGCCCCGGTCAGCTTGTTCTCGCCGATCCTGGCTTCGAGCACCGGGATTGCGGTCTGGCCATCCTTCGAGACGACGTCGGCCTTGACGTCGATGGCCTGGCCGTCGAGTGCACCGGTCGCCGTCAGGCTTGCCTGCGGGCTCGAAGGGTTGGCCTTGGCGTCGGCCTTGACGTTGAGGTCGCTGAGCGTGCGTCCGGCCAGTGTCGCGCCGCTCGACGTCAACTCGGCCTTGATGCCGAGTTCCGAAAGCGGGCCGGTCACGGCGGCGGTAAAGTCGGCCTTGCCCTTGGCATCGGCAAGCAGCTTGCCGAGATCAGGCAGGGTACCCCTAAGGTCGGCCGTCAGGTTGCTCTGCGCGAGCGCAACGGTGCCGGCGGCCTCGATCGTGCCCGACTTGAGCTCGAGGCCCTCCACGGTGACGCCGCCGTCGGTTGCCGTCTTCACTTCGCCCGAGAGTGCGATCGTGCCATCGAATTTCGCGGCGGCCGCCGGCGGCAACGCGTCCGGAACGGCGAAGAGCTTGAAGGCCGCGGAAACCGTGTTCTCGTCGCGATAAAAGGCGCCGGTGAGCGAACCGCCGATACCGGGGCTTTCGATCGTCACCGGGTTGAAGGCGATGTTTTCCTTCGTCACGGAGAGGATTGCGTCCACCTTCAGCGGCACCTGGACCAGGCGAGCGAGGTTGGGGTCGTTGAAGCCGGCTTCGCCCACCTCGATTGCCGCCTTCACCGGACCGGATTGCGCCTGGAGATTGAAGCCGTCGCTGCGTGCCGAAAGCTTGACTGCGCCGAGCGCCACGTCGGGCACCGCCAGGGAGGTGACGTCTGCGGTGAGATCGAGGATCGCGGCTTGCGCGTCGCCGATCAGCGAGAAATCGACGGCATTGATCTTGGCCTGCGCTTCACCCTTCTGCAGCGGCCAGCGGAAGTCGACAGGGCCGTTGGTGCCGGCAAGCCTGGCCTTGAGGTTGTTCTCGCCCTTGCTGTCGTAAGTACCGAAAGCGGCAAAGGAGAGCGCGCCCGTCGTCACATGAGCCTTGTCGACCTGAACCAGCCCCTGGTCGTTGAACGCGGCGGCGATGTCGAGACTGGTGTCACCCTCGAACATCGGGCGCAGCGCCGGCGGCATCAGCGAGCCGAAACCGCCGCCGCCGTTGACGGTCAGCCGGTGCATTCCGTCGGGCGTCTGGACGTGGCGACCGTCGAGCTTGAGAATTTCGCTGCCGTCGAGTGCGGCCGTGGCGCTGCCGGCCCAGTCGGAAAGCGGGCCTTCGCCGGTCAGCTTGATGTTGACTGCGGGCTCGTTGGGCAGGCGAAGCAGCTTTGCCAGTACACCGTTGTTCGGCTCGTCCACGGTCGCCTCGAGCTTCAGCTCGTTGCCCGCCGGATTGAAGACGATATCGGCAACCGCGCGCGCTTCCGGCCGGTCGCGCTGGGCGGCCGCAAGCTGAAGGGCGATGCTTTCGTTGGTCGCGTTCACCTTGCCGCTGGCGGTCAGGAACTGGTCCTCGCCGGTGATCGCCTTGCCGATGATGATCTCCTTGAGATCGATCGCGTCGATCTTGACGTCCACGGGAAGCGCAAAGGTCGAGCGGACTTCCTTGGTCTCGGTGGAGGGGATCGGCAGGCGCTCGACGCGCACCGAGCCGGCCGAGAGTGCTGCGGCTTCGAAGCGGAAGGAGATAAGGGCGGCGGGCGACCAGGTGAGATCGAGGTCGCGCACTTCGGCATAGACGCCCTCGCCATCGAACAGCGTGATGCTTCCGGCCGTGAACTTGCCGGTCAACAGCGCGCTCGGATCGGCGATCCGCACGATCTGGTCAGGGGTTGCCGCATACTTCTCGATTGCCCAGGCGACGAGCCTTGCGCCGGGTGTGGTGAAGCCCACGAAGGCGACGAGAAGAAGGGCAACGACCGCAATCACGCCAAGCACACGAAGGCCATAGCGCAGCGTCGCGCGAAGGAAGCGGACGACCTGATTCATGATCTACCCATAACGCAAGTTGCTCCCAAGCGGAATCGCCGCCGGCAGAAACTATCCGGCAATGGCGGCGATTTGCCGGTTCTGATGGAAGAAACGGCCCGGATCAGAAGGATTGGCCGATACCGGCATAGATGCCGTACTTGGTGCCGCCGGGATATTTGTTAAGCGGAACGGCAAAGTCGAGGCGGATCGGGCCGAAGGGCGTGGCGTAACGCAGGCCGATGCCGGCACCGGCGCGGATGTCGGAGAAGTCCGGCGTCGTCTTCGCAGACACCGTACCGGCGTCGATGAAAGGCACGACGCCGATGGTGTCGGTGATGGCGATGCGGGCTTCGAGCGAGGCATTGACATAGGAGCGTCCGCCGGTCTCCTCGTTGTCGGAATTGCGCGGGCCGATCTCCTGGTAGGAATAGCCGCGTACCGAGCCGCCACCGCCGAGATAGAAGCGGCGGTTGGCAGGAATGTCTTCGAGCCCGCTGCCGCCGACGAGCATGCCGGCGCCGATCTTGCCGGCAAGCACGAAGCGCTTCTCGTCGCCGAGCGCATGGTAACCGGATGCCGAGGCTTCGAAGGACGAGAAGAAGGTCTGCCCCTTGATTTCGTAGCTCGGCTTGGCATTTATCATCGCCCGGTAGCCTTCGGTCGCGTTCAGCTTGTCGTTACGGGTATCGCGCACATATTCGAGCGGGATCGCGGCCGTCAGATAGGAGTTCGAGCCGAAGGCGTCGTCGATATTGGCCCAGCTGAGCTCGCCGCCGCCTGAGACGGTGTCGGTGTCCGAGAGCTCGAAGGTGGCGCCGGCCGCTGCCGTCAGGATCTTGGCGCGGTAGGCGTCTGGGTCCTGGATGTTGGCCTTGACGCTCGCGGTAAAGGTGGAAGCCGGGCCGAAGGCACCGGGTTTGGCAAACAGGATGCCAACCGAATAGTCGAGCTTGTCCAGTTCCTTGGTCTCGCCGATGCGGTCGACCGATCCTTCGATGCGCAGCGATTCGGCGCGGCCGAAAAGGTTGCGGTGTCCCCAGTAGCCCGAAAGCCCGAGGCCGTCGGTGGTCGAGACCTGGGCGCCGAAGCCGAAATACTTGTGCTTGCCTTCGGACACCTCGATCTTCATCGGGAGAGATCCATCGGGCGAAAGCGCATTGGCCTCCTTGATGGTGACGCTCGAGAAGACGCCGAGCTGGCGCAGGCGCTCGGAGGCTTTGCGGATGTCCGCGGGCGAATAGGGACGGCCTTCGTTGAGGCGTGAGTAGTCGCGCACGAAACCCGGGTCGACGGTCTTCGTTCCGTCGACGCTGACTTCGCCGACTGGGGCAACGGGGCCGCCGCTGGCGCCGATGACGATGTCGACGGTCGAGTCGGCGTGGTTGGCGACAGCGCTGCGTTCGGTGAGCTTGGCCAGGGGGCGACCCTGCTCGCGCAGATCGTTCACGACCTTTTCGCCGGCCTTGATGATCAGGGTGGAATCGGCACGCGCTCCGGCGGGCAGGCCGTAATCAGCGGGACTGAAACCGGCCGCATCGCCTTCGAACTTGACGGAACCGACGTTGAAGACCGGACCCGGCGTCACGGTGACGGTGACCGGAATCGGCTTGCCATCCGGGAAAGACGGATCCGGCGGCAGACTGTCGATATCCTGGCCGTTGATGCGGATCGCGATGGTGCCGCCGTAGCGGGCCTTTTCGTAGAGTGCGGCAAGCAGCCGGTCGCGGTCGTCACGCGCCCGAATTGCCAGGCCAAGATCGCCGGAGACAGGCTTTTCCTGGCCCTGCACGAGCTGCGAGCTGTTTTCCAGCGCTTCCTTCAGTTCCTTGTCTTCGGTGCCGGCGTCGAAGGTGAGGGTATAGTTGACCGGGTCGATGACCGGCGCCTCTTCCTCGTCGCTCTCGAAAAACTTCATGCCGAAGAGCTTGAAGGCATAGGCCTTCTCGGCGGAAAGCGGGCCGAGCGCGCACGAAAAGGCAACAGCAAGCGAAGTCGCTGCCTTCCAGTACGCAATACTCGACCGTGGTGGGGACATTCGCTTCCGCATCCCGTCTTCAGGCGACCCAATACAAACTGCCTGCTTATGCGGCTGGGTCACTATCGCATGCCTAAGGTTTTCCATCTGTTAACGATGACGATCCGCTGCATCCACCCCTGATGCCGAATTTCGGTGCCGATTCCGTCGAAAAAGCGCGGAAATGTTGTCGGCGCAGCACAACCACCGCCGACAACCAGTAGGGCGCTGCGCCTTTTTGGAGGCTTAAATGCCGCCTTGTCCGCTGTATCGAGCCGCTACGCCGCCTCGGGCAGCGCCCGCAATTGCGGTACGCCGGAAGCGATGATGACGAGGAACTGGATGAGGAAACCGACCGCTGCGACGGCAAGGCACGCCTCGACGCCGAAGCGTGTGGCGACGACGGCGCCGAGCGCTGCACCGATCGGCCGGGCGCCGAAGGTGGCGGTGGTGATGAAGGCCGATACGCGCCCGAGCATCGCATTGGGGGTGACGGCCTGCCGCAAGGTGAGCGTGGCGATCGACCAGAGCACCGGGCCGGCGCCGAACAGGAAGAAGCTCAGACCGGCAAGGGCACCTGAGGGAACCCAGATGGTCGAGAGCATCACGGCCGCAGCCGTCAACCCGCCGAGCGGGCCGAGGGCGATCATCAGGCCGAAGGGGATCCGGCGCGCAATGGCGGGGGCTGCGAAGGCGCCGATCATCATGCCCGCGCCATAGATGCCAAGCGTGATGCCGACGCCGGTCGCCGTCAGCCCGAGGGTCTGAATGGCATAGGCGACATAGACCGCCTGCAGCACGAACCAGGCCGTGTTGAAGACGATGGCGGTCACCAGAATGGGCCTGAGCAGCGGGTGGCCGCCCAGGAACCGGGCGCCTTCGGCGAGATCCTGAAGGAGGTTGCGCCTGGGAGCGGTCGGTTGCTGCTGGTCGCCAAGGCCGGCGAGCAGGACGACAGAGAGAAGGGACAGGGATGTGGCGGCGACATAGGCGAGCGATGCGCCGGTCCATGCGACGATCGCGCCGCCGATCGCCGGTCCGCCGGAATAGGCGAGACTGCGGGCGAGCTCCAGCCAGCGATTGGCGTCGGCGAGTTGGTGACGGGGCACGATCGCCGGCACCAGGGCTGGGGCGGCGACATTGTAGCAGACCGTGCCGATGGCGCCGACGAAGCCCATGACGGCGAGCAGCGGCAGCGACAGCAAGCCGGCGAGCATCAGCAACAGCGTGACAACCAGCGACAGCGCGCGCAGCATCTCCGAGGAAACCATCAGCCTGCGCCGCGATGCGCGGTCGGCAACGAGACCGGCGGGAATGGAGAGCAGAAGGAATGGCAGCGTCTGCGCCATCTGCAGCCATCCGGTTTCCGCAGGGCCTGCGGCGAGCAGAAGCACGGCGGCGAGCGGAGCGGCGGCCAGCGCCATCTGCTCGGAAAACTGTGCGAACAGGTTGGACCAGCCGATGCGCTTGAAGGCCGGTGGCAGGGTGTCGCGTGGTGGGTTTGGCATGGAAGAACCTCGATCATGAAACGTCGAGGTCAGCAGACGGGATTGCTTCGGCGGTTGCCACCCGATTTCGGCGCGTTCGTTGGCCGCTGCGCGTTGTGTGCGGCAGAGGATGCGGTTGCCGCAACGAAAAACCCCCTCAGGGCGGTCAGCCGTGAGGGGGAAACATCAAACCAGGCCGTCGGGCGGCTCAAGCTGCAGCCGACGGCAGGCTGCCTGTCGCCTTAGCGCGGGCAGGAGTCGATGTAGCGGCGGCCGTAGCGGTCGCGATAGTAGCACTGGCCGGGCTGCTCGGTGACGTTGCCGATGACTGCGCCGGAAACACCGCCGATTGCCGCGCCGACTGCAGCGCCACGGACGTCGCCGGTAACAGCGCCGCCGATGATCGCGCCGGAAACGGCACCGATGCCGGCGCCCTTTTCCGTCTGGGTGCAGCTTGCGACCGCCAGGGCGACCAGCACAAGTGCGATGGCTTTCTTCATGTTGTTCTCTCCGATGTCTACGGATCTCAAGCCTATCGCTCAGTCCGTCCCGTGGATGATGGCGAAGCCGGGAACATCCCGCTCCACCGGAACTTGCGGTTCGGAAAATACGCGGTCCCCATCGAAAGTCTACGGGAGCGCTGCGGTTTCTTCCTGCCGGCAAGATAATGATATCGTTCCTGAACGGGACATGAAGGCAGTTCCCTTCGGCACAACCGGCGTGGAAAAATTTTGTCGTTCGGCGGGCAGGGGCGGTTGCGGCATTCCAAAAAAAGACAAATGATACAAACAAGCCTGCGAAAATCCGGAGGAGCGGATCCGTGGGCGACGGGCATCGATATCAGTTGGCGCGTACCCTAGTCGCGTGAACCATCTCACCCGACTTTCCGGCCGCGCTCGTGTTGGCATTGACCGACCCCGGAGGAGCGAAATGGCGAAAGTAACAATGACGGTCAACGGCCGTCAGGTGAGCGGTCATTGCGACGACCGCACATTGCTGGTGCAATTCATACGCGAAAATCTCGGACTGACCGGCACCCATGTCGGCTGCGATACCTCGCAGTGCGGCGCCTGCGTCATCCATATGGACGGAAAGTCGGTCAAGAGCTGTTCCATCCTCGCCGCGCAAGCCGCAGGCTCTATGATCACCACCATCGAAGGGCTGGCGGCCGATGGCGAACTGCATCCGGTGCAGGCGGCCTTCAAGGCCAATCACGGCCTGCAATGCGGCTTCTGCACGCCCGGCATGGTGATGACGGCCGTCGACATGATCCGCAGGCATCAGGGTCAGCTGGACGAGGCGACGGTGCGCGCCGAGCTCGAAGGCAACATCTGTCGTTGCACCGGTTACCACAATATCGTGAAGGCGATCCTTGCCGCCGCCGCCGAGATGAGCGGCGCCCGCGTGGCCGCAGAATAGCGGCAGAACGGGGGCGGGATCTCGCCCCTGACGCATGTCACTCAGGACCGATGCATGGCCGTCGGGACTGTCGCTGGATATCTCGGGAGGAGATAGGCAATGGGCGTTGAAGGCATTGGCGCGCGCGTGGCGCGCAAGGAGGACAAGCGGTTCCTGACCGGCAAGGGCCGCTATACGGACGACATGTCCGTGCCGGGGATGAAATATGCGGTGTTCGTGCGCAGCCCGCATGCGCATGCGAAGATCCTCAAAGTCGACGGGTCGGCGGCGATCGGCATGCCGGGCGTGATCGGCGTGCTCGACGGCAAGCAGTTGCTCGCCGATGGTATCGGCAACCTGATCTGCGGTTGGATGATCCATTCCAAGGACGGATCGCCGATGAAGATGGGCGCCTGGCGGCCGCTCGCGCACGAGACCGTGCGATACGTCGGCGACGCGGTGGCGATCGTCGTTGCCGACAGCGTCGCCGAGGCGCGTGATGCTGCCGAAGCCGTGGTCGTCGAATACCAGGAGCTTCCCGTCGTGATCGACGCCTCAAAGGCGCTTGAGTCAGGACAGCCGCAGCTTCACCCGGAAGCGCCTGGTAACCTGATCTTCGACTGGCAGATCGGCGACGAAGCGGCGACCGACAAGGCGATCGGCGCTGCGGCGCATGTCACCGAAATCACCATCCACAACAACCGGCTTTCGCCCAACCCGATGGAGCCGCGTGCGGCGCTCGGCATCTACGACGCCGGAGACGACCACTATACCTGCTACACGACCAGCCAGAACCCGCATGTGGCGCGGCTGGTGATGAGCGCCTTCTATAATGTCGCGCCGGAAAACAAGCTGCGGGTGATCGCGCCCGATGTCGGCGGCGGCTTCGGCTCGAAGATCTACATCTATCCGGAGGAGATCGTCTGTCTCTGGGCGTCGAAACGCACCGGCGTGCCGGTCAAATGGACGTCGGACCGCACCGAAGCGTTCCTCACCGATGCGCATGGTCGCGACCATGTGTCGAAGGTGAAGATGGCCTTTGACGCCAACAATCGCATCATCGGGCTCAAGGTCGATACGATCGCCAATCTCGGCGCTTACATGTCGCTGTTCTCCTCGGCGGTGCCGACTTATCTCTATGCGACGCTGCTCTCCGGGCAGTACGACATCCCGGCGATCCATGCGAATGTGCGCACCGTCTATACCAACACCGCGCCCGTCGACGCCTATCGCGGCGCCGGGCGGCCGGAGGCGACCTATCTCTTGGAACGCACGATGGAGACGGCGGCCCGCGAACTCGGCGTCTCGCCTGCCGAATTGCGTCGGGTCAATTTCATCCGCTCCTTCCCGCACCAGACGCCTGTCATCATGAACTATGACGCCGGCGACTACGACGCTTCGCTCGAAGCGGCGATGAAGGCGGCCGACTGGAACGGCTTTGCCGGTCGCAGGGCGGAAGCCGCCGGTCGCGGCATGAAGCGCGGCATCGGCATGAGCTGTTACATCGAGGCCTGCGGCATCGCACCGTCGGCAGCGGTGGGTTCGCTCGGTGCTGGCGTCGGCCTTTGGGAATCGGCCGAAGTGCGGGTCAACGCCGTCGGTACGATCGAGGTCCTGACCGGCTCGCACAGCCATGGCCAGGGCCACGAGACGACCTTTGCCCAGCTCGTCGCCGACCGCTTCGGCGTGCCGCTCGACAGCGTCAACATCGTGCATGGCGATACCGACAAGGTGCAGATGGGCATGGGCACCTATGGTTCTCGTTCCGGTGCCGTCGGCATGTCGGCCGTCGTCAAGGCGCTCGACAAGGTCGAAGCCAAGGCGAAGAAGATCGCCGCACATCTGATGGAAGCGGACGAAAGCGACATCGTCATCGAAAACGGCGAACTGAAGGTCGCCGGCACCGATAAGGCCGTGCCGTGGTTCCAGATGGCGCTTGCCGCCTACACCGCCCACAATCTGCCGGCCGGCATGGAGCCGGGGTTGAAGGAAGGGGCCTTCTACGACCCTGCCAACTTCACCTTCCCGGCCGGCTGCTACATCTGCGAGGTGGAGGTCGATCCGGAAACGGGCCGAACCAAGATCATCCAGTTTGTCGCGGCCGACGACTTCGGCAACATCATCAACCCGATGATCGTCGAGGGACAGGTGCATGGCGGCATTGCCCAGGGCATCGGCCAGGCGCTGCTCGAGGGCGTGCACTACGACCCATCCGGCCAGCTGCTGACGGCGAGCTACATGGATTACGCCATGCCGCGCGCCGACGATCTGCCGTCATTCCAGGTCTCGACCTCGAACACGCCCTGCCCGAACAATCCGCTGGGCATCAAGGGCTGCGGCGAGGCCGGCGCCATCGGCTCGCCACCGGCGCTGATCAACGCCATCACAGATGCCATTGGCAACAACGCACTTACCATGCCGGCGACACCGCAGAAGGTGTGGGCGGCGGCGCACGCGGCCAAGTGAACGGGAGGACACCTCATGTACGAGACCCAATATCACCGGGCGTCCTCGGTTCAGGACGCCGTCAGCCGAATGGATGCGGCCGGCGAAGGCAAGTACGTCTCCGGCGGCATGACCCTCATTCCGACGATGAAACAGCGGCTGGCGTCGCCGAGCGATCTGATCGACCTTCGGCACATCGCCGAGATGCAGGGCATCTCGGTCAACGGCCGATCCGTGCGGATCGGCGCGGCCACGACCCATTATGACGTCGCCTCGTCGGCGGCGCTCAAAGCTGTCTGTCCGGCGATCTGCAGCCTTGCCAGCCATATCGGCGATCCGCATGTGCGACACATGGGCACGATCGGCGGCTCCATCGCCAACAACGATCCGGCGGCGGATTATCCGGCAGCGATGCTCGGGCTCGGCGCGACGATCGTGACCAACCGGCGGGAGATCGCGGCCGACGATTTCTTCACCGGTCTGTTCGAAACGGCGCTGGAAGAGAGCGAGATCGTCGTCGCGGTCAGCTTCGACGCCCCGGCAAAGGCCGCCTACCAGAAGTTCGCCAACCCGGCCTCGCGCTACGCGATGACCGGTGTCTTCGTCGCCAAGCGCGACAATGGCGAGATCCGGGTCGCGGTCACGGGTGCGGGCGCAAATGGCGTTTTCCGTCAGGCGGAGATGGAGGCAGCCCTTGCTGCCAACTGGACGCCGGATGCGCTTTGCAATATTAGCGTCGATGCCTCAGAGCTTCTCTCCGACATTCACGCGGATGCGGCCTATCGCGCCAATCTGGTGAAGGTCATGGCCAAACGCGCCGTTGCGGCGGCATGACCAGCCTTCGCCGTCACACCAACATCGAAAAAGGACGGCTTCGGCCGTCCTTTTTTCATCCTTGCTTGACTTCGATCAAGCTTGACGTGATGAACATGCACTAAGGCTTTCTTTGGAATGTTTCAAAACTAGGGCTGTTCCCCTTGAAACGGTTTCAGTGAAAGCAGCGAAGATGCTCAGGCTCAAAAATGCTAGATCATCTCGGATGCACTCGCTGGGAAGGCAGCGCGTCAAGGGCCTTTTGCCGCAGTTGGCAGATGCCGGGCATTCCGAGGTTGACCCCAGGTCGCTTTGATTGAAGAAAGCGGCCGGGCACTGGAGAAAATGATGGATTTCGAGAATTTCTTTAAGAACGAGCTGGACGGGCTGCATCAGGAAGGCCGCTACCGGGTTTTCGCAGACCTCGCCCGTCATCGCGGCCAATTCCCGAAGGCCGCGCGCCATACGGCTGAAGGCGTTCAGGAAGTCACCGTCTGGTGTTCGAACGACTATCTCGGCATGGGCCAGCATTCTGTCGTCACCGAGGCGATGAAGCGCGCCATCGACGAATGCGGCGCCGGCGCCGGCGGCACCCGCAACATTTCCGGTACCAACCATTACCACGTCCTGCTTGAGCGCGAGCTCGCGGACCTGCATGGCAAGGAATCGGCACTGCTCTTTACTTCGGGCTACGTGTCCAACTGGGCCGCGCTCGGAACGCTCTGTTCCAAGATTCCCGGTGTTATCGTCTTCTCGGACGCCGGGAATCACGCTTCGATGATCGAGGGGATCCGTCACTCCAAGTGCGAACGCGTCATCTTCAAGCATAATTCGGTCGCTGACCTCGAGGCCAAGCTCGCTGCCGCCGATCCGCGTGCGCCGAAGCTCATCGCTTTCGAGTCCGTCTATTCGATGGATGGCGACATTGCGCCGATCAAGGAATTCTGCGACCTCGCCGACAAGTACGGCGCCATGACCTATCTCGACGAAGTGCATGCGGTCGGCATGTACGGTCCGCGCGGTGGCGGCATTGCCGAGCGCGAAGGGCTGATGCACCGCTTGACGGTGATCGAGGGCACGCTCGGCAAGGCCTTCGGCGTGATGGGCGGCTACATCACCGGCTCGGCCGCACTCTGCGACTTCATCCGCTCGTTTGCGTCCGGCTTCATCTTCACGACGGCGCTGCCGCCGACGCTTGCCGCCGGTGCGCTCGCCTCGATCCGCCACCTGAAGGAAAGCCAGGTCGAACGTTTCGCGCACCAGGAACGTGTCCGTCGCCTGCGCTCGCTGCTCGACCAGCGCGGCATTCCGCACATGCCGAACCCGAGCCATATCGTGCCGGTCATGGTTGGCGACGCTGCCAAGTGCAAGTGGCTCTCGGATCTCCTGCTCGACAATTTCGGCGTCTACGTGCAGCCGATCAACTATCCGACGGTGCCGAAGAAGACCGAGCGCCTGCGCATCACCCCGACGCCGCTCCATTCGGATGCCGACATCGACCATCTCGTCGGCGCGCTGCATTCGCTGTGGTCGCGCTGTGCGCTGGCCCGCGCTGTCGCATAAGGCCAATCTTGCCGGCGCCATGCGCGCCGGTCAGAAAGCTCTGAATTAGTGAAGCAGCCCGGCCGCCAAGTGCCGGGCTTTTTCGTCGGCGGCAAAGACGTCGTCCATCGTTGCGGCCCCCGGCAGGTCGGCAAGCTTGTCCATGACCTTTTCGACGATCTCTGCCATGGCGAGAAAGCCGGTGCGGCCGGCGATGAACGCGTCGAGCGCGGTTTCCTTGGCGCCGTTGAGGACCGCACCCTGCACGCCGCCTTCGACCATGGCGCGCCGCGCCAGGCGGATGGCAGGGAAGCGCACTTCGTCCGGCGCCTCGAAATCGAGGCGCGACAGCTTGGCGAAATCGAGCCGCTCGATCGGCAGGCTGCAGCGGCTCGGATAGGAGAGCGCATAGCCGATGGCGGTGCGCATGTCCGGGCAGCCGAGCTGGGCGAGCACCGATCCGTCGGTATAGCCGACCATCGAGTGGATCACCGACTGCGGGTGCACGATCACCTCGACCTGCGCGGGTTCGAGCGCGAAGAGGTGCTTTGCCTCGATCATCTCCAACGCCTTGTTGAACATAGAGGCGCTGTCGATCGAGATTTTCAGCCCCATCGACCAGTTCGGATGGGCGCGCGCCACGTCCGCCGTCACGTGACGCATTTCTTCCAGCGACTTGGTGCGGAACGGGCCGCCGGAAGCGGTCAGGATGATACGCTCAACCGCATGGCGCTGGTGTTCTTCCAGAACCTGGAAGATGGCATTGTGTTCGCTGTCGACCGGAAGCAGCCGACCGCCGCCTTTCTTCACCGCGTCGATGAACAGACTGCCGGCGGAAACCAGGCACTCCTTGTTGGCAAGCGCGATGTCGGCGCCGCGGCGGGCCGCGGCAAGCGTCGGCGCCAAGCCGGCATTGCCGACGATCGCCGCCATCACCCAGTCCGCGTTGCGCTCGGCCGCCTCGATCAGGCCGCTCTTGCCGGCGGCAACCTGAATGCCGGTGCCGGCGAGCGCGGCCTTCAGGTTTTCGTACTGGCTATCGTTGGCGGTGACGGCGAGTTCGGCGCGAACTTTCACGGCCTGCTCGGCGAGCAGGGGAATGTTGCCGTTGCCGGTGACGGCGACGACGTCGAAGCGCTCACGGCCGCCAAGGCGCTCGATAACGTCGAGCGTGTTGGTGCCGATCGAACCGGTCGAGCCGAGGATCGTCAGTCGGCGCTTCGCACTGTCGTGGGATGCCATGCCAATACCCATGTTCTTCTTTTCGGACGGAATGCCCGGCTGAGCCTTCGCCGCGGGCGCATGATCTTCACGAGATCGATCCGAGTCTTTTATGTTGTTTGCTAGGCTCTACAGGCGAAATCCGCCGGCAACAAGGGTGCGGTCTTCATTCCGTCTCGTCCGCAGGCTAAGAATTGGGTGCCTTGAGTCGGGGTCCGGAGGAGTTCGCGATGCTGAAAATCATAACCGCCGTTTCCTGCGCCTGTGTCGCGATCGAAATGGCATCGATGCAGCCGGTTGCGGCAGAAAACGTGCCGCCGCAGCTCGTCGCCACCTGGCTTGCCGAAGATATCGGTGGGGGTGGGGTCATCGACAATCTCCAGTCGACCCTGGAGATCCGCGAGGACGGGACCTATGGCGGCATGGCCGGCTGCAACCATTTCACCGGTACTTTCAGTCTCTCCGGCTCGAAGATCACCTTCGGCCCGGCGGCATCGACACGCAAGATGTGCGTGCCTGCGGTGATGAACCAGGAGCAGAAGTTCCTCAAGGCGCTCAGCAACGAGCTTTCTTGGTCGGTGGAAGGATCGAAGCTCGTGCTTGGCAAGGCCGGCGGCGGCATCGCCCTGAAACTGGCGTCTATGACGGCAGCGTCTGGAGGCGCCGACGTGACGATCCGCGTTCCCGGCGCCGATGCGGTGGACCGGCAATCGGTCCGCTACGACTGCGGCGGCAAGGCGATCGAGGCGGAATACATCAATGCCGGCCCGGTTTCGCTGGTGACCTTCACCATCGACGGCACATTCGTCGTCGCCTCAAACGTGATAGCTGCGTCCGGAGCCAAATATGCCGGCGGGCAATATGTCTGGTGGACGAAGGGCGAGGAAGCAACGCTGTATGATGCCACCAAAGGCGACGAGGATCGGGGAACCGCCTGCAAGCCGGCATCCTGAGCCGGCTTCTCGCCTGAGCGGAAACACCAGGCTCGGCCTGCGCCTGGGTGAACGAGTGGCATAAGTTGTCGCCTCGATTGGAACTTTTTCCTTCGCGTCCTAGTTACAATCCCGATGCCATCGCGGCGCTGTTGTGTGAAAATGGGAGTGTTCCATGGGGCTGCTTATCGGAATTCTGATTACCTTCCTCGTCATCGTGCTGGTGCTCTATCTCGTCCAGCGTCTGCCGCTCGACGCGCGCGCCAAGCAGATCGTCCAGATCATCGTCATCATCATCGGCATCATCTCTCTGTTGAAATATCTCGCCGTCTTCTGACGTGTCGCCTTCCTGCCAAAGGCCGCCGGATCGCAAGGCCCGGCGGCCTTTGGCTGTCCGGTTGATGCTGACAGGATCTGACAGCGGCAGTGCCTAGTGTCCGGGCATCGAAAAGGAGACCCGACGATGCTGTCACCGAACCTTATCCTGCTCTATGTCGAAGACCCAACCGGAAGCGCTGCCTTCTATACCGGCCTGCTTGGACGCGAACCCGTCGCATCCTTCCCGACCTATGTCGCCTTCGAACTCGAAAACGGACTGACCTTCAGTCTCTGGTCGACAGAGGCGCGGGATTTCGTCTCGTCCGGCACCGGCCATCGCTCGGAAATCGCCTTCATGGTCAAGGACGACGCCGAGGTCGAGCGGCTTTACGCTGATTGGCAGGAGCGCGGGCTTACGATCGAACAGGAACTGAAGACCGCCGTCTTCGGCCGCACCTTCGTCGCGCTGGACCCGGATGGACATCGGCTGCGCGTGTGCCGGCCCGATGATTGAAATCATCAGGTTTTGGTGGACCGAACGCGGATAGCAACGCTTATTGCGCGGCCGTCGGCGCTCTGCGGTCAAGGATGGCCTGGAACAGGGCGGCCTGACGCTCGGTCGCGGCGCGGATCGCGCTGAGCTGCCGCAGCATCGAGCCGAAAGCCGCGAGAAGTATGCCGCTCAGGATCGCGCTCAAGGCCCAAGGCAGTATGACGAGCGCCCGAAGCTGCGCCGTTGCCGGATCGGCAGCGAGCAGCGCGATCGCGGCGGCCAGAGCGGCCAGGATGATGACGATGCCGATGATTTGCAGAAGCTTACCCATGGTGTCCTCCCGTCATGCGCGCACCGTCAGGCAGACTGCATCTCCTGTCAAGCCAGCCGCCCAGCGCGGCAACCTTGCGACCGTGATCGAAGGAACGGGACCGGCCCAACAAAAAAGGCCGGGGCAAACCCGACCTTCCTCATCACCTTCCGTCGATGCCAGTTCATCCGTGGTCATCAGGAAGATGTGAGTGTTGTTTAGCTGTCGTTCGTGACAGGCGCATGACGTCAGCGCGTTTCTTTTCCCCTGCGCCGCCCTGCGCCAGCAACGGGCGCTCCCACTCTACCATTTGCCCAGATGCGCGCCGCCGTCCACGTTCAGCACCTCCCCGGTTATGCGCGGCGCCCTGGTCAGGAACAGGACGGCATCCGCGATCTCGGCCACGCTGGAAATGCTGTGCATCGGCGAGAGCGTGTTCAGGAAATCCCGCGGGTTGTCCTTGTGGAGCGGCGTGTCGACGACACCGGGGGCCACGACGTTGACGCGGATTCCGTCCCTTGCGTATTCCATGGCGATGTTCTTCGAGATCGCGTTGATGCCGCCCTTGGTCAGCATGGCGACCGAAGCGTTCATGCCTGCAATCGGTCGGTCGGCAAGGGGTGTCGTGATGCTGACGATGCTGCCGCCTCTTTTCTGCGAAAGCATCTGCTTGATCACAAGCTGGGTCGTGTGGAGGAATCCCTCGATGTTGGTGGCGCTCAGCTGCCGGTAGTCTTCGGCGGTGTAGTCGACGAAGGCCTTGGTGAAGAAGATGCCGGCATTGTTGACGAGCGCGTCGATCGAGCCGAACCGGGCGATCGCGGTTTCGACCACGCGTTTCGCCGTCTCCGGATCGGCGATATCGCCGTCGACCCGGGCCAGCCGGTCCGATTCGGTGATTTCGCGCGATTGGCTGACATTGCGCGAGGTTGCGACGACGCTGTAGCCCTCTGCCAGAAAAGCGTTTGTGAGGCCCGCGCCGATGCCCTGGGATGCACCGGTGATGATGGCGACTTTGTTTGTCATCTGATCTCTCTCCGTGGATGGACGGTTTCGGTGAGATCAATATGGCTGCTGCCAGATTGTGCGATTAGGCGGAAATATCTGGAATTACTTTTCCAGCGATGCAAAAATCTTCCCATGGTCGATCTGAACGATATCGCGGTCTTTGCGGCCGTTGCCCAATTCGAGAGTTTCAGCCGGGCGGCACGTTCGCTCGGCATGCCGGTCTCCACCGTCAGCCGCAAGGTCACGGCGCTCGAGGAGCAACTGGGCGTCACGCTCATCCAGCGCACGACGCGCAAGCTCAGTCTCACGGCGCAGGGGCGCGCCTATTATGCGGAATGCGGCGAACCGCTGAAGCAGCTTCGCGACGCGGAGCGGGTGCTGAGCGAGGCGCAGAGAAGACCGGAGGGGTTGCTGCGGGTCACCGTTCCCATGACCCTCGGGCAGCCGCCCTTCTTTGATTTCCTGTCCGCATTTCTGAAGACGTATCCCGAGATCGAGGTCGATCTGCTCGTCACCAATATGTTCATGGACCTCGTTGCCGAAAACATCGACGTCGCAGTGCGGTTCGGCGAATTGCGCGATTCGTCGCTTGTCGCGCAGCGTTTGGGTCGAAGCACCCATTTCCTGGTGGCCGCACCCGGCTATCTCGACAAACATGGCACCCCATCGCGACCCGAAGACCTGAGTGGCCACCGCTGTGTCCTGGTCAATGCCCGGGGCAACGAGGCCGAATGGCATCTGGTCAAGGGTGGCGAAGCGGCCAGCCTGCGTGTGACCGGGGCGGTGTCGGTCCACGATATCCAGTCGGCGAGTGCCATGACCGAGCGCGGCCACGGCATCGGCCGGCTCCCGCCGATCTTCTGCGACAGCCTACTTGCGAGCGGCAAGCTTCTGCGCGTGCTTCCGGGATGGTCCGCGCCGGATGTCTTTGTGCATGCGGTCTATCCGACGCGGCGCTTCCTGCCATCGCGGCTGCAGGTGTTTCTGCAGGAACTCAAAGCCTGGCGCGGCCCGGCGTGGCAGCCGCTTCGGTGAGCGTGCGTTAGGGCACGATCTCCTCGAGCTTCTGCGCAAAGGCGCTGAAGCCGGCGCGGCGATAGGTAGCCTGCGCCTGCGGATGATCCCATTCGTCCGTATGTAGCCAGATCCGGGTTGCGCCACGGTCCCAGACGGCGCGCAGCGCGCTATCGAGCAGAAATGGCCCCAGCCTTTGGCCGTAAACATCCGGGATCAGGCCGAAATGGGTGAGCTCGACATCCTCGGTATCGGCGCGGTCGAATTCACAGAGCCCGACTGCGCGGCCATCCAGCCGGAGGATGTAGAGGATCGTGGAGGCGCTTCTGAGAAAGTCGTCGAGATCGGCCGTCGGCATGCGCAGCCGCTGATCCCAGCGTAACGGTTCGCCGACGGCGCGAAAGAGCGAAAGAAACGCAGCGGCATCCGGACGTTCGGACGCGACCACCGCTTGCGCGATCGGTGCCGGAAACGCATCGCCCGCCGGACGTTCGAGCATTTCCATATAGGTCACGAGCAGATGAACCGTGTTTTCTCCGGAGGGGGTTGCTTTGCTGTCATCCACGGCGTCAGCACGGCGTGCGCCGCGTCCAATTCGATTAAGAGGGGTCTTGGAAAATGGTGATCCCGCCGCGATTCGAACGCGGGACCCCCAGATTAGGAATCTGGTGCTCTATCCTGCTGAGCTACGGGACCACTTGAATAGCACCCATACAAAAGCAAGGGCTCTTCGCCAAGTGTTTTTGCGTGCGTGCCCGCGGAAATGCAGGTGGCGGCGAGCTTGGGTCGTCTCGTCCGGGTGGTGTGCCGACGCGGACCGGCAGGCTTGAAAACGACGGTGAAACGGGGGGCTGGTCTTCCATGTCCTCCGAATGCTAAGCAAAGCAAGCGCCGGCCCGAGGAAGCTGGCGCTCCCCATTGAGTCCTTCATCAGAGACCTGATCCACATATGTTCATCGGAATAGATTGGGGCGGCACAAAAATGGAAGTCATCGCGCTTGGCCGCGATGGCGAAACACGCGCCCGTCATCGCGTCTCGACCCCGACCAGCGGCTATGACGATTGCATCCGCGCCGTTCTCGATCTCGTTGCTGCCGCCGAGCAGACGGCGGGCGAACAGGGCTCGATCGGCATCGGCATTCCCGGCAGTCCCAATCCGCGCACCGGAATCGTGCGCAATTCCAATGCGGTGCTGATCAATGGCAAGCCCCTTGGGCGTGACCTCGAAACGGCGCTTGGCCGCCCGGTCCGGCTTGCCAACGACGCCAATTGCCTGGCGGTCTCGGAGGCGGTCGATGGCGCCGGCAAGAATGAGCATGTGGTCTTCGGCGTTATCGTCGGCACTGGCCATGGCGGCGGCCTTGCGATCGACAAGAAGGTGCACGCCGGCTACCAGGGCGTTGCTGCCGAGATCGGCCATTATCCGCTGCCCTGGATGACGCAGGACGAATATCCCGGCCACAAATGCTGGTGCGGCAAGCACGGTTGCCTCGACATGTATGCCTGCGGCACGGGTGTCGAGCTCGACTATCGCCTGACGACCGGCGTCGAGAAGCGCGGGCGCGATATCATCGAGGCGAAGCGGGCGGGCGATCCGGTTGCAACGGGCGTCTATGAGCGCTTCGTCGACCGGCTGGCGCGCAGCCTGGCACTGCTCACCAACATCGTCGACCCGGATGTCTACGTGCTTGGCGGCGGCATGTCGAATGTCGACGAGATCTACCAGGACGTGCCGCCACGGGTGGTCAACTACCTCTTCGGCGACACGTTCGAAACGCCCATTCGCAAGGCCCTGCACGGCGACAGTTCCGGCGTGCGCGGTGCGGCCTGGCTCTGGAAGGAATGACCCCCATGAATATCGACAAGGACCTCGCCCGCATCGCGCGGCAGGAACAGGAATTGCAGTTCGAGCGCTTCGATCTCGATGCGGCGTGGGAGCTTGGCTCACTGCTGCGCAAGATGGCGGCCGAGCGCAAGCTTGGCGTCGTCATCGACATCACGCTCTTCTCGATGCAGGTGTTCTATGCCGCGCTCGACGGGGCGACGCCGGATAATCCGAACTGGGTGCGCCGCAAGCGCAACACCGTGTTCCGCCTGTTCAAGAGCAGCTATGCCACCGGCCGCGAGCTCGCCAAGGCGCAGACCAATCTGCAGGCCAAGCTCGGCCTTGCCGATGCGGATTATGCAGCGCACGGTGGCAGCTTCCCGATCGTCGTCAAAGGTACCGGCTGTATCGGTGCCGTCACCGTATCCGGCCTGCCGCAACGCGAGGACCACAACATGGTGGTCGAAGCGCTCTCGGCCCTGCTCGGCAAGGATCATGGCGCCTTGAAGCTCGAGGACTGAGAATTGGCATTGGATATAATTTCGCAATCACGCGTGCTGTCGGATTGGCTGGCAGACAAGGCCCTGCCGCTCTGGCGCGACAAGGGTGTCGATCATTCAGGCGGCTTCGTCGAGACGATCGATATGGCAGGCGAGCCGACCCGCGCCAACCGGCGTGCACGCGTTCAGCCGCGGCAGGTCTACTGTTTCGCCGAGGCCGGGCGGCGCGGCTGGTCCGGTGATTGGCGCGGTGCCGCCGAAGGCGGGCTTGCCTATTTCGATCGCATTTTCAAGCAGCCGAGCGGCTTTTACGGCGCGCTCGCCGATGCCGACGGCAATCTGCTCGATCCGTCCTTTGACCTCTACAACCAGGCCTTCGCGCTGCTTGCCTTCGCCTATCTGGGCGAGGTCGTGCCGGCCCGCAAGGCCGAGATGATCGAGCGCAGCAATGACCTTCGCTCGCGGATCGAGGCGCATGTCAAGCATCCGGTCGCGGGCTTCGAGGAAGACAATCCCTCGCGCCTGCCGCTCTGCTCCAATCCGCATATGCATCTCTTTGAGGCGTGCCTGGCGAGCGAGACGGTCGAGGGCTTCGATCGGGTTGGCTGGGCGAACCTCGCCGACGAAATTGCGCATCTGGCGATGGATTATTTCATCGATGCCGAGAGCGGTGTGCTGCGCGAATTCTTCGATCACGACTGGGCGCCGATGGCAGGCGAAAAGGGCCGGATCGTCGAGCCTGGACATCTGTTCGAATGGGCGTGGCTGCTTTTGCGCTGGGCGGAGCGCCGCGGCAGCGCCGAGGCGATCGTCAAGGCACGGCGGCTGTTCGATATCGGTGAGGCCCACGGCATCTGCGCGAACCGCAACGTCGCGATCATGACGCTTCTCGACGATCTGTCGGTGGCAGATCCGATCGCGAGGCTTTGGCCGCAGACCGAGTGGCTGAAGGCGGCCGTCCGCTTTGCCGCACTCACCAATGGTGCCGAGCGCGAGCGTTATCTTGCTTCGGCCGCGCGAGCAGCGGCGGCCCTTCAGACGTTTCTGGCGACGCCGATTGCGGGCCTTTGGCGCGACAAGCAGAAGGCCGACGGCACCTTCGTCGAGGAGCCGGCGCCGGCGAGCAGCTTCTACCATATCCTCTGCGCCATTTATGAAACCGAGGACTGCCTAGCCCGGATCTGATTTGCCGATCCAGAGTATCGCTTTCATTATGGCCCGTCGCGATTGCGGCGGGCCATTTTCTTTGCTCCGAGGGGTAAATGTGATTGCCGCATATGTTGACATAAAGATATCTTTATGTGATTGACTTGCCTTAGTGTTTGTCGTTTTCAGAACGGGAGATTTCCCATGTCCGCCATCGACGCCCTTTTCGGCGATGTTTCCTGCAAGCCGGATGGCTCCGAGATCAAGCGGGCGCTGGCCCAGGTCGCGCGCGAACGCATCCTGATCATGGATGGCGCGATGGGCACGGAGATCCAGCAGCTCGGCTTTGTCGAGCAGCATTTCCGCGGCGACCGATTTGGCGGCTGCGCCTGTCATCAACAGGGCAACAACGACCTTCTGACGCTGACCCAGCCGAAGGCGATCGAGGACATCCATTACGCCTATGCCATCGCCGGCGCGGATATCCTTGAAACCAACACGTTCTCCTCGACCCGCATCGCCCAGGCCGATTACGGCATGGAAGACATGGTCTATGATCTCAACCGCGATGGTGCCCGAGTGGCTCGGCGCGCGGCCAAGCGGGCCGAAGCCGCAGACGGTCGCCGCCGTTTCGTCGCCGGCGCGCTCGGGCCGACGAACCGCACGGCGTCGATTTCGCCCGACGTCAACAATCCCGGTTATCGCGCCGTCACCTTCGACGATTTGCGAATCGCCTATGCCGAACAGATCCGCGGTCTGATCGACGGCGGCGCCGACATCATTCTGATCGAGACGATCTTCGATACGCTGAACGCCAAGGCGGCGATCTTCGCGACCAAGGAAGTCTTTGCGGAGAAGGGTATCGACCTGCCCGTCATGATCTCCGGCACGATCACCGACCTCTCGGGCCGCACCCTGTCCGGGCAGACGCCGACGGCCTTCTGGCACTCGGTGCGCCATGCCGAGCCTTTCACCATCGGGCTCAACTGCGCGCTCGGCGCCAATGCCATGCGCGCCCATATCGACGAACTTTCAAGCGTTGCCGATACCTTCGTCTGCGCCTATCCCAATGCCGGCCTGCCGAACGAGTTCGGCCAGTACGACGAAACGCCGGAGCAGATGGCCGCCCAGGTGGAAGCCTTTGCGCGCGACGGGCTGCTCAACATTGTCGGCGGCTGCTGCGGCTCGACGCCGGCCCATATCAGCGCGATCGCCAAGGCCGTTGCCAAGCATCCGCCGCGCGAGATCCCCAAGGTCGAGCCGCTGATGCGGCTCTCCGGGCTGGAGCCCTTCACGCTCACCTCCGACATTCCCTTCGTCAACGTCGGCGAGCGCACCAACGTCACCGGCTCGGCGAAGTTCCGCAAGCTGATCACTGCCGGCGATTATTCGGCCGCTCTCGACGTCGCGCGCGACCAGGTGGCGAACGGCGCCCAGATCATCGACATCAACATGGACGAGGGCCTGATCGATTCGAAGCAGGCGATGATCGAGTTCTTGAACCTCGTCGCCTCCGAACCCGATATCGCCCGCGTTCCCGTGATGATCGATTCGTCGAAGTGGGAAGTGATCGAGGCGGGCCTGAAATGCGTTCAGGGCAAGCCGCTGGTCAATTCCATCTCGATGAAGGAAGGCGAAGAGGCGTTCCTGCACCATGCCAGGCTTTGCCGCGCCTACGGTGCCGCCGTCGTCATCATGGCCTTCGACGAGGTCGGCCAGGCCGACACCCAGGCGCGCAAGATCGAGATCTGCACACGCGCCTACAAGCTCCTGACGGAACAGGCGGGCTTCCCGCCCGAAGACATAATCTTCGATCCGAACATCTTCGCCGTGGCGACGGGCATCGAGGAACACAACAACTACGGTGTCGACTTCATCGAGGCGACGCGCGAGATCATCAAGACCCTGCCGCACGTGCATGTGTCGGGCGGCGTCTCCAACCTCTCCTTCTCGTTCCGCGGCAACGAGCCGGTGCGCGAGGCAATGCACGCGGTGTTCCTCTACCACGCCATCCAGGCGGGCATGGACATGGGCATCGTCAACGCCGGCCAGCTCGCCGTCTATGACGCCATCGATGCCGATCTGCGCGAGGCCTGCGAGGACGTGGTGCTCAACCGCCGCGCCGATTCGACCGAGCGCATGCTGGAGATCGCTGAGCGCTATCGCGGACAGGGCGGCTCGCAGGGCCGCGAGAAGGATCTTTCCTGGCGCGAATGGTCGGTGGCAAAGCGCCTCGAACATGCGCTGGTCAACGGCATCACCGAATACATCGAGGCTGATACCGAGGAGGCTCGGCTTGAGGCAGCGCGGCCGCTGCATGTCATCGAGGGCCCGCTGATGGCCGGCATGAACGTCGTCGGCGACCTCTTCGGTTCCGGCAAGATGTTCCTGCCGCAGGTGGTCAAATCCGCACGCGTTATGAAGCAGGCGGTCGCCGTGCTCTTGCCGCACATGGAGGCAGAAAAGCTCGCCAATGGCGGCGAGGCGCGCGAAAGCGCCGGCAAGATCCTGATGGCGACGGTCAAGGGCGACGTGCACGACATCGGCAAGAACATCGTCGGCGTCGTGTTGGCCTGCAACAATTACGAGATCATCGATCTCGGCGTCATGGTGCCCTCGGCGAAGATCCTCGAAGTGGCGCGCGAGCAGAAGGTCGACATCATCGGTCTCTCTGGCCTGATCACGCCCTCACTGGATGAAATGGTGCATGTCGCCTCGGAACTTGAGCGCGAAGGCTTCGACGTACCGCTGCTGATCGGCGGCGCGACCACCAGCCGCGTGCACACCGCCGTCAAGATCAATCCGCGCTACGATCGCGGCCAGACGGTCTACGTGACCGATGCCAGCCGCGCCGTCGGCGTCGTATCGAGCTTGCTCTCGCCCGAAGCGCGCGACAATTACATGGAGACGGTTCGGGCGGAGTATCGCAAGGTCGCCGACGCGCATGCGCGCAACGAGGCGGAAAAGCGCCGGCTGCCCCTGTCGCAGGCACGTGCCAATCAGCATCGGGTTGACTGGTCGAATTATCAGGCCAAGACGCCCTCGTTCCTCGGCACGCGCGTGTTCGAAAGCTGGGATCTGGCGGAGCTTGCCCGCTACATCGACTGGACGCCGTTCTTCCAGACCTGGGAGCTGAAGGGCGTCTATCCGAAGATCCTCGACGACGAGGCGCAAGGTGCGGCTGCCCGCCAGTTGTTCGACGACGCGCAGGCGATGCTGAAAAAGATCATCGAGGAGAAGTGGTTTGCGCCGAAGGCGGTTGTCGGCTTCTGGCCGGCAGGCACGGTCGGCGACGATATCCGGCTCTTTACCGGAGAGGATCGGGCCGCTGAACTTGCGACCTTCTTCACGCTGCGCCAGCAACTCAGCAAGCGCGATGGCCGTGCGAACGTCGCCCTTTCCGACTTCGTCGCGCCTGTTGATAGCGGCTCCAACGACTATGTCGGCGGTTTCGTTGTCACAGCCGGCATCGAGGAAGTGGCGATCGCCGAGCGCTTCGAGCGCGCCAACGACGATTACTCCTCGATTATGGTCAAGGCGCTGGCCGATCGTTTCGCCGAGGCCTTTGCCGAGCGCATGCATGAATATGTGCGCACCGAACTCTGGGGTTATGCGGCGGACGAGACGTTTACGCCCGTGGAGCTGATTGGGGAGCCCTATGCCGGCATCCGCCCGGCGCCGGGTTATCCGGCCCAGCCCGATCACACGGAAAAGGCAACGCTCTTCCGGCTGCTTGACGCAGAAGCAACGATCGGCGTCAGCCTCACCGAGAGCTATGCGATGTGGCCGGGTTCGTCGGTTTCCGGCCTCTATATCGGCCATCCCGAAGCCTATTACTTCGGTGTCGCCAAGGTCGAGCGCGACCAGGTCGAGGACTATGCGACACGTAAACGCATGCCGGTGCGCGAGGTCGAGCGCTGGCTGTCGCCGATCCTCAACTACGTGCCGATGCCTGAGACCGAAGCGGCCGAGTAGCGTCGCCTGAGGGCGAGATGACGAGCCGACAAGGGCTCGTCAATGCCGTCATTGCGCGTCGCCTTTGGGCTCGTCTTCGAGTGCGACAAGGAAAGCCGTGAGCGCGGCATTGAAGCGGTCGGGCCGCTGCAGCGGGGCGAAGTGGCTGACGCCATCGAGAAGGATGAACGCGGCGCCGGGAATGCTGCGGGCGAGATGGTCAGCATGCTCGTGTTTGATGAACTCGTCGTTTTCGCTTTGGACGATCACGACCGGCACGCGGATCTTGCCGAGATCTTCCGCCGTGTAGTTCGGCTCGGTTCTCTGCATTTCGCTGACGGCGTCGACGAAGGTGCTGAAATCGTCGGGCGTCGCCGACAGCGCGCGGTAGTCTTCGGCATGACGGCTGAAGCAACGGTCGAGCACCGGGCTCGGCTCGATGTCCTTCGTTCCGCTCGGGTCCATGTTGCAGGCGAAGAAGAAGACGCCGCTGACGCGTTCCGGCGTCTGTGAGGCGAGGATAAGCGCGATGCAGGCGCCATCGCTCCAGCCGGCAAAGGCGGCCTTCTGAATATCCAGCCTGTCCATCACCGCAAGCACGTCCGCCGCCATCAGTTCGTAGGTGTAGGGCTTTCGGTCGCGGGTGCTGCGGCCATGGCCGCGGCTGTCGATCAGGATGACGCGGTGGCCAGTGTCGAGCAGGGCCGGGACTTGAAAGCCCCAGTTGCCGCTGTGGCCAAGGCCGCCGTGCAAGAGGATAACCGGTTCGCCCGATCCATAGGTCGCATACCAGATTCGTGCGCCGTCACGCTCGACACGGCCTTCACCCGTTGCTGCGGGCAGGGGCGTTGCGCCATGCTCGGCGAAGGCCGCAAGGTTGTCATCGCTGTGTTCCATGCATGCGGCCTCCGCTGCCAAATTCGCGGCACGCCTAGTTTACCGGCTGCGGCTCGGGAAAGTGCCAGGTTCCGTCGAGGATTTCCTTGCGCGGCCGGTAGAGCCGCACCGTATAGTTCCAGCCGTCGACCACGGGCAGGCAGTTGGCGATCTTGCCGTCGCAGCCGCCGAACTGGATCGAGACGCTGCCATCGTCGCCCTTCTTGGCGGTGATATTGTTGATCGCGTAGGCATTGTAGGCGTTCTTTTCGTAGAAGCCTTGCGCGTCGTAGACGCTGACCGACCAGAAGGCATCGACCGGTACGTCCTTGACGTCGAGCTTGTAGATGGTCTTGCCGTCGTTCTTGGCGGGCGTGACGTTGAGATAGGACGCGTCCTTGTCGGGGTTGCCGCCCCAGCCGGTCGCGGTGCCGATCAGATGGCGGATCGGGTCGACGTCGGCCTTGGTGCCGAAGGCCTTCTTGAAGTCCGGCATGGTGGCGCCGAGCGCAAGCAGGGCTTCGCGCACCTTCTTCTGGCTGGCCGGGTCCCAGGCCGGGATTTCGAACGTGCCTTCCTTCTCCTGGGTCACCTTGATCGCATCCTGCAGGGCGTGGACTTCGGCGATATCCTTCTGGTCGGTCGGATCGACCAGGGTGCGGACGCCGACAACGGCGTAGCGCGTGCCGACCTTTTCCTTGGTCAACGTCACCTCTCCGGCGCCGTAGACGACCTCCGGCACATAGTGGTCCTCATTGACCACCTGCAGCGACATGAAGCGTTTTCCCGCGTCCGGCATGGTGACCGTAACCGGGCCCGCGTCGAGATCGAACACGGCCGATGAATAGAGCGTATCGCGGTTGAGGCGAATGACGGTCTGATTGTCGATCGAAGCCGGTTCGCGCCGATGCACGAATTTGCCGAAGGCGCCGTCCTTGACCATGGAGGCGAGGTACATGTCGCTCTCGGCACGAACGAAGTTGTCGACACCGACGGTTACGGGGTCGGCGGCGCTTGCCTGGGTTGCGGCAGCCATCGCCAGTGCACTGGCAATGAGGAACGAACGATAGTGTTTCATATTCAAATCCTCGTTGATCAGTTGGCGCGCCGCATCGGCGGCGCTTTCCATTTTCCGTCCAATGCGTCCGGCTTTGGCCAGTAGAGCCGCATGGCGGTGAAGAACGGGCCGCTCGGCGCCGGCAGCCAGTTTGCTTCCTTGTCAGGCCCAGGGCTCTCGTGCTGGACGTAGAGCGTCACGCCGCCATCGGCGTCCTTTTGCAGGTTCGGTAGCATCGGCGAGTTGATGAGATAGCGGTTAAGCGGATTGGCGTAGAGCAGGCTCGACGGCAGTTCGTAGAGGGTCAGCGACCAGAAGGCGTTGACCGGCGGCAGTTGCTCGGGTTCGAAGCGCAAGGTGTAGTGGCCCGACCCGGTCAGCGGCTTCTTCTGGTCATCGACGAAATAGGCGGGATAGAGAGCTTCGTCCTTCGAGTTGCCGTAGATACCGAGAACCGCGCCGGACATGCGCTGCATATAGTCGTTCTTCAGGAACTCCCGCGTGCCGAACGCGTCGGCACTCGAAGCCTTGCCGGTGTCGATTTCGGTTTCCTTGTGTTCCTTGAACGCCGCCCAGGCGTCCGCCATGCCGTCAGTGATCGCCTTCTGGATCTCCGGCGAGAAAGCCGTGATGTCGAACGTCTTGCCCGCACCGATGTTCAGATCGGCGAAACGCTGCATCAGCGCCGTTTCGGACGGGTGCGTCGGGCAGTAATGCAGGATAAAATTCAGGACCCTGTAGAAGTCAGGCGAGGTCTTTTCGTCAGCCGCGCTCAACGGGGTGATAAAATCGACGGCCGCGGCCGGTGCCGGAGCCGGCTGACCAAGGAAGCTCGACAGCAGCTCGACCCTGTAGCCCGCCTGGATCTTCTTGACGTTCTCGATGTCGGCGGGATCAAACATCTGCGTGCGGTAAAGCACGAAAGCGAATTCCGTTTCCGACCGGATCACCGCCTTGATCCCGGGCGGGGTTTCACCCTTCCAGCCCGGTCCCGCCAGCAGGAAGGTGCCAGCCTCGTTGCCGGTGGCGCGACTTCCGACATAGGCGAAATTGAACGTGTACATGTCGACGAACTGGAGCGAGTAGTAGCGCTCCCTCTCGACCGCCGGCACGGTCAGGACCAGCGGCTCGGCGCGCAGGTCCGCGCCCAGGAAGGAGTAGGGCGTATCGGAATTTGGCGTCTGGATCGCCTTGTCGTCAGGCGTATAGACCCGCGCGGTATTGTTGAGCGTATTCCAGCCGCTCTTGAACTCGGGATTGCCGTGATCGACGAAATAGGAATGCTGCACCCTGTAGCTGTCGACCAGCGGGAAACCGTAGATATAGGCGTCCTTGGCAATGGCGCGCGCCTCGTCCGCAGAGAGGCCTGCATCGGCAGCCCTCGCGCTCGTCAACTTGAGTGCGGGAAGTGCCGTGGCAAGAGCGCCGAGCACCAGCAGAGACCGTCGTTTGAGCATGGCAGCTTCCTTCGGATGATCGCCTGTAATCGTGGCACTTCAGCGAGGTCCTGCAAGTACGTAACGGTTACGGCCTGGTCGACGCGTCTCATCCATGCGTGCCGATGGCGCCGCCCGCCAAGCTGCGGTACCATTGCCGCTGGAGTACATCGCACGTTGAGAGCCCGTCGATGGAGCGCCGTCTCGCAGCCGTCCTGATCGCGGATGTCGTCGGTTACAGCCGCTTGAGCCGGCTGGACGAGGAAGGGACGCGCTTGCGATTCCAGTCGGATCTCGGCGATATTCTCGAGCCGCTTTTCCGCGAGCATCACGGGCGTCTGGTGAAGACGATGGGCGATGGCCTGCTCGTCGAATTCCGCAGCGTTGTCGACGCGACCCAATGCGCAGTCGAGATCCAGCGGCGCAAGGCGGAGGCGGAAGCCGACAAGGCGCCAAATGGCGAGAGGCTGGACTTCCGCATCGGCATCAATCTTGGCGACATCATCGTCGAGGGTGACGACATCCATGGCGACGGCGTCAACATCGCCGATCGGGTCCAGGGACTTGCCGAGCCGGGTGGTATTGCGATCTCCGGCACGGCTTACGACCAGGTCAGCTCCAAGCTGAAAGTCGGATTTGCGTCCCTGGGTCAACAGACGGTCAAGGGGCTTGCCGAGCCGATCCGGGTTTACCGGGTCCTCCTCGATCCGGGGGCCGCCGGCAGGACGGTTGTCGAGAAGCCTCGACGCAATGCGGCCTGGGTGAAGGGATCGGTCGTTGGTCTCGTCGCGATTGCGCTGTCGACTGCGGTCGCCTGGTGGCAGCCGTGGACGTGGATCGGGCAGGAGGGGATGGCGCAGCGCTTCGCCTATCCGCTGCCGGACCAGCCTTCGGTTGCCGTGCTGCCCTTCATCAATGTCAGCGGCGACAGCGATCACGACCATTTGGCCGAGGGGCTGACGGACGATCTCATCACAGAACTCTCGAAAGTGTCCGGCCTCTTTGTCATCGCGCGCCATTCGGTGTTCGCGCTGAAGGGCAGTACCGACAAGATCCAGGACGTGGCCGCCGAACTTGGCGTACACTATGTGCTGGAGGGCACGCTGCAGCGGGCGGACCAGCGGTTGCGCATCAACGTCAAGCTGATCGATGCGATGAGCGGTCTTTCGCTCTGGGCCGAGCGTTACGATCGGCAATACGCCGACCTCTTTGCGGTTCAGGACGACGTGATCGGCAAGATCATCGCAGCGCTCGAGGTCAAGCTCAGCGAGGGCGAACGCGACCAGCTGGCGCGCATTCCGACGGACAATCTCGAGGCCTACGACAACTACATGCGCGCCGAGCAGCAGGGCTTGATCTGGCGCGACGTCGACACCTATCGCCAGACGCTTTCCTATTATCAGCGGGCGATCGATCTCGATCCGAAGTTCGCCGATGCGCATGCCGGTATCGCCCGGGTCGCCGTCGACGTCTGGCGCAACGACTACAACTATCTCTGGTCCGCGGCCGTGGCGCGCAAGATCGCCTATGATGCGGCGGGACAGGCCCTGAAGCTCGACGCCAACAACGCCCGCGCCCATACCGTGCTGGCGCTGCTGCAGCTGGTGGACGGCCGTCCCCTTGAGGCAAAGGAATCGGCGCTTCGAGCTGTCTCGGCGCAGCCGGGGGATGCCGAGGCGCTCGCCAATCTGGCGCTGATACTGGCCCAGACCGGTGAACACGAGCAGGCGCTCGACGATATCGAGCGGGCGCTGAGGCTTGATCCGTCGCCATCTTCGAGCCTGCAGCTGCTTTCGGGCATCGTCTATTACACGACGCGTCACCTTGAGAAGGCGATCCCCCTGATCGAAGCGGCCGGCGCATCCTTGCCAAAGGCGGAGGCTGTGCGGGAGTATCTGGCGTCGGCCTATGCCCAGCGCGGCGACCAGCAGAGTGCGGCCGCCGAAGCGGCCGAGCTGTTGAAGCTCTTCCCGGACACGAACCTGAGCTACTACGGCTATCTCTACGACTACTGGCGCGAAGAGGATCTCTATCGCCACCTCTTCGGCCTTCGCGTCGCCGGTATTCCGGAATGGCCCTTCGGCTTCGTCGGCGCCGCCAGCGACCGGCTCGGCCCGGCCGAGCTGAAACAACTGACCACCGACAAGACCTGGGTCGGCGTGCACAAGAACGGCACGGGCTTTGCCCAGTTCTTCGACAAGGACGGCAACACCGCCTATCGCACCAGCAACACCAACATCACCGGTCGGATTGAAGTGAAGGGCAACCAGCTCTGCGAAAAATATGACGGCTATTTTCTCGACCGCATGGTCTGCGGCTATGTCTACCGCAATACGGCAAAGGGCGAGCGCACGGCGGACTACATCAATGTCACGCCGCAGTCGCTGAAGTTCTTCTCGATCGAGAAGTGACGGTTGTCATCGCCGAGCCGCCGGCCTTCAGGGCCGGGGCTGCGTCCAGTTGATGTTCGCCTTCTCGGTGAGCAACGTCTGCTCGACCTCGGACCAGTGCTTGCGCGAATCGACCACCTTGTTCGGGTTCTTCACCAGTCCGTCGGCTGCGCCCGGATCGTAGCTGAGATAGAGCTTGTCCTTGATGATGCGCCAGGCCTTGGGATCGATGTTGGTCGTGACCGTGCCGAAGGAGACGCCATCGGCACAGTAGCCGCCATATTGCGGCGCATAGCGGGTGGGCTCCTTGATGAACTGGTCACGGTGTTCGGCGCTGGCAAACTGCCAGGTGGCGCCGAGCCAGCGATAGCTGAATTCGGGTGATCCTTCGACAGCCTTGTTCTCGGTGAAATAGGCGACCGGGTCGTAACCCTTGATCGCCACGTCGCCAAAGTAGCCGGTGTTCACGGGCTCTTCTGCCAGTGACGGGACGGCCGGCGCAAGGAACGCCGCTGTCGCCGCGATTATAAATCGTATGGAGTGTCGAGACATGCCGTTTCCTCCGTTTCCGGATCTATTGACGCTTCGTGCATTCGCCGTAGAGCCATTCGCCGACAAGCTCGGCCTTCTGGCAGGTGGCGCCGGCCTTCAACAGAAGTTCGGCGGCCGGCCAATAGGACCGCCAGCCGGCCTGGGTGAGCGGCGTATAGCCGTTGCGCTCCTTGGCTTCGATGTCTGCCTTGTTGGCAAGCAGGAAGGCGACCACTTCGGCGTGGCCTTCTTCGGCCGCCGCATGCAGCGGCGACATCTTGTAGAAGTTGGCGACGTCGTTGACCGCCGCGCCCTTGGCGACGAGTAGTTTGACGGTTTCGAGATTGCCGCCATAGGCCGCGGCGTGAAGCGCGGTGAGACCGCCCTTATTGCGGATCTCGATGTCGTTGCCGCGGTCGATGAGAAGGGCGACGACCTCGGCGCGACCCTTGAGAGCGGCAATCAACAGCGCCGGTTCACCGGCCGCATCCGGCTCGGTTATGTCGGTTCCCTGATCGAGCAACTGTTTGACGCGTTCCGTGTCGCCGTCCCGTGCAGCGTCATGCAAAGGACCCGCGTTCGCCGCCGCGGCGAAGAACGCCACCGCGACTAGCGAAGCAAAGAGAGATTTCATCGCGTAACCTCCGCCCCAGCTTCGGTCTCGCCAATTAGGAAGGGCGAAAATACCACAGGGCGGCCGGCGGAAACAGGCATTAGCGCCGCCCGATCCATACTCCTTTTGGGTGTCTGCGATGAGGAATGCCTGTCAGGCGGCGACCTGCATCAGGTCGAGCATGCGGCCGATTGCGCTCGGGATGGGGGCGATAATCGGCGTCGAAAACATCGGCTGGAGCTCGTCGGCCGCCTGGCCGAGCGGGCCGCCGCCGATGATGACGGCCTCGGCGCCGTCGAGCTCGATGCATTGGCGGACCGCCTCGCCGAGAGCCGAAAGCAGCCGATCCGGGTGGGCGGAAAGCGCCAGCGGATCACCCGAAGTGCAACGGATGCCGGTATATTGTTCCCAGACGCCGAGATCGCGGGCGCGGTCGTCGATCGCCTGGATCAGTTCCGGCGTCGTGGTGGCGACGCCGAATTTGCGGCCGCCCTGTGAGGCCTCGATCATCGAGGCCTCACAGATTCCGATGACGGGGATATCGAGCCGGTGCTTGAGCGCGGCAAGGCCGGGATCGCCGAAGGCGCTGACGACGATGCCGAGGCATCCGACCTCATGCTTTTCGCCGATCTCGACGACCTCGGCAGCGGATGCGTCCAGCTGCTCCGGTGTGACGATCATCGGCGGGTTCCGCATGGCCGTGGCGACTGCCACGGCCATGCGTCCTGATGCTGCCCGGCGTGCGATGGCGACCATCATGTCGCTGGTGGCACGCGAACTGTTCGGGTTGATCAGAAGGATATGTGCGCTCACGTTCTCAGTTCCACGCCGACTTTGATTTCAGAAGTGTCAGCCTTTGCCAGGTCGGCATCGGCAGGCTGGGTGAGGTCTTCCATCGACATGCCGTAGGTTTCGGGGCCGAGCTGGATGCAGAAGGCAAAGACCGCATACATGCCGGCGGCAAGCCCGAAGACACCGACCATGCCGTAGACGTCGAAGAGGGCGCCGGCGATGGTGGGGACGAAGGAACCCGCGGCCGAACCGGTTGCCAGGATCAGCGCCACGCCGAAGGCGCGGATGCGGGTCGGAAAGAGTTCGGGCGCATAGATCCAGATCGAGGTGTTGAGCAGCAGCACGAAGAACTGGAAGATCGCGCCGAACATCAGCACCAGATAGATGTTGGTGCCGAGATAGGCGATCGAGACCGCCGCGAGGCAGGCGAACACGGCGCCGAGCGTCAGCACCTTCTTGCGCGGGAAGTAGTAGCCGAACATCGAGGCGGCGATGGCACCAAGCACGCTGCCGCTCTGGATGATCATGCTGTAGAGCAGGCTGCCCTGCAGCGTATAGCCCATGGAGACGAAGATGATCGGCATCAGCGTCAGCACCGAAAGCTGGGCGCCGTAGCTCATCAGGATGGCGATGGCGACGGGGATCGTGCGGCCGATGAAGGGCGCGCGGAAGAGTTCCTTCCAGTCGCTCTTGGCCGGCTCTTCGTCTTTCAGGTGATCCTTGGTCAGATACTCCTGGACCTTGAGATTGCGCGGGCGCAACGAGCCGGAGGCAAGGATGGAGAGCACCTTGTTGGCTTCGTCGATCTTGCCCTGTGAAGCCAGGAAGCGCGGGGTCTCCGGCACGAAGCGGCGATAGAAGACGACGAGCAGGGCCGGGAGCGCGAGGGCGGCGAAGAGCCAGCGCCAGCTGTTTTCACCCGGGAAGAGGGTGAAGATCATCAGGCCGAAGGCGGGCGCCAGGAAGTTGCCGAAGCCGCCGGCGCCGACATTGACGAGGCCGGCCGCCGTGCCGCGGAATTTCGGCGAGCAGAATTCCGACAGCATGGTAACGGCCGTCGAGATTTCGCCTCCGACGCCGAAGCCGACGATGGCACGGGCAAAGCAGAGCGTGGCGAAGTTCGGCGCCATGGCGCAGGCGGCCGAGCCAATGGTGAAGAGCAGGAGGTTGATGGTCAGCATCACGCGTCGGCCGTAGCGGTCGCCGAGGATGCCTGAAAGCAGGCGGCCGATCGCCGCGCTGCCGAAGGTGATGGTGTTGAGGAAACCGATGTCGGTGCCGGTAAGGCCCCAATGTTCTTTCAGGATCGGGCCGGCAACGCCGATGGTGTTCTGTTCGAAGCTGTCGAACAGGCAGCCGATGAGCACGAGGGCGAGAATTTGCTTGTGGGCGCCGGTGACGCCGATCTTGGTGAAGGCTGATTCCAACTGTCTGATGACCGGCGATGACCTGCCGGACGGTACCATATTTTCCGCTGCCATGGTTCGTTCCCCTTTATGGCTTAACAACGTGAAAATGTGAAAACTCAGTTTCATAAAATCTACATGATGAAATCTGAGTTTCATAGGAGATTCTATGACGCGCTGCGAAAGGAAATGGCCGCTCGCAACCCAGGTTATGGAATGCAGATTTCGTGCCACTCGGTGGGAAACGACAGTTTCTCGTTTGCCGTCAAAAGCTTGGCGACAGATTGCACTCTAACGGGCGGTTGAAACCCAGATTTCTTGTGCTCGAAAAATGTTCTGCCGTTTCAGGCAAATGCCCAATCGGCGCTCACAATTCGTCGAGCGCGTCGTTGATCGCCTCGATGCCGCGCAGGCGGTTTCGGCCGGCGGGACCGGCGATTTCGATGCAACGCGTGGTGAGCAGATGGCAGAGCGCCATCACAGAGACGTGGTTGAACAGGGGCCCCGGCGCCAGCGTCTGGCAGCGGAAATGCCATTCTGCCTGGTTGAGGAAGGGAACGCCTTCGTCGGTGATATAGAGCAGCCTTGCGCCCGATTTTTCGAGCTGCGCGAGGATCGGTTCCATCAACGTGACGCGCCGGCGCAGGCCGAAAAGGATGACGACGTCGTCGTTGTTGATGCTGACCAGATGTTCGCCGAGCGTCTGGCCGCCGCCGGGAATGGCCGAGATGTGCTCGACCACCTGTGTCATCTGCCATTGCAGATAGGTGGCGAAGGAATGGCTGGCGCGAAAGCCGATGACCCAGACTTTGCGGGCGCCAAGGATGGCGGTTGCCGCCGCCGTCACCTGGGTTTCGGAAATGGCGAGAAAGGTCGCTTCGATATTGGCCACGCCCTGCGCCACATGGGACGTGAGCGACTGCTCGCCGCCGCTGTCGGTGGCGGTTGCAAGGAACAGGCGCGAACCGGTCTGCTTGTCGGCGCGGGCATGCCGACGCGCTTCTTCGTAATTGTCGTAGCCGAGCCGCTGGATGAAGCGAGAGACCGTCGCCTTCGACACATGTGCGAGCGCCGCCAGTTCCTGGGCTGAGTAGCTGGCGACCTCGCCTGGAAAATCGCAGAGGAAGTCGCCCAGCCGCCGCTCGGCCGGATGCAGTTCCGGCAGCACTTGGCGAACACGGGTGAGGAAGGAACGTTCTTTCGGGCTCATGCGATGTCCATGAAACTGGCGTTTCACGGCAATCTCTGATTTTCACGGGGATATTGCAAGCGAGGCGGGCGGATGCCGCCTCGCTTTCAACGGCTGCAGACGCGGGCAGTTGCCCGCGTGCGTCAGTATTTCGACGGCACGTAGAGTTCCGGCGGCAGAACCTTGCGCTCGTAGTCCGGGTTGAAGACGCGTTCCGGCAGGGAGATTTCCTCGTGCGGCACGTCCTCGTAGGGGATCTGCCTCAACAGGTGGTCGATACAGTTCAGACGGGCGCGCTTCTTGTCGTTGCCTTCGACGATATGCCAGGGCGCTTCCGGGATGTTGGTTCGGGCGAAGGTCTCCTCCTTGGCCTTGGTGTAACCTTCCCAGCGCACCCGCGACTGCAGATCCATCGGCGACAGCTTCCACTGCTTCAACGGGTCGTGAATGCGCACCAGGAAGCGCATCTGCTGCTCCTCGTCGGTGATCGAGAACCAGTACTTCACCAGCCGGATGCCGGAGCGAACCAGCATGCGCTCGAATTCCGGCACGTCGTCGAAGAACTGCTCGACCTGGTCCTCGGTGGCGAAGCCCATGACGCGCTCGACGCCGGAGCGGTTGTACCAGGAGCGGTCGAAGAGCACGATCTCGCCGCCGGCCGGCAGGTGCGGCACGTAGCGCTGGAAATACCATTGCGTCTTTTCGCGGTCGGACGGTGCCGGCAGCGCGACGACACGCACGACGCGGGGATTAAGCCTCTGGGTGATGCGCTTGATGACGCCGCCCTTGCCAGCGGAATCGCGGCCTTCGAAGATCACCACCACCTTTTCCTTGTGATGGACCACCCAGTCCTGAAGCTTGATCAACTCCGACTGCAACTTCAGCAGCGAGCGGAAGTAATCGATGCGCGGGATCGAAGGCGGGTGGTTCTTGCGGTAGATCTTGCGGATCTCTTCCGACAGCGCCGGTTCGGAAAGCTCGAGTTCGTAGTCCTCGTCGAGCGTGTCGGCCAGTTCCGCTTCCAGCCAGTCCTGCGTTTCGATCTCGTCGTTCGACCTGTTCATCTGACCCTCCGGATTGCGTGTGTTCGACGACAACTTTGCGTGATGCCATCGTTAGTCGGCTTATTTCACAGCCGCATGAAGGGAATTTGACGCTGACCTCCACGCCCCGATCGGCGCTATCCCTTGATGTACCAGCCCCAGGGCTCGTCGGCGTCGAAACTGGTGATCTGCTTGGTCTCCAGATAATTGGAAAGGCCCCAGCGGCCGAGCTCACGGCCGATGCCCGATTGCTTGTAGCCACCCCAGGGTGCTTCGGTGAAGGTCGGCTGCGAGCAGTTGATCCAGACGATGCCAGCGCGAAAAGCGCGGGCGATGCGCTCGCAGCGGTCCCTGTCGGCCGACATGACGGCGGCTGCAAGACCGAAGCGGCTGTCGTTGGCCATGCGGATCGCGTCGGCCTCTTCGCCAAACGGCTTGACGCAGACGACCGGACCAAAGATCTCCTCGCGCCAGACGTAACTGTCTTCGCGCATATCGGTCAGCACTGTCGGTTCGATGAAGTAGCCGCTGTTGAGGCCGGCCGGGCGGCCGCCGCCGGCAGCCACCGTGGCGCCGTCCTGGCGGGCGCGGTCGATCGCGCCCATGATCTTGTCGTACTGACCCTTCGAGACGATCGGCCCGAGCAACGTGCCGTCGTCGAGGCCGTTGCCGATGGTGATTTTTGCTGCCTCCTCGCAGAGGCGCTTGATGACAGTCTCGTAGATCGTCTCCTCGACGAGCACGCGCGAGGTCGCCGAGCAGACCTGGCCCTGGTTCCAGAAGATGCCGAACATGATCCATTCGACGGCCTTGTCGATGTCGCTGTCGGCAAAGACGACGAAGGGCGACTTGCCGCCGAGTTCGAGGCTGACATTCTTGATGTCCTGGGCACCGGCCATCATCACCTTGCGGCCGGTGACGACGGAGCCGGTGAAGGCAAGCTTGTCGACCAGCGGATGCTCGGTCAGCGGCTGGCCGGCGTCCTGGCCGGTGCCGGTGAGGATGTTGAGCACGCCGGCCGGCAGCCCGACTTCCTCGGCGATGACGCCGAGCTCAAGTGCTGTCAGTGGCGTCAGCTCCGACGGTTTGAGCACGATGGTGCAGCCGGCGGCCAGCGCCGGAGCCACCTTCCACGACACCATCAGCAACGGATAGTTCCACGGGGTGATCGCGCCGACGACGCCGAGCGGTTCGCGCACGGCGCGTGACGTGAAGCGGCTGTCGCCGACGGCGATCGCCTCCTCAGGGCTGGTGTCCAGTTCCTCGGCGAGGCCGGCATAATAGCGGAAGCAGCCTGCGGCATCGTCGATGTCCCACAATGCTTCCGGCAGCGGCTTGCCGTTGTCGGCGACTTCGAGCCGGGCCAGCGAGTGGCGCTTTTCCTCGATCTTGGCGGCGATTGCACGCAGATAGGCGGCGCGCTCGTTGCCCGAAAGTTTTGGCCAGGGGCCGCTGTCGAAGGCGATGCGGGCCGCTTTTGCGGCTCTGTCCACGTCTTCGTAGGTTGCCGCAGGCGCACGATGGATGATCTCCTCCGTCGCCGGATCGATCACGTCGAGCGTGCCGCCGCGCCGCGGTTTTTCCCATTTGCCATCAATGAACAACCGGTCCTGCATGCAATACCCCTTTATAGCCCGGTGTGAGTATGGCCAGTCAAAGTGAAACACGCCAGCCGTAAGTTACGGCTGGCGTTGATCTTTTTGCCGCGAGACACTGTTCTAACGGTCGGTCGCCGACCCGCGCCACGCGAGGAACGGCAGAACCGGAAGCACGGCGCAGGCGCTGGCAAAGAGCCAGAACTGCCCGAGGGTCACGAGATTGCTGGTATAGAAGGCTCCCGAGACGATGCCGGCGATCAAGCAGGCATCCATGAGTGGCAAGCTCACGGCGTAAAACACTGCCTGGCGCTCCAGGGACAGGCAGCGTTGCACAAGGGTAAAGTAGGTGGCGAAAGCGATCATCTCCGGTATGCCGCCGACGATCAGCAGTCCGCTGGCCACCAGGGAATTGGGGGCAAAAATCAGCGCGAAGGTCGAAAGGCCCTCGAGCAGGCTGGAGAGGAGATAGGCGCGAAGCAGCGCCTGCGTACTGGTCAAAGTCCCCGCCAATCGGTGCGAGACGACGGCACCAATCAGGGCGCCGGCGCCCTGTGCCGCCAGAAGCAAGGTCCACATCGCCGGGCCGAGATGAAACTGGTCACGATTGAGCCAGAACAGGAACGGCTGCAGTGCCCCGAGCGAGACCATGTAGCCGAAGGCCGGGAGCAGCAAAGCCCAGAGCAAGGGATTCTCGCGAAACATCGCAAGGGGTTCCCGTCCGAAGCCCGATGCGTGCGAGGGTGCCGCGTTCTCTTGCACCGGCTTGTCGCGTGGTTGAAGCGCCAGCAGAAGGGCTGCCCCGATCTGGGCAAGGGACAGCGCAAGAAGGGTTGTCAAGATCGAGGCGGAGGCAGCTGCCAGACCCGCCGCCGGCGGACCGAAAATCTTGGCGAAGCGGTCGATCGCCTGGAAGGCGGTGTTGGCCTCCATGTTGCGGCTGGCTGGAACGACGGCGGCGCGCAGCATCAACAGACCCGGCGTGACCACCGCGTCCGCAGCGCCGATGACCAGGACGATCATGTGCAATGTCATTGCGTCCGGCGCGAACGCAAGGCCGGGAATGGCGATGGCGGTCACCGACAGGCAGCACAGCACCGGAAGCTGCGGGCCGCTGCGCCGTAGCAGCGAGGCGACGATCGGCGCAAGCAGGAGGCTCGGCAGCAGACGCAAGGCAAGACTGCCGACCAGTTCCGCACCGGCGCCGAAGCGGCTTGCAGCGACGAGCGGCAGCGCGGCGACGAGCATCCAGGAGCAGAAGGAATCGACGGTGAGGACGAGGCTGATGCGCCGGAAGGCGGCAACGCCCCAAAGATTGGATTTGTCCATAGGAGAGCCCGATGAGACGCAATCGATCTCGGGTCTGCTGTATTGGGCAGGTTTGATGAGATCGAACGCGAACAGGATAAGCCCGCGCAAGAGGCGGACGGTTCTGGGCTCACAGATGCAAGCCCCGCCTTGCGGGGCAAATCAGGCCATCAAATGGGGTTCGCTCGACATGGTCAGCCATTTACCATGGGTGCTTCTCAGGTGACAAGCGGTAGCCTTGATCGTCATGGCTGCCGCTGCCGAGATGCGGCTCTGTGCTATCGCGGCGCGTTGGCCAAGACCGGCGTGACATTGGCGATCTGGGTGATCACCATGCCGCCGACGATGAAGAACAGGCCGGTCAGCCGCGCCGCATTGACCGGCCTTTGCGGGAAACCCATCAGGCCGTAGTGATCGATCAACATGGAAATGACCATCTGGCCGGCGATGACGGCGACAATGAAGCTTGCCGCGCCGAGCTTCGGCGCAAGGAGGAGAGCCGCGGTGATGTAGATCACGCCGGCGAGGCCGCCGATCCAGATCCACCACGGACCCTTGAATGCCACAGCCAGGCTGGGCAACGGCGCCCGGAAGGCAATCAGCATCGGCAGGATGAGCGCGAGACTGACGCCGAGCGAGACGACCGTCGCCCAGAGCGGATGGCCGAGGAGGCGGCCAAGGTTGGCATTGGCGCCGGCCTGGAGGGGGACGACGGCGCCGGCGAAGATCGCCACGGCAAGCAACAGGAGGGAGGAGAGATTGGGCATTGTTTTTCCTTTTTGTTGCGGCGATCCTCCATCATCTATCTTGGGAATGGAAATTCCAATTTTTCACGTGCTATATTCGTATGATGAATAATCTTGGCGCAATCGACCTGAACCTGCTCGTGGTGCTCGACGCGCTCCTGGCGGAGCGCCACGTCTCGCGCGCGGCTCTGCGGTTGAACAAGAGCCAGCCTGCCGTCAGCCATGCGCTGGCGCGGTTGCGCGCTCTGTTCGACGATCCCTTGCTGGTTCGCCATGGCGGCCAGCTCGAGCCGACGGTGCGGGCGCTGGAGATCGCGCCGCAGCTTGCCGAAGCGCTCGCGCATATGCGTCTGCTCATGGGGTCTCAGCCGTTCGATCCGGCGCGCGAGCCCCACGTCTTCCGGCTGGCGATGTCCGATTACGCTGCGCTTGTGCTGCTGCCGCAACTGATGACCGTGCTGCGCCGGCAGGCGCCGAACGTCGATCTCCTCGTAAGCCAGGCAAGCCGCGAAGTGATGATGGCACAGGCCGTCGACGGCGAAATCGATCTGGCGCTCGGGGTTTTCCCGACGCTTGCCGAGGATCTGAGGACATCATTGCTGTTCGAGGAGCACTTCGCCTGCCTGGCCGATCGCGCGAGCCTCGGCGGCGAAACGACGATGGATCTTTCGGCCTATCTGCAGCGGCCGCATATTCTCGTCTCCCTGCGTGGCGATACCGGCAACGAGATCGACCTTGCGCTTTCGGCTATTGGACACAAGCGCCGCATTGCGCTGGCCCTGCCTCATTGGAGTGCGGCGCCGGGTCTCGTTCCGGGAACCGACCTCGTGCTAACGGTTGCGCGCCGGATCCTGCCCCGCGACGGGGAGATCGGGCCGCTCGCCATCTTCGCGCCACCCTTCGCGATCCCGCCCTTCGCCTTCCGGCAGATCTGGCACCGGCGGCGCGACGGCGACCCCGCCCATCGCTGGCTGCGGGATCTGATCACCGGCATCCTCGCGCCGCCGACTGGGGCCCCCGCGGCCGTGTGATTGGACGGCCTGAAAACGAAAAGGCCCGGTGCGGCGATGCCGACCGGGCCTTTTTTCTATAGGCTTTGCTGCGCTTCAGTCGTGGCTGACGCCCTGGATCGCCGAAACCTGCCATTCGGCACCCGGCTTGCGCACGAAAGTCCAGAGCTCGACGGCTTCCGTCAGATTGTCCGGATCGCCGCTGATCACCTTGCCGGTGGTGCGGTCGCGCATGACGTCGATGCTCTCGTAACGCATGGCGACGGTCGCAAATTCGGTACCGTTTTCCGACCAGGCTTCGGCGACGTCGCCCTGAACGAGGTGCACGTCGCGCACATCGTTCTTGACGCCGCTCGTGGCGTTGTCGCTGAGCTCTTCTGCTAGGTACGACATGGCTTCCGGCGTCGTCAGGCGACGCAGCGTGCCGTAGTCTTCCGCGGCGTAAGCCGCCTGCACGTCCTTCAGCATCTTTTCGAACTGCTCGAGGTCGGACCCCTGGACGCCGATTTCATCGGCCGGGCCGTCGGTGACGGGCGCCGCCTGAGGGGCTGCCTGGGGTCGAGCCTGCGCCTGACCGCTTGCCTGGCCGCCGCCGATGCTCGGGATCTTGAACGACGGCATGCCGTTCGATGGCTGCTGGCCCGACGAGCGCTCGGACGGGCCGGCATAGGCTGTCTGCTGGCGGTTGCGGTTAAAGAAGCGCATGGCGAGCATGATCAGGCCACCGATCAGGAGCATCTGCACGATCAGGCCGAGGAAGCCGGCAGCACCGCCGAAACCGCCGCCCATCAGCATGCCGATGAGGCCGCCGACCATCAGGCCACCGAGCAGCGAACCGCCGAAGCCGCTGAAGAAGCCCGGACGGGCGTTCGGCTGGGTGGCGTTCGGGCGCGTCTGGCCGGCTGCCGGATTGGTCGCGGCCGGGCCTGCGTCCTGGCGCGGCGTCATCGAACGGTCGATCGGTGCCGCGTTAGTCGGCGCGGTACGGGTGACCGGTGGCTGCGAGAAGGTGCGGGTGCCGCGGCTACCGAAGCCGCCGCCCGAACGCCGCGCTTCGGCGACGTCCACAACGGTCAGCGCAACGACCATGCCGATCGCCATCATTGCCAGAGTTCGTCCAAAACGCCCAAATCGCTGCATTGCCATCACAACCCCTAAATCTTGCTTGGGCTCAAACCGAGCCATCAGGACCTGATATAGGGGCTCAACGCCTGAGATTTAAGCTTTTCGCGTCGCTTTTCGGCCAGTTTACCGTTATCCGACACCGCTAGCTGGCCGAATCCGGCATGGAATCAGCATCTTCGACGGGCGCCCGAGTGCAGCCCGCCCTTGCCGCTGACGCCTAACGATTGACTGCCAGGATCATCGTTGCCGCCTTTTCGGCGATCATGATCGTCGGCGAATTGGTGTTGCCCGAGGTGATCGTCGGCATGACCGAGGCGTCGGCGATGCGCAATCCCTTCAGGCCGCGCAGGCGCAGTTCCGGATCGACGACGCTCTCCGGATCGGCGCCCATGCGGCAGGTCCCAACCGGATGGAAGATCGTCGTGCCGATATCGCCGGCCGCGCGCTTCAGGTCCTCCTCGGTCTCGTAGGACGGGCCCGGCTTGAACTCGACCGGGTTGAAGCGGGCGAAAGAGGGTTGCTTGACGATCTGCCGCGTCAACCGGATGGCGCTGACCGCGACATCGCGGTCGGCCTCCGCCGTCAGGTAGCGCGGCCTGATGTCCGGTGCGGCGGCAAAATCCGGACCCTTCAGATGTACCGAACCGCGGCTTTCCGGGCGCAGATTGCAGACGCTGGCGGTGATTGCCGGGAAGGAATGAACCGGCTCGCCGAACTTGTCGAGCGACACCGGCTGCACGTGATACTGCAGATCCGGCGTTTCCTTTTCCGGTCCGGAGCGGGTGAAGATGCCGAGCTGGCTCGGCGCCATTGCCATCGGCCCGGAACGCTTCAGCAGATATTCGAGCCCGATCGACGCCTTGCCGAACAGCGAGTTTGCCTTTTCGTTGAGCGTCGGCACGCCGGTGACCTTGTAGGCCATGCGCAGCTGCAGATGATCCTGCAGGTTTTCGCCGACGCCGGCGCGTTCGTGGCGAAGCTCGATGCCGTTTGCCTGCAGCACGTCACCACGGCCGATGCCGGAGAGTTCGAGGATATGGGGTGAGCCGATCGCGCCGGCGGAGAGCACAGTTTCGCGGGTTGCGCCGGCGCGCTTGACTGTGCCGTCATGCTGGAATTCAACGCCGGCGATGCGATCGCCCTCGATGATCAGCTTGCGCACATGCGCCTTGGTCAGAACTGTGAGGTTGCCGCGCTTCTGCGCCGGGCGCAGGAATGCCTTTGCGGTGTTCCAGCGGATGCCGGAACGCTGGTTGACATCGAAATAACCGGAGCCTTCGTTGCTGCCGCGGTTGAAATCCGGCGTCTCGGGAATGCCGGCTTCGCTTGCCGCCTTCTGAAAAGCGTCGAGCACGTCCCAGCGCACGCGCGCCTTTTCCACCCGCCATTCGCCGCCGGCGCCGTGCATCTCGTTGGCACCGCGATAGTGGTCCTCGGATTTCCTGAAGAGCGGCAGCACGTCGTCCCAGCCCCAGCCGGTACAGCCGAGCTGGCGCCAGTGGTCGTAGTCCTCAGCCTGGCCGCGCATATAGATCATGCCGTTGATCGACGAGCAGCCGCCGAGCACCTTGCCGCGGGGATAGCCGAGCGAACGGCCGTTCAGGCCCTCTTCCGCTGCGGTCGTGAAACACCAGTCCGTGCGCGGATTGTTGATGCAATAGAGATAGCCGACCGGAATGTGGATCCAATGGTAGTTGTCGCGGCCGCCGGCTTCGAGCAGCAGCACGCGATGCCCCGGGTTTTCCGAAAGGCGGTTGGCAAGCACGCAGCCGGCGCTACCTGCCCCAACGACGATGAAGTCGTATATGTCCATGGTTCTCCCTCGATATGTACGGCGCGACCCTTCAGATCCCGGGTTCGGGCGACATCGCTCCTTCAGCCGCGCCCCGGCGCCGCATTCTTGAGCTTCGTCATCTTGTCTTCTTCCTGAACCGTCAGCCGCCGCGAACGAACGCAGGAATACTCCGGCGCCGGATGGTGGCCGCCGGGGCGTTCGTTTCGGTCTGTTCATATTTGGCCAGACATGCTCCTCAGATGTCCGCTCTGACGCGTACAATCGGGAAAAAACCGCTTGGATGCAAGCGTCCGGAACCGTAAATTGCAAAACAGGATCTGTTCATTTTCGGACAGACGGGGAGTAAGCATGAATCCGAATTTCACCTGGGACGATCTGCAGTTCTTTCTGGCGGTGGCCCGCACCGGGCAACTGTCGACGGCGGCGCGGCGCTTGAGGACCAGCCATGCCACGGTGTCTCGTCGCATCGACAGGCTGGAATTCGCGCTCAAGGTCAAGCTGTTCGAGCGCAATCCGCGCGGCTACATCTTGACCGGCATGGGCCAGCGCTTCGTCGAAACCGCCGAGCGGATCGAGCGCGAGACCGAACAGTTGCAGCTCGACATCAATGACGGTCTGACGGCGCAACGCGGCGTCGTCCGTCTCAGCACACTCGAAGGCTTCGGCAACTTCTTTCTGGCCGACCGGCTGGCGGACTTTGCGGCGCGCTATCCGAACGTCTCCCTGGAGATGCTGGCGATCCAGCAGATCATGTCTCTGTCGCGCAAGGAGGCGGATATCCAGGTGGCGCTGACGGCGCCGAAGGCTGGGCCTTACCAATCCGAGGTGCTGACGCCCTATACGCTGCATGTCTATGGCGCGCGCAGCTATCTCTCGAAGCACCCGCCGATCACCGGGCGCAACGATCTCGCCGCACACCGCTTCGTCGGATACATCGACGACATGATCTTCGCGCCGGGTCTCGATTACCTGGGGGAGCTGCAGCCGGGCCTGCATGCCCATTTCCAGAGTTCGAGCATCCTGACGCAGTCGAAGGCCGTGCGGCAGGGGCTGGGCCTTTGCGTCTTGCCACACTTCATCGCGCAGCAGGAAGACGACCTGGAGATCGTTCTGCCGGAAGAGATCGAGCTCAAGCGCACCTACTGGCTGGTTTGCCATAGAGACCTGGTTGCCGTCCCGCGGGTAAGGGCGGTGCGCGAATTCCTGATGCAGAGCGTCAGGGAAAACCGCGGCCATTTCACCCGTGAAATGGCACTGCCGACCACAGACGTTAGGCACCTGTCGCGCTCCTAAATCCTGCCTGATTGTGGCGATATATGATCTTGCAACCAAGGGCAGTGATTTGCGGACCGAAAGACCGCGGTCTCGCGGATCAAAATCGACCTAGTTTATCAACAGCTGGAATTATTGTGTAAATTCAGTGAGTTGTCGATTTTTGAAGTTTTTTTGAACGTGGCTGTTGACGTGTCGGATGTGTGGGGTCTATAAGCCCGATCACTGACGAGGGCGGCAGCGCTGCTGGCGACGACGACCTTCGCTCTAGAGTTTCCTGGTTGGCTTGGTGCTGATTGAGGGGTTCGGGACGAGAGTTCTGGGCTTTGTGGGAACGGTTTGACGGACGGTGCGTTCGTCGGTTTTTTGACAATTGAATATAGAGAAAGAGAAACGTGGGCGGCGGAGCTCGTGGGGAACTTCGGTTCCTTATGAAAGAGACTTTGGCGGTCACGTTTTAACAAGAGACTACACCTGTTTTCTCGATGGCGATCTTTGGATTGTTGTTGATTGAAGACAAGGTGTGAGTTCTCGTCGATTCAGAACGTGACGTAATGCCA
>NZ_JACVAO010000079.1:0-451 GCF_014851885.1 Ensifer sp. ENS02 | reverse complement strand
ACACTCAAAACTATCAATCAGGTAACTGAAATACTCACCACCTGCAAATCAGATGCGATGAAAGGAAAATCCGCCATCGCCTGGTTCGTGGTAGAAGGGCGCAACAATGGATTTTTCTCTGAAATGAAGCAGATTCATTCCATTGCAAAAGCATCACTGAAACCCAACAGTTCAGGTTACAAAACCACTGACTCCCTGTACAAAGCATATGCACAGCTGGAAGCAGGACTGCCTGCTTTTAACTTTGCCCTGAAAAACGAAAACGGTGACATTGTACGCCTGTCTGACTTCAAAGGTAAAATTGTGATCATCGACATCTGGGCGATGTGGTGCCATGGTTGCGTAGAAGGTTTGCCTTTCTTCCGTCAGCTGGCTGATTCCTATAAAGACAAAAACGATATCGTATTCCTCACCATCTGCTGGGAAGCACCAGACTCCGAAACCCAGGAAG
>NZ_JACVAO010000078.1:0-453 GCF_014851885.1 Ensifer sp. ENS02 | reverse complement strand
CATGCTGGCGATCTCGTTTGCCATGCTGCTCCTCATCAACTCGATCCAGGCCTGGAGCCGGCGGAGATATGTCTATGTCGCATGACCTGACCGCCGCCTCAGCACCCAGTCCCGGTCTCAGTCCGGCTTCCGGCCCTCGCGCCGCCCTGCCGGAACTGGCCGCCGCCACCTCCGAAAGCCGCTTTGCCCGACTGACGCTGACGATCACGGCGCTCGCCTTCGTCGCACTGTTTTTGCTTTTGCCGCTCGCCGCCGTCTTCACCGAGGCGCTGCGCAAGGGCGTGACGGAATTCGTGCTGGCGCTTGGCGATGCCGAGACTTTTTCCGCCATCCGCCTGACGCTGATCGTCGCCGCCATCGCCGTGCCGCTCAACCTCGTCTTCGGCGTGGCCGCCGCCTGGGCGATCGCCAAGTTCGAGTTCAAGGGCAAGGCCTTCCTGACGACGCTGATCG
>NZ_JACVAO010000077.1:0-457 GCF_014851885.1 Ensifer sp. ENS02 | reverse complement strand
GTTCAGCAACAACTGGAAATATTTTTATGATGGCATTCAGCGTGCAAACGGCGCTATTGTTAACATTCCGTTGAAATCACCTTCTGCGGATGATAAGAAAGCGCGGTATGTAGCGGAGGCAAAGTTCCTGCGCGCTTACTTCTACATGCGTTTGAACCAGCTGTGGCACGGAGTGCCGGTATACCTGAAACCATTTTCTGCCGATGAGGCCACCAAAGGCCGCGAAACAGAAGACAGCGTTTGGAGGGTAGTGATCAACGACCTGACCGACTGCATCAGCGAGCCTAATCTCCCGGCGAAATATGGCAAAGGCAATGCTAACTACGGACATATTACCAAGGGTGCAGCCTATGCCCTGCGCGGGAAAGCATATCTCTACACAAAAAATTACCCGGCCGCCGCTGCTGACTTTGCACAGGTAGAAGCTGCCGGCTATACGCTGTTTAACGGTGATTAC
>NZ_JACVAO010000076.1:0-459 GCF_014851885.1 Ensifer sp. ENS02 | reverse complement strand
CGGCACCTGCTTCGGCCCAGGAGCCAGCAAAGCCGGCGCAGGCCAGCAAGGAAGCCGAGCATTGGATACCGAAGCTGCGGCTCGGCGACGACAATGCTTATTTCGAATTCTACGGTCAGATCAACAAAGGCCTGCTGAGCTACGATGACGGCGGGCAAACGGATAACTATTTTCCGGCCGACAATGGGAACTCGTCGTCACGCGCGGGCTTTCGCATCTACAGCCTCATGGAAAACGACTGGTCTTTCGGGGCCAATCTCGAATGGGAGTGGAACCCTTACTCGACAACCAATGTGAACCAGTTGAACGAGGATCACTTCGACTGGGGGACTGATCTGCTGCGCAAGGCGGAAATCTATCTAAATTCGAAGGACTACGGCAAATTCTGGTTCGGCCAGGGCAGCATGGCGTCGGATACGACCGCCGAGGTGGATTTGTCCGGCACGGACGTTGTTGGTT
>NZ_JACVAO010000075.1:0-469 GCF_014851885.1 Ensifer sp. ENS02 | reverse complement strand
CCGTGCAGCACCGCATGGCCTATCAGGGCGAGTACTTCGTCGAGCGCTACGGCCATGGTGTCGCTGAAGCGACGCCGCCGGTGGCCAAGATGCTGGCAAAGGGCGTCAACGTCTCCGCCGGCACCGACGCTACCCGCGTCGCCTCTTACAATCCTTGGGTTTCGCTGTCGTGGATGGTGACCGGCAAGACGGTCGGCGGCATGCAGCTCTACCCGCGCGCCAACTGCCTCGATCGCGAGACGGCGCTTCGGATGTGGACCGAGAAGGTGCAGTGGTTTTCAAACGAGGAAGGCAAGAAAGGCCGCATTGAGAAAGGGCAGTTCGCCGACCTCATCGTGCCGGACAAGGATTTTTTCAACTGCGCCGAGGACGAGATTTCCTTCCTCACGTCAGAGCTCACGATGGTCGGCGGCAAGATCGTCTATGCGGCCGGCGAATTTGCCTCTCACGACGAGAACAAGGTGCCGCC
>NZ_JACVAO010000074.1:0-479 GCF_014851885.1 Ensifer sp. ENS02 | reverse complement strand
AAATGGACGTCGTCGGTCAAGTACAAGCAGGGTAACGACTATTTCCGCCACAACGGTGCCGGCGAGATGCTGGTGTTTTCCGCCGCCGACTTCGAGGACTTCCGCGAGCCGCGCCCGGACATGCCGCCGGAGATGGAGGGCGAACTCGAAGAGGTCGTGCGCATTCTTGCGGAGAACCGCTGGCCCTGGCGACTGCATGCCACCTATGACGAGACGATCACCCGTGCGCTCGACGTCTTCGAGAAGGTCAACCGGGATATCCCGCTTGAGGGCATCAACTGGTTCTTCGACCATGCGGAGACGATCTCTGACCGCTCGATCGACCGGATCGCCGCCCTTGGCGGCGGCATCGCCGTGCAGCACCGCATGGCCTATCAGGGCGAGTACTTCGTCGAGCGCTACGGCCATGGTGTCGCTGAAGCGACGCCGCCGGTGGCCAAGATGCTGGCAAAGGGCGTCAACGTCTCCGCCGGCACCGA
>NZ_JACVAO010000073.1:0-497 GCF_014851885.1 Ensifer sp. ENS02 | reverse complement strand
CCGTCGGCCCGCACCGCCGGCGCCCAACAGACCGGAGATACTTCGATGACGCCCGACCTGATCCTTCACAGCGGCCTCGTGACGACGCTCGACCGCGCCAATCCGACTGCCACTGCCGTTGCCGTCAAGGATGGCCTGATCCTCGCTGTCGGTGACGACAGGACGATCATGGCGCTGGCAGGCTCAGGCACAAAGACCATCGACCTCAAGGGCAAGCGCGTCCTGCCGGGCCTGAACGACAATCATACCCACGTCGTGCGTGGCGGCCTCAACTTCAACATGGAGCTGCGCTGGGACGGCGTGCGCTCGCTTGCCGATGCGATGGACATGCTGAAGCGGCAGGTGGCGATCACGCCGGCGCCGCAATGGGTGCGGGTCGTCGGCGGCTTCACCGAGCACCAGTTCGCCGAAAAGCGGTTGCCGACGATCGATGAGATCAACGCGGTCGCGCCCGATACGCCGGTGTTCCTGCTGCATCTCTATGACCGGGCGCTGCT
>NZ_JACVAO010000072.1:0-537 GCF_014851885.1 Ensifer sp. ENS02 | reverse complement strand
GCAAGTTTGCCGCAAAGATCGCGCGTCGGCGCTTGCAGTTTCTCCTGGAGTGCCCGCAGGGACCGGAACCCGACGCCTCCGGCTACAAGGGCTTCTTCTACCACTTCCTCGACATCGAGACCGGCAGGCGCGTTTGGGAGTGCGAGCTTTCGACGATCGACTCCGCCTTTCTTTTCGCGGGTGCTCTGACAGTGGCCGCGTATTTCGACGGCGATGGCGCCGAAGAAGTTGAAATCCGCAGGGTGGCAAACGCGCTCTATGAACGGGCCGACTGGAACTGGGCCTGCGATCACGGGCTGACGCTCACCCACGGCTGGCGGCCGGAAAACGGCTTCATCCCCTATCGCTGGCGCGGCTACGACGAGGGCCTGCTCCTCTACATCCTCGGACTCGGCTCACCGACCCACCCACTCCCGCCGGAAGCCTATGCGGCCTACACCGCAAGCTACGACTGGCGGAACCTTTACGGGCGCGAATTGCTCTATTCGGGACCGCTCTTCACCCACCAACTCTCGCATATGTGGGTCGATTTCCGCG
>NZ_JACVAO010000071.1:0-566 GCF_014851885.1 Ensifer sp. ENS02 | reverse complement strand
CCGGCCAAACAGGCACCGGAAAGACGTGGATTGCCTGTGCTTTCGCGCGACAGGCCGCCCGCCTCGACTATTCGGTGCTCTACGTTCGAATGCCGCGACTGTTTGAGGACCTCGCACTCGCCAGGCTGGATGGACGCTTTCCGCGCCTCGTCGACAAGCTTGCGCGCGTTCACTTGCTGGTGCTGGATGACTGGGGGACCCACACCCTGAACGATCGACAGCGCCTCGATCTGCTAGAAATCTTCGAGGAACGATATCGGCGGAAATCGACCCTGATCACGGCTCAGCTTCCCGTGGCGGCCTGGCACGAAATGATCGGAGAGGCCACTTTAGCTGATGCGATTTTGGACCGTATTGTTCACAACGCACACCGCATAACGCTCGAAGGCGACAGCATGCGGAAACGAAAAACACCGACGCTCTTGACCGGCGGCGAAATAACCGAAATCAATCACCCGTAACAGCAACCAGGCAACCGGAATTCGATCGCACCCGTTGTCCGCGACTTAGCGAAACGCTTGTCCGCGACTTGCTGAAATGAATGTCCCGATTTACCGAAATCCGCA
>NZ_JACVAO010000070.1:0-599 GCF_014851885.1 Ensifer sp. ENS02 | reverse complement strand
AAGACGATCATCGCGCTCGGCAGCGCAATCGCGGTTTTGATAACAACACCCGTCACGGCGGTTCTTGCACAGCAGACGGCAGCCGCACCGGCTGCTCAGGAACAACAGACAGCACCCGAGCCGCTCAGCGACGATGAGCTCGAGGTGCTGGTGGCGCGCATCGCGCTTTACCCGGACGAGTTGGTGGCGCTCATTTCCGCCGCCGCGCTCTATCCTTTGCAGATCGTCGAGGCAGAACGGTTTCTTGAGGCTCGCGAGAAGAAACCCGACATGAAGCCGAAAGACGACTGGGACGGCAGCATCATATCGCTGCTGAACTACCCCCAGATCGTCAAGATGATGAGCGAGGATCTCGAGTGGACGCAGTCTTTCGGCGATGCGATCGCCAATCAGCAGAAAGACGTGCTGATGGCCATCCAGCAACTGCGTGACGAGGCGGTCGCGAAGAACATCATCAAGACCGACGACAAGGTAAAGGTGGTCCAGGAAGGCGACAACGTCGTCATCCAGGCGGCCAATCCGGAAACCATCTATGTGCCGCAGTATCCGCCGGAGATGCTCTACGAGCCGAACTATGCACCGGCGCCGATCGGCTACTA